>JARLHV010000169.1 GCA_031292055.1 Desulfosporosinus sp.
ACTCTTTGGGACCCGCACATTAAATTTCCCTGAGTAGTCTTCTTTGACTGGTTCAGGAATTTCGATGCCTTGTTCCAAAGCTATCTCTATCCATCCCCTTTTGGCATCCTCGATCATAGCCAATGCTTCATCAGCGGTCTCGGCTTGGGTAATGCAACCAGGCAGATCAGGTATTTCAATAACATACCCACCCTCTTCAGCCGGGTATAAAGCGTATTTATACGGAAGAGCTAAGTAATAGTCAAACCCTTTATTCGTCATCATTAATCTCTCCTTCCAACAGTTCGATAGCCCGCTCAACGTATGTAGCTTTAATATGTGGTTTGTGAAATGGTACTGAGAGAAGCTTCTCTCCCTTTGTGTAGTAATAGTGACTAGTGCCTTTGGATGATTGACGTCGAGTAAATCCGAAATAGATTAATATTTTGTCCAATTCTTCAAATCTTACATGTTTAGGATTATTACGAATACGTTCGAGTAGCTTTTTAAGCTTGCTCAACAGCTTCACCTCCTATAAAAACAGTACCATATATAGTGGCAAATATCAAATGTATTTAGTTGCTTTTCGATTATCAAAAAAGTAACTGGCACTTAGGCTTAATATAAAACCCGAGCGCCACTTGTATGAAGTCTCATTACTTTAGCAAAGCATTTAAAGCACAGGTCGTAAACTACTAAGTGATAACGTATGTAAATATTGAAGTTAATTAAGGTGAGATAGCGGTAGTGATTGTATGCGCGATTTCTGTTTTGAACCTCAATACGGAACGACTTGAGTTACATTCCACAACTCTTTTTTGCCCGTGAGTGTACACACATTTTACACACACACGTAGGTAAAACAAGTGAATTAGTGTCATGCAGTTATACAAACTAAACATAAATAAATTTACGCCTTCTATTTTCGTCTATTTGCTAAGTCTAGCGTTAATACAGTGTCAGCTATGACACTTCGCTAGATTCAGGTTCTAGTGCTCGCAAGGGCATGGAGGTTCAAGTCCTCTCGACCGCACCATAAAGCTGATAAACGTGATTTCCGTAAGGGAGTCGCGTTTTTTGTTGCTCCACACAAGAATCCGCTAACCATCGCATTTGTGCGATTTCTTAACGGGGTCTAGTGCGGCTTTTTTACGGGGAAACACCGTATATCTAGTGCTTATCTATATTTTATTCATAAATTTCGAGATATAACAAGAGTTAATTTATTACAAATTTCAAAACCTACGACTAGGGTTCATCATTACGTAGCACCTCATACAATTTACTAAGAATCAAACCATAGCATGCTTATTTATTGAAGGTAGACACGTATATGTGGAAGGGACGTTCTTTTGATGGTAACAGTTACTTTATATATAGGGTTTTCGTACCTACAATAAACACTAGTGCATACATTAGTTATTATTGTGGGCACGTAAAACCAATAAACGAAAAATACGCTTCTAAATCAGTACCAATGCTATTCATCCAATAGCCCCTCAAGTAAGATAATACGATTAGCTTTCATTGACCATCAACTGTTTTGTACTGACAAAATCTGACGATAATTCATTTCTACTAAAACAACAACGGAGAGTTCTTTATGACTGGAACAACACAAATTGGTGGAGTCCTGAGTATAGAACCCTAACGATGAATTCTAAGATCAACTGAAGCGCCTACGTAAGTAGTGTCATTTAAGTGGTGATTAACTCCTAGGGTTAGTTTCCTCATCAAAATAGGATGCATCCTTTAGTGTAGTAAAGTGAGAAATCGGTCGATAACTGGGTGTAATCATCCCAGATCGGCTGAAAATAATATCTTAGTTCATTATCAATGTAGCACTTATTTGTGACATTTGTTCATAACCTAGAAATTTGGCATTTAACTGACACAAGTTGACCAACGATCAATTAATGGCTCATTTCATTGTCTCAATCCCATTCTCTAAAATCTGGATCAGCTTGATTATTTTTTAAATCTTATGACTGTAAACGTGTTTTGTATATTGAGCTGTTCCAAAGAGCCAACCAGCCCTCCAAATATTACGAGGCACTAAAGTCGTTTTTATTTCTCATACTTAAACCTTTGGCAATCACCGATTGCACTACTGGAGCACATCAGCCACCTGCAGGGTTCTTTGTTATGCACTCACACCCTGTATTTGCCCCTGTGTGTCTTTTAATATCATCTAAGGTAGAACAACACTGTACCTTAGCTACGTGGTAAAGGATTTCTTCTTCTGTTACGTTTGCACAATAACAAATAGGAATAGGGAAAGGAATATTTTCCTTAAACCAAATCTTGTTTTTTAATTGTTCTTGGCTAATTATCTTCCCGTCTTCGGTGTAATAACCAACTTCACATTTTGGGGTTCGACATAGAAAAAACTGTTCTCCATGGGGTGTTACATTATTTTCCACCTGATACTCTACAGTAATTTTCTTTACCTTTTGACCCAAATTCCCACATATAGGGCATGGATTATCTGCTTTTGGATTTATGTTAAGTACTAACAAAATTCATCATCCCCCCTACGAATTTTAGGCTCTATATAATGCAATTGCAACTTGGGGTCTCCGATAACGAATAAGTTGGTAGATCAAGATCGTACCACAAGGTATACCTTTTGATGCGAACATCACACTTTCGTGAATGCAGTCATACCAAGGCTTCTAGAATATGAATTTTGTAGCAAAAGGTTATGAAAATTATTATGAAACGTATCATTTATGTTATTTACCTTTTGATACACTTATGATACTATGAATCAAAAGTAAGTATTGGAGGTCTTGAGGTATGAATGGTGCAAATGGTTCAAACAAAGTTTACGGCTATGCCAGGGTATCCACTAAGGAACAGAATTTGGACAGGCAGCTCGTAGAGTTGATGAAGCACGTTGCCAATGAAAGGGACATCATTATCGATAAGGCCAGTGGTAAGTACTTCAACAGAGCTGGGTACATGTCACTGAGAGATTCATTGCTTAGATCAGGTGACACACTAGTCATTAAAGAATTGGATAGGCTAGGCAGAGATATGACCATGATCAAGGAAGAATGGAACACACTGCTCAAAATGGGTGTTGAGATCATCATTATTGACACTCCGATGCTGAACACAAAGAGCAAGGACAGTTTGGAGAAGACTTTGATCAGCAACATCGTGTTTGAACTGTTGTCATATATGGCTCAGAAGGAACGAGACAAGATCAGGTCTAGGCAAGCTGAAGGGATTGCATCACTGAGGGCAAGGAATAACGGCAAGGGCATTGGTAGACCTGTTACAATAGATGTCTCAGACAGGTTTACAGAGGTCTACCAGCAATGGAAGGATAACAAAGAAATCACAGCAGTGAAGGCAATGGCAATGCTCAGATTGAGCAAGGCCACGTTCTACAGGAAGGTCAAAGAATATGAAGCACAAGAGCAAGGCTAAATACCTTGCCTCTTTTGTTGTGCAAGGTGCATACGGCACAACATAAACATGATCCAAAGTTGGATCAGCTAATATCTCATAGAGACCTTGGGACTTCTCTTTTTGATCAGTTTTTGAACCATCTTGAAAAGTATGTGGGCAAGAGGATCAATGCCCTGTCGGGAAATCTGTTGTTAAAATTGCCAACTTCATAAAAATGATGACCGAGTACGAAAAGAAGGAGCCACCCTGAGCTAAATTACACCCCTATACCTATTCACGTGTGCCTGATGCCAAGGAAAATAAAATGCTGATTCTAATATGTCACCGAGTTGCCACCCTATTTCACGACCCATTCGCGATTGAGGCCACCCCATTCACGTAATCTCTATTTTTAAAAAGTTGGTTAACAAAATTCTATAATTTTTTTGAGTAAAAAACACGGCCCCCCTGAGTGTGAGCACAGTTCTTCCACATCTCACTCTCACGATAACATGCCCCATCATATCTGGGCATAAAAATAAGTCACCTCCTAGCATCATTTGCTTGAGGGTGACTTTTGGCATTTTATGACATTACTTCTAGCATTATTTCTTGGTCTGTGCCTCAATGTGTGAAGAGGACATTCTTCTGATTTACACTATTTAGGAAGACCAAGGACTTGGACTGGAACGTTTGAAATACCATTTGTTTGTCCACCGGTATCAATTCCCCACAGCCAAACTCTATCAGAACTATCGAGGGCAAAACCGTGTAGCCCATCTCCCGCAATTTCAACGATATTAGATAAATTTGAAACCTGGACCGGCGTCGCTTGATTATCAGTTATCGTCCCATTGCCGAGTTCACCATTTACTCCATTTCCCCAAGCCCAAACATGACCTGAACTATCAAGGGCGTACCCAGATGTTTCAAGATCCTGCCTATGATCTGCTCCCCTTCCGGCAATTGCAACAATATTGGAAAGGTTTAAAACTTTGTCGGGGGTAATTTGAATCCCGTCTTTAGCCTGATTGCCGATAAAATCCCAACCCCAAATCTGACCCGAACTATCAAGAGCGTACCAAATCTGTTCCGCGGAACTAACCCCATAAGACTGTTTGTTTTTATCTCCAATACCGCCATAAGCTATAGCTACAATATTCTTTAGATTAGAAAGTTGAATTGGGACAATTGGTTGACTATCCGTTGTCAAAGGAGACGATGTCCCTCCCCCTATAAAACCACTACCGAAATGTCCCCAAGCCCAGACTTTGCCAGAGCTATCGAAGGCAAATGCTTCACTCCCTTGAGCATCAGCAGAAATAGACACAATATCCGTGAGGGTGGAGACTTGTACTGGAATACTTGAGTTCATTGACCCATCGGGGATGCTCTGAACAGATCCCCAAACCCAGACATGGCCGGAACTATCCAGTGCGTATCCGTTTGAGTCCCCAGCTGCAATTGAAACTATATTAGAGAGCTTTGAGACTTCTACGGGAGCAGTTGAGCCATAAATTGGATTTACAGTATCTGAAGGATTTAATTGAGTTGTGCCCGTCGTCCCGTTACCAAGTTTACCACAAGATCCGTTCCCCCATGCCCAAACATGACCGCTGGAATCCAGATAATACTCTGTCCCGCCTCCTAGAGCAATTCTGGAATAAACATTTTTTTCTGACTAATTTTTTAAATCATCATTAGCCTGTTGGCACAGGATGCTTGAAACCACATCAGTTCCGCCCAAAGCTATTACGTTAGGCTGAATCCCTGAACCAGAGAACTTTTTCAGATAGGCTTCAACTGCGGGGGGCAAAGTTGAAAGTTGATTATCCACGAGAAGAATTGGATCTCCTGTTTTAGCTGCTAACGCACTCCCAGCGAGAACATCGGGAAAATCATTTCCGTTAGCAAGATAAATTGTCGCAGGAGCAGGTGAAAACTCGTTTAAGACGGCGGCATTTGTCCCAAACCGGTCATCACCGGCCAGACGTGTAACCGTAATACCCGGAACTAAGGCATTGATTTGGCTTTTAATGTCTTGCGAAACAACGGATGTCCCTCCTACAATATAAACTGCAGATGGTTTTTCGCTTTGAATATAATTTTTAGTTTTCTCAGGCAAATAATCTGCTCCGACTAAAAGCGTTGGATATTGTTTTGAGCCTGAAAAACTAGAAATACTCAAAGCATCGGGGAAATTTTCACCCGAGGCAATAAACACTGGCGTACCTTGAGAAACATTAACATCATTAACGATGAGCATATTCGTGTCATAACGATCCGTACCACCGAGGCGTTGGATATTACTATATCCCATTGAAGCAAGCTTTGTTTCAAAGTCCGGCCCAATTACCCCTGTTCCGCCCATGATATAAACAGTTCCAGTGTTAGACACATGTGAACTGATATAGTTGAAGGCTTCACTAGAAGAGTTTACTGTAGAACCAACGAGCAAAATGGGAGCATTCATTTTTTTTGATAATATGCTGGCCGACAAGGCATCGGGAAAACTATCTCCCGACGCGAGTATTACATTATTACAATCACCGTTATTGTTGTAAGATTCGGCAATGGCCACGGATGTTTGATAGTGGTCTTGTCCAGCTAGACGTGATGTTGTGTTGGTTCCATTGACCGTTCCAGCTAACACGGGTACTACTGTCCCGAATAAAACCAGTATTGTTGCTATAACTACACTCAGTAGTTTATTCATAATTCTTTCCTCCCGTCTCTTTTGCCAAGGTACTCAACTAATCCTCTTTAATTATCAGATAAATATGCTAAGCTAAAAGAGACTTTCTACGTTGTTCCAATATATTCCTGCTGAAATTGCAATCTTTAGTTTAGTATATAAGCAAAACAATTGGCCCCTAGTCACCCTACTACGATAAAAGCCGTGTTCTCATATTTCCACGACCCTAAATCATATCTGGCCACAGGGAGCCGTAGCTACCATCACTATCCAAGTCGTTAAACAAACAATAACTGGTGCTGAAGCAGAAGGTAAAAGAAGACGCCGTCAAAAGACTATCTAAACTTATCTTTATCCAAAGTTAGACAAGTTATCTGCCCAACTGACACTCAAGTCTCATTCAGGGCTTGGGTGTTTTTATGCCTAACTCCAGATAATTTGCTATGGATATGAAGAAGTTGTGTTAAACCAGTCAGATCAGGAAGGATACTAGTATAGTAATGGAGAATAAACCATAAATAGTAATAAATAGGGATCATGCGGACGGAGTGGTTGAACTGATTCTCTTTACACCCTGGAGAACAGAAATCAACCCTGCTAGTCAAAGACGAAAGGAGAGATTCACTACATGAAAATAGTAAAAAAAGCCTTAGCTTCTTTAGCTATCGTAGGTATGACCTTAACAATGGCCCAGCTTAATGCCTTTGCAGACAATGGGACCCCCAATGGGGTAACGACTGCACGACTTTCCGGTACGGACAGAGTTGGAACCGCAGTTAAAGTCGCAAATGCTGGCTGGACTAAAGCTGACACAGCTATTTTAGCTCCTTCAGCCGATGCTAATTTAGTTGATGCTCTGGCTGCAGCGCCGTTAGCGGGCAAAACGGCTCCAATCTTATTGACAGACAACAACACTTTGACGGCTGCCACGAAAGATGAATTATTAAAACTTGGTGTCAAAAATGTCTATGTAGTTGGTGCCATAAGCCAATCTGTTGTTAATCAAGTGAATGCAATGAGCGGTGTAACCGCCATCGTGCTTAGAGGTTCTGACCGTATCGGCACAGCGGCAGCTATCTCATCTAAGCTAACTGCGCCTGCCGGTTCCTTCATAGTTGGTTACGATGCCTTAGCGGATGCCTTATCAGTAGCTTCTTACTCCGCAGCCAACAATTACTCAATCTTGGTAGCTAACCCTGATGGAAGCCTTCCTGCTTCAGAAGCTGCCTATCTAGGTTCTAATGTCTATATTATTGGCGGACCTACCCTTGTAGCCGACATTCCTGGTGCTACTCATCTTTTTGGCGCAGATCGTTTCGCTACGAATCAGGCCGTACTTAATGCCTTAAATTATCAATATAGTCATGTCTACGTTGCCAATGGTACAGACGCTCACTTGGTCGATTCACTTGTTGCTTCATCTTTGGCGGCTGAGTCAAGTGCCCCAATTATTCTCACCGATACTAATAGCGATGGCGCTACAGCAGCGTTTCATGATGTCCAGGCCAAACTGGAGGTAAATGCAGTTGTAACTGCTCTTGGCGGTCCCACCATGGTTTCTGATGCCGATGTTTCACAAATTACAGGGCATAGATCAAGTATTAATTATCAAACAAAGGAATTTAGCGAAGCAGATGCAATTTCTAAACTGATAGAAGAACATCCAGACTTCCCTGCAAACCCAGCAGAAATTATTACAAGGAAACTCCCAACTGGGGGGCCAGTAGGTTCAACAGCAAATGTAAAGTTCTCAACTAGCGTTGAAAATATTGGAAACGGAACATATATAATAACTCTTACAAAGGATTGGGGGATTATCAAGAGTTATTGGAAGTACAAAGTTACTTCAGGCATAACTTTAACAGATAGCATTGATAATGATTATCTTCCAAATATAATACCTTAGATACCATACTTGAGTAAGCGGTGGACTAAATAGCGTAGCGAAAAAACCTCCTAACTTTGGTATTCTGATAAAAACAATGAATACCCGATAGGAGGTTTTTTTATGGCTAGAGATTTAGCCCAACAACAGCTTTGGAGAGATCGCATTGAAGAATGCTGCCAGAGCGGACTGAGTATACAGGCGTGGTGCCTACAAAATGAGCTGAAGAAGACGGCTTACCATTACTGGGTAAAAAAGTTTAAACTTCTGGAACAGCAAGAGGCAGGAAGTGATACATTCGCAGAAGTGGTTCTGCTACCAGAAAATAAAAACAGCACGAAAGAAACCTGGTCTTTAAAAGCAGAATTTTCCTTATCCTTTGGAGACTATTCCATCGGCATACCGGAGGGTTTCAATGCAATTACCTTAGCTGAACTGGTGAAGGTTATACGGAAACTATGATGCAGCATATGGCCGATAGCGTCGAACATATTTATCTTGCCCTTGGATCAACGGATTTTCGGAGACAGATTACCGGATTGACGGCCATGGTTGCCTTGCAGTTTAAAATGGATCCCTATTCCGGAACTATCTTGTTCCTATTCTGCAATAAACGTCATACAGCAATTAAAGCGTTGAAATGGGATGGAAACGGATTTCTGCTCGCTACGAAATGCCTGGCTAACGACATGAAATTCCAATGGCCAAAAACACAGGGAGAACTGAGGGATATTAACCTCCGACAGATGAATTGGCTGTTGGAAGGCTTGCAGATCGACCAGAAAAAGGCACATCCCCAAACCGTCGATACGACTGGCTCTAGCTTTTAAAGCAATATAATAAGACACATCATAGTGCTGCGTTCTGCTCATTTTTCCATTAAATTTCGGCCTAATTTCATACCGAAAATGACCTGAAAAAGCACTGAAAACGTCGCATTTTCGGGGCATTTTTGGTATAATAAAGGTATGTTTTGAAGGGAAAAAGACGGATGCAAACATACCTTGAGCAGGAGCTTTCCGACCTCAAAGAATCGGAAAAGAAGCTCCGCAAAGAGAATGAAATAAAACAAAAACGAATAGAAATTCTGGAACATAACGTAGAAGCGTTGACTCAGGCAATCTTGCAGGCAGCCAAGCAGCGTTTTGGTGCGTCCAGCGAAAAAACGTCGTATGGTGATGGGCAGCTGTATCTATTTGAGGGAGAAAAAGAGCTTCCTTTAGAAGAAAAAGCGGAAACGCACACGGTAAAAGCACACGCACGCCTAAAAAGAAAAAGCGGTGACAAAGCGCGGTTGATCGCAGATATTCCCCGTGAAGTCGTGGAATGCGTTTTGAATGCAGAGGAAGTGTGCGATGTCTGTTCATCCCCTCTACAGGTTATCGGAAAGAAATCCGTAAGAACGGAACTGGAGTATATACCTGCAAAGATAAAAGTTATCGAGTATATCCAGCATATCTTCAAGTGCAGCACTTGCGGAACCACGGATGACTATCCAGACGCGGTTTTTAAGAAAGCACCTGTTCCAGCGCCGGTTATGTCACGATCCCTTGCATCCGCAACGAGCGTTGCATGGATTATGTACCAGAAATATGCCATGGCGGTTCCACTTTACCGTCAGGAGAAGGAATGGCTACGTATGGGCATAGACTTGACCCGATCAACGATGTCAAATTGGGTGATACAGTGTGCTACCTTCTGGCTGAAGCCAATGTGTGAAAGGATGCGCGAAAAGCTAATCACCTATGATATTGTCATGAGTGACGAGACGACCATCCAGTGCAATAAGGAGGAAGGCCGGAAGGCATCGAGCAAATCGTACTTCTGGCTGCATCGGAACGGTCAGTATGAGAACACACCGGTCATTCTGTTCCAGTATACCCGAACCCGAGCAGGCGAAAATGCCAGAAAGTTTCTGGATGGTTTTTCCGGTTACCATATCTCGGATTATTCCGATAAAAAAGTTATTCCGATATTTGGATCAGAAGCACTGGATTTGCACAATGCTTCTGAATGTTTATCGGAATAATCTGTCATAAGCCGATATCGGCTTATCAGCGATGGGTATGAGGTCTATCATAAGTTAAACTCCGACATAACGGTCGTTGGGTGCCTCGCTCATATACGAAGGCGATTCACGGACTGTATCCAGTCCCTTTCGGAAGAAGAAAAGAAAACAACCTTTTCTTATGAGGGCCTTCAGTTCTGTGACAATATCTTTCATATAGATAAAAAGTTAAAGGACTACTCCGATAAAGAACGTTATCAGAAACGTCTTACCCTGCTGAAACCGGTAATGGACGCCTTTTTAGTGTGGCTTAAAAAGATGAAACAAATGGCTGTTCCTAAAACCCATTTCTACGAAGCGGTAAATTATGCTCTGAACCAGTGGATGTATTTTCAAAATGTTCTTTTAGACGGAAGGCTTGAACTTTCAAATAATGAATAGGAAATTATGCTAAGCTTTGCATAAGCCACCCTGCGGAGTGCCTCGTTCACTTTCCAGATAGTTGCCATCTTCCATGATTCCAACTTTAAGAAACTTCTTGATTATTTCGATAAAATTCTTGTCAGCTATATCGTGCTCCAAAAATTTTATCAGCCATTCATGGTCTACGTTATCAAAGAATCCACGTTTAGCGATGTAAGATAGAGCCATAAGATTTCTCTAGTACAAGATCATGAAGTCTTGTAAACTAGCAAAGAAAGAAGGGCTTATCTTATGGAATCCACCATTGAAGGCTATCGCGAATTCCAAAGCATCATTCGGGGGTAT
>JARLHV010000170.1 GCA_031292055.1 Desulfosporosinus sp.
ATAAATCCTTTACTCTTGTTTTCTTCAGAAAACATACAAGTTCGGACATCGGACTTCGTACATCGGATCTCGATTCCACATCTGGTGATCATGCCGGAGGGGTTCCACCCGTTCCCATCTCGAACACGGAAGTTAAGACCTTCAGGGCCGATGATACTTGGGGCGCAAGCCCCTGGCAAAGTAGGTCATCGCCAGGTAAACAAGCAAAGAGACTACCTCAGGTAATGAGGTAGTCTCTTTGTATTGCTTCGTAGTTAGAGCAAAGCCCCCTCCCCGGGGTTCCACCCGTTCGATCCACACTGCAGGAGTATGCGTTAAGAGTCGCAGTGTGGCGAAAGGCTCACCTTCGCCACGAAGTGTTTCTTTGGGGTGGATGGCTCGGCGAAACTCTCCACTGGAGACTTTCGTGCCTTTCATATCTCGAACACGGAAGTTAAGACCTCTAGGGCCGATGATACTTGGGGCGTAAGCCCCTGGCAAAGTAGATCATCGCCAGGTAATAGGCAAGAGACTATCTCTGATGAGATAGTCTTTCCGCTTGTTTATGAGCCAAAGCCCAGGGTCCGGGGTACCACCCGTTCGATCCACACTGCTGGAGTCTTCGTCACGGGTTGCAGTGTGGCGAAAGGCTCGCCCAACTTATGGCAAGCAAAACGTCCCTTCGGCACACTTCGGCAAATGGCACTTCATTTGATGAGGAATGGTACAAACTTCCTTTGTTGTACATAGAATAAACTGTATAGAGTCATTAATGATTTTGTTTGTTAAAGCTTTAGAGCACCTCTTAAATGATACCAGATGTGAGTGCTTATGTGACATCATGTGCGTGATCGGCTGATATGGGATTAACCAAAATAATAATTGAAAGAAGGAATTTTCTAATGAGTGTTCCAAACATTCCAAGTTCTACAAACAATTCATTGTATATGGGTCCAATTAAGAATCAGGGATCACTTGACATTTGCGGCGACTGTGCTATCACCTCTCTTCGTGAGTGGTATCTCAAGAAACAAGGCGTTGGAAGTTTCACCCAATTATCATCTTTAGCAACTGCTTATTGGAACTCCAAAGTATCTCCAGCTACTGGGGAAAATGGGGTTATGACTGTAGCTCGTCAGTATGGGTTTGCTCCAAACTCCCTCTGGGATGAAAACAATCAAGCAAATTACAATGTTCAACCTCCAATGTCTGTTGTTGATGCTGCTGCCGTTTATCGGGTTGGGCAACCTGACGTTGAGATTGGTGGCTGTAATACTAACGACCAATACGATCCAAGTAATGTGTATCAAATGTGGAAAACAGATAATCCTAACGGGTATTCTCTATCTGACTTTATGGCTCAATATTTAGCTTGGGGACACCCATTGTATATAAGCATAGTTGAAGGCACAGGTGATGGTAGTTTTAATACACCTAAAAAGGATGCCTACGGCAACTGGGTAGTTTCTGTAGGAGGTCCTAATGCGCATAATGTCGTACTAATGGACTATAAGCCAGACCCTGTTAACTCGGGCAAGAAACTCTTTAAATTCCAAAACAGTTGGGGCACTGCTTATCCTCCCATTGGTGATGGATCTGGTTGTGCTTGGTTTAATGAGGCTTATATTAATACCCCTGGTAACATCAGCGAGGCATTATGTTTAATGGGAAATCCGCTTGCTCGGTATAAATTCCAAATTGGACCATTTACCTCAGCCTTGGCTGCTGCTACTGCTGGTAATGCCCTCGTTGCTAAAGGCTACAGTCTTGATTCAACTATGTTCCAAACTGCTCATAATACTGGTGATCAGTGGTATCTTACTTGCTCTGGGGGCTGGACAACTCCAGGAAACGCTTATAGTGCTGGTAACGCATTTGCCAGTAATAATGGTTACAGCGTTGGAGCTCAACCAATAACTGTTGCAGCAGATAAGACCTATGGTGAAACTAATGGCCATCTTAAAAGTCAATTATACTGCTGGACTGAAATGTACTGGCCACCAGTAAATACAATTGGTATTTGTAGCATAGATGCAACGTTGTTTGTAGACAATGCTCCTCTAATTGGTCAGTATATTAACTTCTCGGTTTTCAGTAAGAACCAGAACAAAGTAATTAATACATTCCAAATTGTTACTGGCGCTGATGGAAACGCTAGAACACAAATTAACTCGGCAACTGCTGATACCTTAACTGTAACAGTTAGTTACACCGATAAATACGGTCAGTACATTACTGATCAAGTTGTGTTAGTATTCCACTAAGGCAAGAACAAATTTATTGGGTGGCACTTTAGCTGTGTCACCCGTTTGTATTTATCTACCAGTCCAATACAGTATCGTAGTTCCTATCTTTTGTGTTCCAGCTAAGTCAGAATAAAAAGTTAAGTATTTAGCCGTAATCCCTGTTCCAGGGTCTACGGCATAGCCATTAGTTGCGGTGGGTGATGAGGAATTAGCCACATAGACCACCAAGCCATCAACCAAAGTAATTGATACTGTGCCATCGTCACCTGTTGTCAATGCAATAGATGGGATAGTTTGTAGGTGATCCGCAGATAATCCTGTAATGGACACGCTATCGTAGGCGGGAGCGTTAGCGACACTAAAGAGTGGAACTGGAGTATTGACTGTCTGCATTGATGGAGAAGACGTAGTTCCCATGTTAACATCGCTAGTAATAGTGTTACCGTTGACTTGGGTAATCCACAAACCCTGAATATTGGGTATTAAATAGATTGTGCAGTTCGGTAAAGGATTACCATATGTATCCTCACCAGTCAGCCTAACGATGTTTGAACCACCTTCAGTACTGTGAACTTCGTCTGGATTGCTGAAAACTCTAGAAGCCACAGGGACCGTTACAGCGTTTACGTATTGTACTATCGCCGGAAGAACACTAATAGGGACAGTTTCTCCGGTATTATAGTCAATAATAGCTCCAGTGTTGCCGATAGTACCGCTATCGACAAAATTCTTAACCCATATATGATTATTATTCATGACCTCTTTCTGAATAATGGATAGATTTGCTAAAATGTTTGCATGATTCGTGTTATAGGCATTCCCATCCCCAAAAATAACTGTTCCATCAGGAATAGTAGTTGGGGTATAAACTGACGTGGCGGCAAACACTGGCGTTGCGGTCATACCTAAAGTAGATAAAATAGCCAATCCAGCCAGTGCACTTTTTATTAAGTTTTTCATGGAATTTCCTCCTCATCTTACTTAATTTGTATTTATTATATAACAAAGAAAAGAGATGTACATATATATTTTCACATGCCAAGGGGGTAAATTGAATGGATTATGGTCAAGCGAGGAAATTAACGATTAAGCTCCTGAACCAATTTTCTAATGCTGGAGATACAGTCCCTTCTAAAGATGGGAATACATTACGAAAGGTGTAACGATCTGGACACTGTCTCGACGAGGGACTCGGCGAAATTGTATTACCCGTGAAGATGCGGGTTACCTGCGACAGGACAGAAAGACCCCATGGAGCTTTACTGTAGCTTGGTCGATGATACTTGGGGCGCAAGCCCCTGGCAAAGTAGGTCATCGCCAGGTAAACAAGCAAAGGACTACCTCAATTCATGAGGTGGTCCTTTGCTTGTTTAGTATGATTACTAACCTTGAATTAAGTCGTGATATTTTTTGCATAAATAAACAAGGAATTTCCGGATTTGTGGCGAATCTATTAAGTTATGAAACAATGGAAAGAGTATCAAGCAGTTTAATAAGTAGTTGAGGAGTTTAATAATTAATGAAAAGTATTCGTTTTCTTCATAGCACAACCTTAGTTAGTATTGTAGGAGTCTTTCTTATAGTCGCTTCAGCAATGCCAGTACAAGCAGATAGCTTACAACAACAACTAAATCAATCTCAGCAACAAGTCAATCAGTTACAGGGAGCCTTAAGTGGACAAAAAGACAAAGTTACGGGTGCAACGGCACAAATGTTAGGTTTAAAGCAATCCGTTCAGGCATTGAATAGCAGCATAGAACGGGAACAAGTGTTACTGACTGAGGAACAACATCATCTCCAGGATTTAGAAGATCAGCAACAGAAGCTTGAGGTAGAGCGCCAGGAGCACATTAAAGCCTTAGGGAATTTTGTAAAGAGCGACTATGAAGATGGTGCATCAACGTACATAGCTGTTTTGCTCGACGCCACCAGTTTATCGGACTTTATAGATCGTGCAGACAAGATGCAGATGATTGTAAGTACCTATGGTAAGCTGCAAAAAGATATTGCGACCTTAAATGATACCATGAACAGCCAAAAGGAAAGCATAAAACAAAAGAAGGCTACGATTCAAGTTTCGATACAGACTAAAGCAAAAACTCAGCAAACTGTTCAACAAGCGCTAGACAAGCAAAAAACTGTTCTTGCTCAATTAAGCTCAGATGAAAAAGTAACTGTAAATGCTTCTTTGTCTGCTCAAGCAAAGGTTAGCAGAATCCAGAAATTGATACAACAGGAAGCAATTGAAGCCGCTTATGCTGCAAATCAGAGTAAATCTAGTTCGGGGAATTCTAGCCAATCGAGTTCTGGTGGAGGAGTTTCAGGTACGGTCACGGTTTCAGGCGGAGCGCAACAAATTCTTAGTTTTGCAACTCAGTTTCTAGGCACACCCTATGTCTGGGGAGGTACGAATCCATCGCCTGGATTTGATTGTTCAGGGTTTGTCCAATATGTATATGAGCATGCTGGCATATCGTTGAGTCGAACATCGGAGCAGCAGTTTAATAATGGCGTTTCTGTTTCACGGTCAGAATTACGTCCGGGGGATATAGTGTTTTTTCACACATACTCTTCAGGCGCTTCCCATGTGGGTATCTATGCTGGCAATAACACGATGATTAATTCATCCAATGGTGGTGTATCTTACGATGATATGACAAACTCCTATTGGGCACCACGATATCTGGGAGCTCGGCGTGTCGCTTCTTAAATTTAACGTTAAAAAGAAGGCGTCCTTCCAAAGAAGGAACGCCTTCTTTTTAATATATCAGAAGGGGCATGATGCATCATACCCCTTCACAGTATGAGTTGTCATTAGCTAAGTCCCACATCATCAAATCCTACTGCCCGACCAGGTTTAATGACAGCAAAATCTCCATCCCATTCGGCCTTTCCTTTGTTTCCACCAAGAAATAGAGAGGAAAAACAATATTTACAACATTGAAAGGTGCTAAGGTAGGTTAAGGTTTTATTGTTGGTATTTTGTCCAAGATATGCTGAATATGGGGAAATGTATCGTTACTATGTGGGAAATTCAAAGCTTGGATGAACTGGGTCTGAAAATCAGGCTCGACGGCTGTCTCCACAAATTGGATAATATCGGCCACTGCTTGGGCATCCGTTCTCTTGTCGGCATCCAAAAGGGCTAATTTTGCTCCGTCTCCCGCGGCATTTCCCACGGCAACTACCTTAGCCAAATCACAATCCGGAAACAGGCCAATCACCAAAGCACTCTCTTTGTTGATATAACTGCCAAAAGCGCCAGCAAGGGTGACACTGTCCACTTGGTTAGTGCCCCATTTTTGCATCAGGATTTTGGCACCAACGTATAAGGCAGCTTTGGCCAACTGTATCGCCCGGACATCCCCTTGAGTTACAGTAATGTCACTGCCGATGGAGGTTTCCTCTGCCCAGACTAATACATACTCAGGTTTGTTGTGGGCATCCCGCCGTATTCTAGGAGATGACAGTTGCATATTAAACTTACCGCTTGTATCAATAATTCCTGACTTAAACATTTCAGCAATAATGTCGATAATACCGGAGCCGCAGATTCCTTTGGCTTTAATCGTTTGAGATGGATGGTACCAATTTGCTTCGCCGATGACTTTAAAGCGGGGTTCTAAGGATACAGGATCGAGGAGTACTGTTTCAATAGCACCCGGGGCAGCTCGCATACCAAACTTGATCTGGGCTCCTTCTAAGGCCGGGCCAGTGGCGCAGGAGGTGGACAGCAACCGCTCTTTATTGCCAAAGTCGATTTCTCCATTCGTACCAATGTCGATTATTAACATCCTTTTTTCCTGTTTATGTGGTTCTTCAGCAATGAGGACAGCTACATTATCGGGGCCAACGAAACCTGCTTCCACCGGAAGACAGTGAATATTGCCTCCAGGTGCAATTCTAATCCCTAAGTCGCGGGCTTTAATGTCCAGGGATGCGCGGATCGCTGGGGCAAACGGAGCACGCCCCATATAGCTGGGGTCAATGTTTAAAGCGATATGGTGCATGGCGGAATTAAAAACTAATACCATGTCCGCTACTTGTTCCACATTAATTCCGGAAGCTTCGGACAGGCGCGATACAAGAGTGTTAATTCCTTCGATAACAGTCTGATGCATGATAGCTAGACCGTTATCATTGTTCATACCATAAGTGATGCGTGATAAAACATCTTCACCATACCTTATCTGAGGATTCATCATTGAATCTTGCTGTAATACTTTTCCGGTGAGCAGATCGCACAGATAAGCAGCAACAGTGGTCGTTCCAACATCAATAGCCACTCCGTAAGCAGCTTCGACCAACCCAGGTTCAAGAGCAATTATTACCTGATTCTTCCACAAGGTCGCGGTTACAGACCATTTTCCTTGGCGCACTGTTTTTGGTAAGGAGAGCAGGACTGTGTAGTCTATGCTTAATTCTTGATTGAGATGGGTGTATTGGGCCAGGAGCGAGGCTTTCAAGCGGTCAAAATCACCTCGGTGATCATCCATACTGGCAGGAATCATTTTCACAAAATATTTGTGTACAGCTGGGTTGACCTGCAAAAGCCTGTCTTTACCAGTTTCTAAGACAATCTGCTGAGTACTCCGGCTTTCTTCGGGTACAAAAACTAGTAGATCGCCTTTTATTTGGGTACAGCAGGCTAAACGATAGTTCGCTCGAACTTCTTCAGGTTGAAGTGCAATTTTTTCACTTTCGGTTAATGGGGATACATGGGATATATGAGAAGTTAGCCCCAATTTTTCATAATATCCTTCTTCAATTTTCACCTTGCATTTTCCACAGTTTTTTGTTCCACTGCAGGGGCTTTCTATATCTATTCCGAGTTCCCGGGCTACCTCAAGCAGAGTGGAACCGCTTTCTATCATGCCTCTGCGACCAGAGGGCTGAAACACAACCTGACAACTCATTGTTCTTCTCCTTTATTAGCATAGTTTGCATCAATAGTCTTTCAAAATATATCAAGATATATCAAGATAAAAAAACCCCCAAGTATCCTGGGGTTAAGTGAGAAAGGTTGGCGAATTTATCCCGGAAGATTTGCTGGAGTTATTTTTGATTGAATTCAGCCAGGGCATCAAAGAAGGCCTTTAGATTGGCGATAGGAACTCCGGGCGGGATATCGCAACCGGATGACAAAACAAAGTTGGGGTATGGTTTCATCTGTTCCAGTAAGGTTAGTATAGCCTGTTTTACTTTTTCTGGTGTGCCTTCATGCAGTACCCGGGACGGGTCAATATTGCCGAAGACAAGGAAATTACCCGGAATTTGCGGCAGAATATCGAGCATGTTAACGGCATTACCAAAGTGGTATCCTTTTGCCCCAGTGCTAACCATGGAATTCACTAGTTTGGTGACGCGACCGCAGTCATGGTGGACTATAAAGAATTCATCATCCTGGACAGCGTCAACTATTTTTTTAACATACTGGGAAGAATATTCATCACACCAATCGGCAGACAATAGTCCGGCCGTAGGCTCAGCCAACAGTACACCGCTAGCTCCCGCAGCTTTGAAAGCTTGAGCATACTTAATACTGTATTGAACACATTTGTTCAACAAAATATGGAGTGTTGCTGGATCTTTCTTGGGGGCTTTTAATGTCTTTTCCAGTCCCATCAGAACAGCAGTTAGAGAGAAGGGACCGAGCATACCACCAAACGTGGGACGGTCAGTGAAATGTTTGGCAGCAAGTTCCGCTGCTTGAAGAAATACCTTGGCACGCCCCTTATCTAATGAAGGAACTTGTAAATTTTCCGCGGATTCTCTGCCTGTCACTAATTCCATAGTGACGGTAGGTGCCTCGGTATCTTTAAATCTAACGACACTGCCGAATGCTTCTGCTTCTGAAGTTAAATCCATACCGGTCATAGCACCGATCATATCCGGAAATGTTTCGATTACGGTTTTCATCGTTTGGAACTGTGCCTGTCCGTCATTGACTACTTCAATTACTCCTTTTCCAGCTAAGGGGAGACAGGGGAAAAACAAGACAGGTAAACATTTGACTTCTTTAGCCTCAATGATAGTTTGGGCCCAATTGGTCATATTTATTTTCATCTTACGAATTCTCCTTCGTCAAAGTCATAAAATTTTAAACACTTGTCCTTCTGACCAGGGTCCGATTAAGGACCCTGGTCAGGGGAACGGGAGACTCAGTGTTGAAAGAGAGGAAGTTTTATGAATTCCAGTAGGTCAAGCCTAAACTGGTCAAAATCTTTACTGCTTCATCATACACATCCAGGTATTCTTGGGTTGGAATTAAGGTTAGCACGTCGTAACATTCTTGGAACGGCTTACCTTTGGGGGCTGTTTTGTAATTTTTTTCATAAAGGGACACAAGTTTGTCCAAAATGACATTAACTTGTTCTGTTTCCATTCCAGCTACAGCTCGGGCTGCTTCAGCCATCATTCTTGCTTCCATTCCTGTAGTGAAGTTGGTAGCAACTCCTTTGGCGGCCGCAACACCCGAGAGGACTTCCCGACCGCTGGCAGTGTCAGTAATTGCCTGAGCAGCGGTCTCCAGCAGACACATAACTGTGCATGGACCTGCTAAGGTATAGTATTGGTTACCCAACATTAAGTGTGTGTTGGCCTCGATGGCCATGGCGCAGTGACCAGCCACAGCAAGAGTCTCTCTAGCAGTAGTGATTCCCCAACGCACATGAACAGGGCCGTCTAAATGCCAAGTGGCTTGAGTCATGACAAAGGCGTTAATAGTAGCGGCAACGTCAACGATGGTCGTTTCCTCAAGACCACCAGCGTAACCACCATATATCGGCATCTGTTCGCACATGATCATATTTCCAGCTAGTACGTAATGAGCGGTAAAGACCAATGCACCTACATCGATTTTTAGCTCATTTAGCTGGGATACTTCATGACTATCAGATGTTCTCATCCCTCCGGGGAAGTCAGCAGCGATGACCCCGGCAGCGGAAAGTGATGTTTCATTCCCCTACAAGCCCATACCCGAACGACCGGCTCGGAGCTGCGCAGCTCGGACCATGATGGCTTCTGATTTAACAGCCGCGATTTCCCAGGGGCTACCCGGAACAGGATCGTGACCATTAATAGTCTGAAGCACACCATCCACGATCGTGTCAACCATGGGTTCCTGTGCATAGGACTGGTGAATACCAATGAAATGTTCTTCTGTACATGGGGCCCCTGTTGGTCCTCCCTGAATGATGGGAGGACGGGTGTCTTTATAACTTCTTGGCGCCAGTAAAACCGCATGGTTTCCTTCGCCGTAAACAGCGCTGGATGGAGCCGCAACGATAGAGGCCAGTACTTCAGCTTTGGTATATTTAATCACCCGTTTGGTATCAATGCAGTAAATACCGCATTCCACCAACAGTTCCAAACCGGCTTTAAACAGATTATTTATCAATTCTTTATCCGTCGGGATCATCGTCTTCTTATCCATTTTGATGTTATATTTGTTCTTGAGTTTGGTGGCAGTTTGAGGAATTATTTTCATATCCCATTCTTTCTCATCGACTTTCGGTCCAGTTTTGGCTCGATCGTAAACTTCGAAAACGGTAATGTGTTTGGCTAAAGCCATCTCACTAAGCCCCCCTTTTCTCAGCCATTAAAGCTATGGCTTTGGCTATTGCTTCTGTTGCGGTTTCCCCGTAGGCATCTGCACCGATTTTTTCTATCCATTCTTGGGATACCGGAGCGCCGCCATACATTACCTTGAACTGATCACGAACACCTTCCTCTTTTAATACTGAGATGATATCTCTTTGTGCAGGCATCGTGGTGGTCATTAGAGCAGATCCGGCAATAATATCTACCTTATGCTCTATAGCCTGTTTGACGACTTCTTCCACCGCTACATCCCGACCCAGGTCAATTATCTCGAAACCACTGGCCGCCAGCATTGTTTTGACAATATTCTTACCAATGTCATGGATATCGCCCTGTACAGTGTGAATGAGCACTTTACCTTGGGAAGCTTGGCTCTTTTCTTCGGCAGACATTGCTGCGGTTATAATGTCGACTGCCGCTTCAAAAGCTTCGGCCGCCAAGAGAAGTTGGGGAACGAAGACGTCACCATCATCAAAAAGTTGGCTAAGGGTCTGCATACCTTTGGCTAACCCTTCAGAAATTGCTTCCTGGGGGTTAATACCAGCGGCAACCGCTTCGTTGGCTGCTTCTTCAGCCAAGTCGTTTTCCATTTCTTCAACGGCTTTTTGAAGTTTGGCCAAGATTTGTTGTTTTTCCATTGTTACCTCCTAATTCAATAATTTATTTTTTTGTAATGGGAAAGAATTTTTGATATCCTGCTAACATATTTCAATCCCATTAGCAAAGATTTTCTTAATACTTGAGTCATTCTGTATAGTTTCCTGAAACTATACAGAATCAAGTTAAGTGGCAACAATATTTTTTATCGCGAAAAACACCTTTCCTAAATGCAACATAATTGTCTTTACTAAACAAAAAAACGCCCAAGAGGACCTAAGTCCCTGGAGCGTCATTGCTCAACATTTTCTTGAAACAATTTGTTCTGTCCACATCATAGCATTTTTCTTTAGTAAATTTTTGAGTACAAGACTGCTAATTTCGATACATTAATATCAATTCAAAATAATGAATAAATCTTAACTTAACAAACGAGAGTAACCGTAGGAACCAAGTCTTTCAGATAGAGATCGATACTCCTTCACGCAATACCCATAAGGCTGAATTTTGGTTAGATGCGGTTGTTCGTCGGAATCACGAACAGCTTGGTTAGAATGGATCGCTAAAATTTCGGAGATAGAAACGTCATGACTGTTCAGAAACATTTCTTGCTTGATTCTGAATATTCCAGAAATGTTTTTGCGGGAATCTCCAAATAGGCATAAAGTTGAATTAATTTACTGCCGTTTTATGATATAATCAAATAATAATTTTTGATGTATTTCGACACTGATTCTGAGCATAGATGGTTTTCAATAAGGAGGAAGGGTTTTGAATGTACTTGCCATTAATCCGGGTTCAACATCGACGAAGGTCGCTGCCTATGAAAATGAAACTTGTCTTTGGAAACAAGAAATTGACCACCCAGCCAGTGAAATAAATGCCTTTGCCCGCGTGGGAGATCAGACTGACTATCGAATTGTCCTGATTTTAAAAGTCCTGGAAGAAAAAGGGGTTCAACTCGATTATTTCGATGCCATGGTTGGACGGGGCGGCATGCTCAAGCCCTTAGCCGGAGGTACTTACTTGGTTGATGAGGCTCTTGTTAAGGTCTTGCAGGATGCACCAAGTGGGGAACATGCTTCCAACTTAGGTGGAATCATTGCGTATCGTTTGGGACAGAGAATCCAAGTACCTGTTTATATAGTGGATCCTGTTTCGGTTGATGAAATGGAGCCAGTAGCATGGCTTTCCGGACTTCCAGAGCTACCCCGTTTAAGCCAATCTCATGCCTTAAACATGAAGGCGGTTGCCCGTAAAGTGGCTCGTGAGATGGGAAAATCCTATCAGGATGTGAACTTGATTGTCGCCCATTTAGGCGGAGGGATTTCTGTGGCCCCTCATCGCAAAGGCAAAATGATTGATGTAAATGATGCTAATAATGAGGGCCCTTATTCCATAGAACGTAGTGGCACATTGCCCGTTTATCAACTCGTTAAACTTTGCTATTCTGGAAAGTATTCGGAGAAAGAAGTGCTCACTAAAATTAATAAAGAAGGTGGCTTGTTCGCTTATCTCGGTACAAAAGATGGACGTGTTGCTGAGCAGCGGATGAATGAAGGGGATCCAGATGCCAAGCTTGTGCTCGAAGGCCTCTGCTATCAAGTGGCTAAAGAAATCGGCGCGATGGCTACAGTGTTAGAGGGGGACGTAGATAAGATTATTTTAACAGGAGGACTTGCTCACTCTAAGTTTATAACCCAAGAAATTATACAACGCATTGCTTTTATTTCCCCAGTTGTGGTGGTCCCTGGAGAAGAAGAAATGGAAGCTTTGGCTTTGGGTGCCTTAAGAGTTCTCCAGGGCGAAGAGAAAGCGTTGACCTACTAAGCAAGACAGGGCTTTAAAAATGGAGTGGAAAGAATGCGATTTAGCGGATTCGAGTCGTTACTTGACAAGGCCAAGGGCCTGGGCAGGGCAAAGGTCGCCGTGGCTGTAGCCGCAGATAAAGAAGTGTTGGAAGCCATTAAGATAGCGGAAAAGGAAGGGTTGATTACCCCTGTTCTTGTCGGTGATAGTGAACAGATTAAGCGACTGGCTCAAGAAATTGGGTTAAGTTTAGACGGAGCTGAATTGATTCACGAACTCGATCCTGAGGTAGCGGTTCATAAGGCTGTCGACGCCGTGGTTGACGGACAAGCTCATTTTTTAATGAAAGGTCAGATAAACAGTTCGGATTTTTTACGAGCAGTATTGCGGCCTGTTCGGGGACTAAGAACAGATCGTCTACTCAGTCACTTTTCTGCATTTCAAGTTCCTGAGTTTTCGCGTTTGCTTTTTGTGACTGACGGAGGGATGAATATTGCTCCAAACTTGGCGCAAAAAAAAGAAATTTTGGCTAACGGCATTTTGTATTTGCAGGGTATTGGAATGGAGTCAGTGAATGTGATTGTTTTAGCTGCGAATGAAGTGGTGAACGAGAAAATGCCAGTGACATTAGATGCCCAGGCGCTGACTAAGATGAGTCAAGCTGGTGAATTCCCGGGTGCAATTGTAGAAGGCCCATTGGCTCTTGATGGAGCGGTGAGCGCGGTCGCCTTGAAGCACAAAGGGATTGTCAGCCGGATCAATGGAGATGTCGACTTATTCTTGGTTCCTACTATTGAAGTTGGAAATGTCTTGGGAAAATCTATGGTTTATTTTGCTGGGGCGACGATGGCTGGGATCGTGCTTGGGGCGCAGGTTCCAATTGTCATGACGTCGAGAAATGATACCTCGAGAAGTAAATTCATGGCTTTAACCATGGCTGCTCTGAGTCGAGGGTTATGAGTACGCCGGGGCCAGCTTTGCTGGAGCGGCGGGTACTGGTATTGGTTGGAGGGTATGGCGCCGGAAAAACGCAACTAGCGATTAGTTTAGCTTTAAAGTGGGCAAGGGCAGACAAACGTGTGGCATTGGTAGATCTAGACCTTATTAATCCCTATTTTCGTGTGCGGGAAATAGCTGAGACTTTAGAAGCTGAAGGGGTTGAAGTAATTCGCCCAGAGGGAGATTTGGCCTTCGCAGAGAATCCCTCTCTGCCGCCACAAATTGATGGGGCCCTACGGGATTCAACGAGGCGCGTGGTAATTGACGCCGGGGGGAATGAAACTGGCGCAACGATTGTGGGGAGATATCATACTCTGCTTGAAGCGGAAGATATAGCGGTTCTCCAAGTTGTGAATGTTTTTCGTCCCTTCAGTAGTACGATTGCAGAGATCGAGAGTCTTAGAAGGGATATGGAAAGAAAATCTCACCTTAAAGTTCAAGGTTGGATCAATAATTCGAATCTACTGGATTGGACGACACTTGATGATTGGCAAGCAGCAGCACAATTAATGAAAACCCTTGTGGTGCAGAGCAAAATCCCTTTAGAAACCTGTGGCGTTAACCCGAAATGGGCTAAAAAAGTAGGACTCCCGTGGGAAGCGGATTGGATTCCAGTTGAGCGGTATCTAAACCTTGGCTGGAAGAACTCGGTCAAGGGTTATCAAGCATAGAGGAGTGGGAACAGGGATGAAGATGAAAACTCTCGTCAAAATTAACACGGAACGTTGCAAAAGTTGTGGGCTTTGTGTGCATGTTTGCCCTAAAAAGATCTTAAGTATTGGGGAGGTTGCTAATAGCAAGGGCTATTATACTGTCGAAGTGAAAGATCAAAGTGAGTGCATTGCGTGTGCTTTCTGTGCTTTGATCTGTCCTGATATGGCCTTAGAAGTTTATCGTGAGGAGAAGGGAGAGTGAGTCTGGTATGGCATTATTAATGAAGGGGAATGAAGCAATCGCTGAGGCAGCGATTCAAGCTGGATGTCGTTTATTCTATGGATACCCGATCACTCCGTCGACGGAGATTCCGGAGTATATGGCCAAGAAGATGAAGGCGGTAGGTGGAACTTATCTTCAAGCCGAGAGTGAAATAGCTGCCATTTATATGGTCTATGGAGCAGGAGCCGTGGGAGAAAGGGTAATGACTGGAACGTCCAGTCCAGGATTTAGTTTAATGCAAGAAGGACTATCGTTTCTTTTTGCGGCAGAGATCCCCTGTGTGATCGTCGATGTTATGCGTGGTGGTCCAGGACTTGGAGGATTAGGACCTACGCAAGCGGACTATTTCCAATTGACAAAGGGTGGCGGTCACGGAGATTATCATGCTATCGTTCTCGCTCCATTTTCAGTACAGGAAATGGTGGATTTGACCAAAGAGGCTTTTGATTTAGCGGATTATTATCGTAATTTAGTGATTATCGCAGCGGATGGAATCTTAGGGCAAATGATGGAGCCGGTAGAGTTTCCACCGGTTGCAGGACGTAAACTGGAACCAAAAACTTGGGCGGCTAGTGGAGCAGAAGGACGTCCCAAAAATAACGTGCTTAGCTATTACCTTACTCCAGAGTTAGGGGAAGCAGAAAATCTTCGTTGGGGCGAGAAGATGTCAAGGATCAAAGAAACCGAACAGCGCTTTGTGGAGTATGAAATGGAGGATGCAGACTACGCTTTTGTAGCCTTCGGAACCAGTTCTAGGATCACGGAAACTGCTGTGGACATGCTTAGAGAAGAAGGAATCAAAGTTGGGCTTTATCGTCCCGTAACTTTGTGGCCATTTCCCGAAAAAGGGTTGACTGCACGACTAAATCAGATCAAGGGTTGGATGAGTATAGAATTGAGTGCCGGACAAATGGTCGATGATGTTAAGCTCGTTGTTAACGGCAAAGCCCCGGTTGGTTTTTATGGCCGTCAAGGCGGTATGACGCCGGAGCCAGAAGAAGTGGCTGCTGCGTTTAAAGCACAGTTGTTAGGAGGGGAGTAGGGATGAAAGCAATTTTTACTAAAACGGCTGGGTTAAGTGACCGTCCCTTTCATTATTGTCCAGGCTGTACTCATGGGATAATACACCGCTTGATCGGCGAACTTCTGGAAGAAATGAACTTAATTGAACACACGATTGGGGTTGCTCCAGTCGGGTGTTCCGGGTTTTGTGAAAACTACTTTACTTGTGATATGATCGGTGCCGCACACGGCCGTGCAGTCGCAGTGGCGACAGGGGCAAAACGAGCGCGACCGGACCGTTTCATCTTTACTTATCAGGGAGACGGGGACGGAGCCTCAATTGGATTGGCTGAAACGATGTCTGCGGCGGCTCGCGGGGAAAAAATCACATCTATTTTTGTCAATAATTGCATTTATGGCATGACGGGCGGTCAAATGGCTCCTACCTCTCTGGTGGGACAAAAGACTTCAACATCGCCCTATGGTCGGGATGCTGCGACGATGGGCTATCCACTGGATCTTCCTAAAGTCTTAACCCAGATTGAAGGAGCGGTCTATGTGGCTTCCGTTTCGGTCGACAGCCCGCAAGCAATTAAAGACGCTAAGAAAGTTCTCAGGAAAGCGTTCCAGGTTCAACTGGATGGCTTAGGGTATTCCTTTGTCAGCATCCTTTCTACTTGTCCAACGAACTGGGGAGTTAACCCGGTTGAAGCCTTGGAATGGTTGCAAACCAAGATGAAACCGCACTTCGCCCTTGGAGAACTAAAAGTTCCGGCGACCGAAGGGGGGAGCGAAGCATGAGTTCAGCGCTGACAAAATATAAATTTGCGGGGTTTGGCGGCCAAGGCGTATTGTTTATCGGGAAAGTGATGGCTCAAGCCGGGATGCTTAGTAAGCAACAGGTTACTTGGTTTCCAGCCTATGGTCCAGAAATGCGGGGAGGGACAGCACATTGTTCCGTGGTTATTTCAACTAAAAGGATCGGTTCTCCTACGGTGGGCAAACCAGATATTGCCATCGTAATGAATGAGGCATCTTATCATAAGTTTATTGACAGTGTGGTTCCAGGTGGGACGCTCTATGTCAATTCTTCGATGGTGCCTGAACTGCCGGGCAGAGAGGATATCCGGATTGTGCGTGTCTCAGTTAATGAGATTGCGCATGAAATGGGCGAAGAGAAAGTGGCTAATATTGTCATGCTTGGGGTAATGCAGGCAATCACCCCTACAGTAGCGGATGATGTATTGGAAAAGGCTCTCATGGAGTTGGCTGGTAAGAAACCTGAACTGGCGGCCTTAAATGCTCGAGCATTTAAGGCCGGCCAAGAGTACGCTAAGAATCTGTGCTGAATACTAAAATGCCTCATTCGTTCCCTAATCGGAATGAATGAGGCATTTTTTATTGGTAGTTGTTTACTCTTCGGCAGTTTCTGAAGTCTCAGGGCTGACTTGATCATTTAAGCGTCCAGCATGCCGGGCTGCTTCCCGCAGTAGAAACTCGATGTGTGCATTGACACTTCGAAATTCATCTTTGAATTTCTACGAATTCTTCATATTTTTCGACATCAAAAATTGCCTTAGCGGTATCAACTACGTGAAAGGCGACAACGGCAGCAATCTCAACGGGGTTATCTTCAATGTCATTGACTTTGAGGGTTTTACTGTTGAAATTTCGAACTCGTAATGAAATTGCTTTACGAACTGCTAATGGGAAACTCAACCATAATTCAGTTTCTCGGATCGTTCCAAGATAACTCCCGAAAAAGACCAGTGCATACGCCTTATTAGGTTGGACCACTATAATTCCGGTAGCTAAAATAACGGCCAAAATAAGGAGTGGAACACCAACCGGATTTTCCTGAATAAGTAACGCGATTCCACCGTTTAAAAGGGCGAGCATCAGGATTAGGGCAAGATAACCGTTAATGGCTCAAGCTTATTTTCGATCATTTAAATATCTTCCTTTAAATTTGTTGCTTTTTAATTAAAGATTTAGTCTGATGGTAATATTAATATGATATCACATTGGTATTATAATGTGAAGTAAAAGAAACTTCCCTCATTAAGCAAGCGTTGGAAAATATGATGAGTATAAACTAGAAAAAAAGGTCATTTTAATAGTGTATTATATTTATCACGACCATCATGTATTGGAAGGAGTATGCGCAATGACCCAGGCCAAGAGTCCTCAATCTACTTTTCCGGCCCAACACCAAGAGCAACAGCCGGGCCTTGAGTCCTTGATGAATCCAAAACCGATTACTGAAGATGCAGTCTATACAGGAAGTGCAAAGTTAAGAGGTAAAGTTGCGATTATCACTGGAGGAGACAGCGGGATCGGCCGCGCTGTGTCGATTGCCTATGCCAAAGAAGGGGCAGATGTTGCGATCGTCCATTTAAATGAACACGCTGATGCTTTAGAAACAAAAGTACGTGTGGAGCAATTAGGGCACCGTTGTTTGGTTCTGGCAGGGGACATCGGAGATGAATCTTTCTGCCAGGAAGTGGTAGGGCAGACGATCCAGACTTTTGGGAAAATCGATATTCTGGTCAATAATGCCGGAGAACAACACCCGCAGAACAGTTTACTGGACGTGACAACTGTCCAGCTTGAGAGGACCTTTCGTACCAACATTTTCAGCTACTTTTTTTTAACCAAAGCTTCGTTACCTCATCTTAAATCGGGGAGCGTTATTATCAATACAACCTCGATCACGGCCTATGAGGGGCACGATCAACTGATCGATTATTCGGCGACTAAAGGGGCTGTTGTTTCTTTTACCCGTTCACTGTCAGAGTCTCTATGTAAATTGGGGATTCGGGTCAATGGAGTCGCTCCGGGTCCGATCTGGACCCCATTAATTCCCGCCTCCTTTTCAGCGGATCATGTCGCTACCTTTGGCAGTACGACCCCTATGCAGCGAGCAGGTCAACCTAAAGAGTTAGCACCAGCTTATGTGTTTTTGGCTTCCGAGGATTCCTCCTATATGTCTGGACAGATCCTTCACATTAACGGGGGAACTATTATAAATGGATAGAAGCTAGGTTTCTCTATATATGAACAAAATTAGCAAAAAGGATACCCCCCCCCTAGCGTATTGCGTTTCTAGGGTGGGGGTATCCTTTTTACAGCATCAGACCCCATATCACTGCGTGGTGGTCCCATTGGTAAGTGAATAAAATACATACGTAATGAAGAGAAATTTATGTTTTTGAGACACATTGTTCCACCGTACCGTTATTATCGTAGGGGCACGATGTATCATCTCCTACTGGAAGACCTCGGTAAGCGGCTCTTTTTGCAAATCTTTGCCTATAAAACTAACAATTCCTGTCGAAACACCCGTCGATTTTAAGATAGAATAACGTCCATCGACATAATTGAATTCTAGAAAGCCATTGTCCGATTTAATAAATCCTTTTCCTCTTAAGATTTTGCCATAGTCTCCACTTTGGCACGTATTGAGGATGTTTTCTAATTGCTCTAATTTGAGAATTCTGGAGGTCCTAAGTCCCATCGATTCAAAGTCATGATTTAGTGAGTGAGTAAGATCATTGACCATTAATACTGTTTTTTTATCCAGCAGGTCCAAAAGTTCTTCGTTCGATAACTCGTTCCAATCCTTAGTTATAATTGTCGCCGTTTCATTTAAAAGGCCCAAGTTTAATTCAATCTGGGAGATTTCTTCGGGCAGGACAAGTTGCGTTTTACTAACAACTAAGGAAGATGCACTACAAATCTGACTTTTAAAGAAGCCGGAGTAGCTTTGGATGTGTTTTGAAAAATTCTGAGCATCGACAACGGTTGTCACGGAGTTGATATAACATTCTGAGGCAATCTGAGGGTCTTTAAATAGATCGAATATTTCGCCTATTATAAATATGCCAGACGGTTCAAAGATTATTCTGTCAACCTTTTGAGCTATAATTTGTTTTAAGGTAAAAATAAAATCTCCTTTAAGTTTACAACAAACACACCCATTGGACAGTTCATAAACCTCGAAACCTTCAATTTCCAGGATCTCACGATCAACACTGACATCACCGAATTCGTTTTCTATTAACACAACTTTCTCATTACAATCAATAATGTTCAGGATTTTCCCAATTAAAGTTGTTTTACCAGATCCTAAAAAGCCGGAGATTATATCGAATTTTACCACTAAGATACCTCCTATGATTAACAAGACAGTTTACCCCTGACAATAATCTTAATAATAATTGCTCAGCTTGACCATGGATTATTCTGTATTAATTTGGATTTTACAAATCTCTCCCCACTAAATTGAGCCAATATACAAGGTTGGTCCCGAATTAGATCACGGTACCAGTGCCAGAAACTTGGACTTCTGAGCAAAATTATCCTGCTGCTGATTATCCTCAGCAAAACAACTAGGTAAGATTTATCAATTTAAAGCAAGATAGTCCATAGCGAAGAATGGCCTCAAGGAACTAAACTAATATTAACCAAAAACAAAGTATTTCGAACATTCAAGAAATTGGTAAAGCGCGGAGAACCAAGGGAAAGGATGTGTTTAACATGTAATGCGGCTATATGTCTTTGATCCTCAAGTAGTCTAGCTATTTATTGAAAGTATACAGACTGAGGGTTTTTGAGGATGTTGATGTTATGGATTATATGAAGCAGAACATGTCTAATCTCTAAATCAGTGATCAAATTTAAACGAACTAGGAGGCAACAAAATGTTTGATTTTTCAGGATTAAGTAATGCTGTTATCGCGGGAGACGAAGATGTAGTTCTTGATTTAGCGCAACAAGCTATTAATGCAAAGGTTGACCCACTTTCCATTATCAATGATGGGCTTATTGCTGGGATGAATGTCGTAGGTGCCCGATTTAAAGTTAACGATATGTATGTGCCGGAAGTATTGATGTCAGCTGCTGCTATGAAAGCTGGTGTGGCCCTCGTAAAACCTTTGTTAATAAGCGGTGAAGTTACTACTAAGGGAACCGTTGTCATTGGAACAGTTACTGGTGATTTACATGATATTGGCAAAAGTTTAGTTGGAATGATGATGGAATGTTCCGGCTATGCTGTAATCGACTTGGGTGTGGATGTTTCAGGTGATGATTTTGTTGCCGCAATTAAGGCGAATAAGGCTGAAATAGTAGCTCTTTCCTGCATGTTGACGACAACTATGTTGCAAATGAAAACCACTATTGAAGTATTAGCTGCGCAAGGTGTACGTAAGGATGTTAAAGTGATTATTGGCGGCGCACCAATAACCCAGGAATTCTCAGATAATATTGGTTCAGACGGTTATGCAACAGATGCTGCGGGTGCAGTTGATCTTATTACTAAGTTATTAAACTAAATATAATAAACATTGGAGGGAATATTGTGACTGTAAAATTTACTGAACTGGCTTACACTAATGTGGATGAATTTGTTTACGGGTTTGCCAAGAAACCCGTAAAATGTGCAAATGGAATGGTTATTGGTGGTGGAACAGTTTACCCGGAAATAAACATGACGCTTCCGATGATGTCAATCACTGAAGAAACCATGCCCAAGGTATTGGCACAGTATGAAGAAATGATTCATGGTGTTTGTTCTATGGGAGTTGAATTAAAAGTTCCCGGGATGATCGTTGAAATTGAACTTCTTCCTCCCTGTACCTTCAATCCTCAATGGGGAATTGACGTTACTAAAGTTGTTAAAGGCGTAATGAAGGAATATGAAACGAAGTTTGGTCTCAAGAGCTTGTTAAGAATGACGCCTGTCGATGTCCGCGAGGGTAAGGCACTTAAACATATGTACAAAGGCGCAGAATGGGACCAAGTAATGGATACTATGAAGGGCTGCGCTGCAAACGGAGCAGACTTTTTAGCGATTGAATCTGTGGGCGGAAAGCATCTGCATGACGAATCGGTAATGAATATTGACCTCCCCAAGGCTGTATTTTCGTTAGGCATTGTCGGCTGCCGCGATATGATAATTTTATGGGATGAAATTGTAAAAATTTCTGCCGCTAATAATGTTATAGCTTCGGGGGATACTGCCTGTGGTTTTGCCAATACTTCGATGGTCATGGGTCATAAGAACTTTATTCCTAAAGTTTTTGCTGCTATTGACAGAGTTATGTGTGCTGTGAGAACTATGGTAGCCGTTGAATGTGGTGCGGTTGGACCGGATAAAGATTGCGGTTATGAAGGGGTTTATCTCAAAGCTATTACTGGAACACCAATCTCCATGGAAGGAAGAGTAGCCGCTTGTGCTCATTCCAGTGCAGTTGGCAATGTATCTTTGGCTTTGGCAGATTGCTGGAGTAATGAATCCGTAGAAAATGTCAGATTGTTAGGCAATATGGCTCCTACCGTATCAATGGAGCAACTCATCTATGATTGTCGTCAAATGAACGTAGCAACCGCCAAAGGCTTAGCACTTCAAATGAGAGATATCCTTGTGGAATCCGATAATAAGTATGACCCCACGGCCTATATTATGACGCCTAGCGTCGTACTGAAAATTGCTGGGGAGATTATTAAAGGTAAAACTCACTTTGAACGGACTAAAATTGCCGCAGGTGCTACAATTACCGAACTGCGTGCAGCCGTTCTCTCGGGTTTCTTAGAGTTAGGGCCTAAAGAAATGAAATATCTTGATATTTTTGAAAAGCAACTCAAAAGTATCCCTGCGGACGAAGCTCAATTTACTGCAGATATGATTAAAGCTAATCCTAAACATGACCTTAGGATGTATGATATTTCTTAGAAATCTTAATAGAAGCTTAATTCATATACTTTTATGGCGCTCAGATCTCCCGCGGGTAAACACTATTTGTACCTAGTGGGGATTTGAGTGCTTTTATTAAAATTTATATTTCAAATATTCTGAATATTGAAACTCTAAATAGCAAATAATGTCTTTCAATGATATAATGTATAGTGACTCCTCTGCAGAAACCTATCTTGCTCACAAAAAAATTTAATGGTATCGATTAGACTTTTTACCGTGGAATCACTATATATTTGTAGTTAATATCAGGAAGAGTGGCCCTAGTTGTAAAAAAGTGAAGCTGACTTCGGAGGTGGGAATGTGAATCAAGCAAACGTCACTCCAGAAACGGGAGCACAATGGCTAGAGAAACTTGTCGGGCGAAATCTGTTGGAGAAAATGTTATGTTCTTTTTCAAAATCTACCGGATTAAAAGCGATACTTGTTGATACTCTGGGAAATACGCTCGTCTCCACAGATCATGAGATTCAAGACTGTAGTTTCTGTAGAAAGATCAGGCTTGATAGCTCAGGGGCACGAAAATGTCAACGCTCTTACGCCCGAGCGTGTACTGAAGCAGTAAAATATGGTGAGCCTTATATTTTTAGATGTCATGCAGGCTTGATAATGTGGTCTGCGCCGATTGTATTAAATGAATATGTCTTCTCCATTATCTGTGGACAAGTTCTTATGTGGGAACCGGAAGATTATTTTTTGGAAGAAATTGAAGAAATGGTCAAGGGACTTGATGTCGATGTTTCTGCGGTTAAGTGGGCAGCTGCCCATTTAGAGGTAATGTCAAGTGATAAGGTACAGGCGGCGGCAGATCTTTTGTTTATCGTCGCTAATCAAATCATGAAAAGCGGTATGACAGTTTTGGAGCAAAGAAGAAATATCACCGCCCAACAGGCGAGATTGGCAGAAGAAATACAGGCTCGTAAACGTTCTGAAGTTGCTATGCGCACGATTGAGTCGAGAGCAGCTAGTATTAATTCCATGGACAAGGAGCATGACCTAAAAACGATGGTGCGTAATGGTGAAAAACGGGCTGCCCAACAACTACTCGAAAATTTACTAGTTGATATCATAGAAATTAATTCGGAACATATTGATACGGTCAAAACAAGAGTCGTTGAGCTCGTCGTGATTATTTCGCGAGCAGCCGTAGACGGAGGCGCTGACTTAAATGCTATTTTACAGCAAAACTCCTTATTTTATATGGAATTGCTTAAAATAACGAAGTCCGAAGAAATTTGTCTCTGGTCTAGAGATATGTTAGAGACATTTATGAATCAAATAGAGGTCAACAAAGATCAAAAAAATCAACAAGCTATTCAGAAAGCGGCCGAATATATTCGTAATAATTTTCGCAATAAGATAACTATTGAGGATATAGCCCAGGTTGTTTATCTCAGCCCCTGTTATGTCAGCCGAATTTTCAAACAAGGTCTAGGCTGTACTTTGATGGAATATCTAACTCAAGTACGGGTAGAAGAAGCTAAGACAATGTTAAAGAACCCCAAATATAATGTTATGCAGGTCGCTGAAGAAAGTGGTTTTGAGGATCCAGCCTACTTTACGAGGGTTTTTAAGAAACATGAGGGAATTACTCCAAGTAGATTTAAGCAATATGCTTTGTAAATTAGGCAGTTATTGAGGGGTGAGCGCAGCTGATAACTTCAGGATTAGAATTAATTACTAAGGCTTTAATCAAGGGACAGGCTAACCGGGTGAAAACTCTCACGATACTGGCGGTTGAGAGTGGGATAGATCCGCGAATGGTTCTTGAAAAAGCCCTAATGCCTGGCATGCAGGAAATCGGTGGACAATTTAGAGATAATGTTATTTATATATCGGATGTCTTAATCGCTTCACGAGCAATGCATGCGGGGTTGCATGTATTGAAGCCGTTTTTATCCAATCCCCAGCAATTTTCGCTTGGTAAAGTAGTGATTGGTACTGTAGCCGGAGATTTACATGATATTGGGAAAAATTTAATTGTCATGATGTTTCGTGGTGCTGGCTTAGAGGTGATTGATCTCGGAATTGATGTCCAACCTGAGGACTTTGCGCAAGCAATTATAGATCACCAGCCTGACATCTTGGCTATGTCTGCCATGCTTACGACCACTTTAGGAATGATGTCTGAGACAATAAAGGAACTCAATCGTCAAGGTCTACGTGATAAAGTTAAGATAATTATTGGTGGGAATCCAACCACCCAAGACTTTGCCCGTGCTATTAATGCCGATGGTTTTGCAGTTGATGTGACGAAAGCTGTTGATTTGGCATTGAACCTTATTAATTAAAGCACAAAACATACAATCTTATTCAGGAAAACATAGATAAACGATCTATTATGTGAAAGGGGAGGCTCTCAAAATGATGTCTACGGACATTATTTTGAGAGCCTCCCCTTTCACTTTGTATCAAAGCTGTGCCTGGAATTTAAGCTAAGATTGATCAAGATAAAACAAGAATATCCATGTGAAAACTCACCATTTAAGGCTAAAATAATAATATCAGATTATCTAGATTATTCACTCTAGATAAAAAATTAAGTTTTTATACTATTAGATTAAAGGAAATCTGGCACAATAATTCAGTTTAAGCTACTAGAAGGTAGTATGTCAGCCATAAGGATATTGAATTATCCTGAAAGTCTTTATGTAGTTGAAGGAGGAAAAGCAATGTTAGTTGTAGGGGAACTTATTAACGCCAGCCGTAAAGCCATTGGTGTGGCTATTAAAGAACAAAATGTTGAATTTGTCCAAAAGGTAGCCAAGGATCAGTTTGAGGCTGGAGCACATTATATTGATGTTAATGCTGGTATTTTTCTGGAGAAGGAACCTGAGTACCTGGCGTGGCTCGTGAAAACTGTTCAGGAAGTTATTGATTGTCCTTGCTGCTTAGACAGTCCTGATCCAAAGGCGATCGCAGCGGCCTTTGCGGTACACAAAGGCGTACCGATGATCAACTCCATTTCCTTGGAAAAAGCTCGCTATGATGCGTTACTTCCTGTACTTGCTGGGACGGACCTAAAGGTTGTGGCTCTATGTATGAGTGACGATGGGATGCCAGAAACAATGGCTGACCGGTTAAAAATTGCCGATAAGCTCATTAATGGGCTTGTTCAGGCCAATGTACCAATTGGTAACATTTATGTCGATCCGTTGGTACAACCAGTCTCTGTTAACAACACGTTTGCCATGGAATTTATTAATTCTGTTGAAGGTATTATGACTCAGTTCAAAGGAGTTCATACCATGTGCGGGTTGTCTAACATATCCTATGGTTTGCCCGAGCGGAAATTCATGAATCGTGGCTTTGCAGTTATGGCCATTGCCAAAGGATTGGACGGCATGATCGTTGACCCGTTGGATAGGATGATGATGGCTAGCATCGTTGCGGCTGAGGCACTGGCTGGACGAGATGCTTACTGTGCCAAGTATCTCAAAGCTTACCGAAACAAACAATTCGAATTTTAAAGTGACTAATAGTACGTTTCAATCCCCTTCTTTTATTCTAGAAGGGGATAATCTTTCATATTAAGGAATATATATGGACAAAAGGTCAATGCACGAAAGATGTCATTGGCCTATTCGAAGATAGTGTTGACTAAACAATGAGGATGAACTATTATAGGGCTGAAAACAGCTGGAGTGAGGGAAACGCCATAAAAATAAAGCTCATTGGGTGTGATTCCACTAAGAACGAAGTTTGTTCGCTGGGAATTCCAGAAACTATGGATTGTGAGTTTTTGGATTTCAATTACCATGGCAAACCAAATTTGCTTCATGAGCGACTTCAGGGAATTATTGACCAAAGTCAAGCTTACGATTTGATTATTACTACTTATAGTCGATGTTCAAACGTTGTCGTTGGTTTGCTTTCTCGACAGGTACCATTACTTTTGCCCAAAACCCATGATTGTATTTCCCTTCTCCTTGGTTCAAATGCAAGGCAACTTAAGCTACTCAGGGAAAATCCGGGGACCTACTATTTCAGTCGAGGCTGGCTGGACTATGGTCGGACTCCCTATGCAGAATACCTGGAATACCTTGACCGGTTTGGACGGGAAAAGGCTGCTGATCTCATTAAAATGTTGTATGGCAGTTATAATAAAGCGGTACTTATTGTTACCCTCGGAACGAAAGACATCGAGAAATACCGGGAAAAAGTTCGCGAGATTGCTGATTTTTTCGGGTGGGATGTTGGGGAAGAAGAAGGGGATCTTCAGCTTTTAACGAGCGTATTAAATGGAAGCATTGGGCAAGACACAGTTTATGTCGAAGCGGGACGGACGGTTACAATAGAAATGCTGGCAGGAGGTTAATTTATGCAAATAACAATTCTCCCCAATCGCATCATGACAACTTTAGAAAATGAAACTTTAATGGAAGCACTGATTCGTCATCATCTTCCGGTCCAGAATGTTTGTAATGGTGAAGGAACTTGCGGTAAATGTAAGGTTCGGATGACAGGCCAGATCGCTTCACCGAGTGAGCGTGATTTAGAGCATCTCAATGACACTGAGATAAAGGCCGGAGTTCGACTCTCCTGTACTGTAACGCCCCAAGAGGGCATGGTCATTGAACTCAATTTTGTTGAAAGCCAGGATCGCAAAGAAGGCGTCCTGCTCGGCATGAAGGCAACGAGCTTAGACCCCGGCCTCGAAAAAGTGTTTGTGACCTCCAGTATCCCATCGCTAGCAGATGAGCGGGGAGACTGGGATCGTTTTGTGGATGAACTAAGTATCCTTACTGGCAAGAGCTATGATAAAGCAAGCCTCTATATCCTCAGAAAAGTTTCAGAAGTATTACGCACGGGGGAATTTGCCCTTACGGCTACGGTTTATGGGGACGAAATTTTGGATATTGAAGCAGGTGATACAACCAAACAATTTTATGGTGTTGCCATCGATATTGGCACAACCAGTGTGGCAGTTGCTTTAGTCGATCTGAATCAAGGAAGTATCCTTAAGGTTGTCTCTGCTGAAAATGAACAAACCGCCTATGGTGCAGATGTGATTTCTCGGATTACTTATGCTCGGGAAAGTCCAGAGAATGCCTTGACGCTACGTGCTTCCGTGCGCAGAACAATTAATCACTTGCTGGAAGAACTTTCCGCTCAAACGAAGGTGAGTAAGAACGAGATGTACAAGATGACGCTGGTTGGCAATACAACGATGCATCATCTCTTCATCGGACTGGAAATAGCTCATTTAGCGGTATCACCCTTCGTTTCTGTCTGTAATCGACCATTGGAATTCACGGCGGATGAATTGGGGATGGAAATTAATCCTCAAGCAAAAGTGCTATTTTTGCCAAATATAGGAAGCTTTGTTGGAGCAGATACAGTAGGGGCAATAATGGGGGCACCTGTGCTTTTGGAACCAGGCAATCATTTGCTGATTGACTTGGGAACCAACTGTGAATTGTTTTTAAAAACTGAAGATACAATGATGGCTTGCTCTACGGCGGCGGGGCCTGCTTTTGAGGGTGCCGGTATTACTCATGGAATGAGGGCCAAAATTGGAGCCATTGAAGGAGTGACACTTACGCCGGAGGGTGGAGTGACCTGTCAAGTGATCGGCGAGCAAGAACCCATTGGGATTTGTGGATCAGGTCTTATTGAGGGAATTGACGAGCTGAGAAACGTGGGGATCGTTAACAAACAGGGAAAGATCATCGATCCTGAAAAGGCTCCAACGCTTGCACCGGAGCTTCTTAAACGGATTCGAATGGGAGAAAAAGGGCGCGAATTTGTCCTGGCTTATGGGACAGATCAAGGGTTTGATGTGACCTTAAGTCAAAAAGATATCTCAGAATTGCAATTGGCTAAAGGCGCGGTTTGCGCGGGGATTAAGACGTTGGTAGAAATGGCCAAGATATCTACAGCAGATCTCGACTCGGTCACGTTATCTGGAACGTTTGCAACCTATCTTAAAGCGATCAACATTTTAAATATTGGCCTTGTGCCGGATATTGCCCCGGAAAAAATTAAGATGGTAGGCAATGCCGCCCATGTTGGCGCGCTTTTGGCTTTGATTGATCATCATGAACTCGCTAAGGCGGGGGAGTTATATAATAGGATTAGCCATGTTGAACTTGGTGGAAGTCCCAAATTTTCTAATTATTTCATGACCAGTATGTACCTTGAACGAAATAGCTAGACTTCTAATACATTAAAAACTAAAAATTTTAAAATTTCTATAAATTATGCCTGAGAAGAGTTATAATGATACAAAGAGAGAGGTAGTGTCCATAAGTAACGATGAAAAAGGAGTGGAACTGAGAAATGGAAAACAAGTTCAAAGACTCAATTCTTGACAAGAACGTGCTATCCGTAACGTGGGAGCTCGTACCAGGGCGGGGCGCAAATGAAAAAGCCCAGCAAAGTGCTATGGCATCTTCAGAACAAGCCGCTAAAGGTGGCAGGGTCCATGCACTAACCATCACTGATAACCCTGGGGGTAATCCGGCGATGCTGGCAGATTACCTGGGAGTGGAAATCCTTGGTATGGGGATTGAGCCTTTGGTACATTTTACCTGCAAAGATAAGAATCGCAATCAGATGGAAAGTCAATTGTATGCCTTAGATCGTGCTAAAGTTCGTAACCTCTTAGTTATGACAGGAGACTACACGTATTCAGGATTTCAAGGACGCCCTAAACCAGTCTTTGACCTCGACCCCTGCAATGCCTTAAAGTTAATAAGTGATATGAATAAGGGTTTGGAAATTCCGGGTATGAAGGGACCAACGTATCACGCGCCCAGTGACTTTTTCGCAGGAGCGGCTTTTTCTCCGTTCAAGGCCACGGAGGCTGAACTATTGGGTCAGTACTACAAGTTAAAGAAGAAAATTGAAGGCGGCGCTAAATTCATCGTTTGTCAGCTTGGCTATGATGTTCGGAAGTTCCACGAAGTAATCCAGTTTCTGAAGGTTAATAAATTAGATATACCGGTTGTGGGAAATATTTATGTTCTCCCCTACGGAGCAGCAAATGTCATGAATCAAAATAAGCTGCCTGGTTGCGTTGTCACGGATAAACTTTTGGCAGAACTCAATACGGAAAAAGCGGCTGCTGATAAAGGCGTAGGTCTGCGGATGTTGAGGGCGGCCAAATTGTATGCCATCTTAAAAGGAATTGGCTGTGCTGGAGTTCATATCGGAGGGCACAACCTGAAATATGAACAAGTAGAATATATTCTTGACGAAGGGGAAAAGCTTTACCCGAAATGGCGCGATTATGTCAAAGAATTTGACTATCCTCAACCGAACGGATTCTACTACTTTGAAAAAGACGAGAAAACAGGTCTTAATACCGATAAACCTACAGATCGCTCCAAGCGCCCTTTGGACGCTCCTGCTGGCGCGGGCTATTCGTTTATGCGTGGAATGCATGCTCTTATGTTCACACCCAACAAAAAACTATTTGGCATGATGCGTGGGATCTACAATTCAGCAGAAGGCAAGCCACGTTTAAAGAGAATGCACACACTGGAGCATATTGCTAAAGTCATCATGCTTGATTGCAAGGATTGTGGAGACTGTGCTATGTTGGATCTGGCCTATCTCTGTCCCATGTCCCAATGCCCTAAAAATCAACGCAATGGGCCTTGTGGGGGGAGCTTTAATGGCTGGTGTGAGATTTATCCCAATGAGAAGAAATGTTTCTGGGTCAGGGCCTATGCAAGACTTAAGAAGTTTGGCGAAGAAGGATCATTAGATGTGCCCATGGTGCCACCCGCCAATTGGGACTTTTATCAGACGTCCTCTTGGTCTAATTTCTACTTAGGAAAAGACCATTCGGCACCAGTCTTAGGCATTAAACGTCCGCCAAGTAAAGTTCCAGCCAGTAAATAATAAAATTTTGGAGGGCATTGTGATGGCAACAGGGGTTATACACAGCGGTGTCTGCGGTTTTACCATAAATGTCAAAGCAATCAGTGAAGATGGTCATAAGGTGAAATTGGAGATAACCAGTGATTGTCCTAATTATCAAAAGATTGCAAAAGAACTGACAGAAGTTGATGCCTTCAAAGAAATCTTCCAAAAACTTCATATGGGGACAGTTTATCAAGCGTTTGCTAAGCACAGTCCGCATCCCAGTTGTCCTGGTATTTCGGGAATTATGAAAACAATTGAAGTGGCAGCAGGTTTGGCCTTGCCGCAAAACGCTAGTATTGCTATAACGAAAGAATAACGGTGCAAGGAGACCTATTGGCGATCTAGAGAGGATCGTTAATGGGTCTTTTTTATGGAAATTGCAACAATAGGTTGCATCACTAGGGTAACGTGACGAAAAGAGGTCGTTCACTAAAAATAGTTTGATTTTAGAAAACGTAAAGGACAGATAGTATCAAGACTATCTGCCCTTTAAATTAATTGTGAAGTCATATTTGACTGTAAGAGTTGTAGTTGCTATTAGAGCAAAAATAACATTTGGGCATAAGTGGGCAGCGGCCAGAGTTCAGCGTCGATCATTGTCTCCAGTTGATCTCCATCGATGCGGAGGGTTTGCATTGCGGTGAAGACAACATCACGATAGTAGACGCCTTGCTTATAGGCATCGGTTATAGTAGTTGCTGCTTGAGTATCTTTTTCAAGAGTGCTTAACTTTGCTTTGAAAGAAACAAGGGTTGAGCAAACATCTTTAAGAAGTTCTTCTTGAGCCGAAACATCGACAGCAGTAGAGGCAGATTTAATCGCATTAATTGAGTTTGCCAGTTGAGTAGCATAGTTAACTGCTGCTGGGAAAATCATATTTTTGGCCATGTTGATCATGGTTAAGGCTTCAATGTTAATCTGTTTGGAATATTGTTCTAAATCGATTTCATAGCGAGATTCTAATTCGGTTCGGCTCAATACTTTATGTTTTTCATATAAATCAATTGTGGACTCGCGAGTTAGAACAAGAGTAGCATCAACTGTCGAGGTTATATTAGGAAGTCCACGTTTCGCTGCTTCTTCAACCCACTCTTGAGAATAACCGTTACCATCAAAGAGGACTCGTTTGTGGTTTGTGGCGGTTTCCTTGAGAAGTTCTTGAAGGGCTTTATCAAAGTTTGGTGCTTGTTCCAGACGATCTGCAAATTGCGAGAGGATTTCAGCAACAATTAGATTCAGGACTACGTTAGGGCCAGCAATAGATTGTGAGGAAGCAACCATCCGAAATTCGAATTTATTTCCAGTAAAGGCGAAGGGAGAGGTGCGATTACGATCGGTTGAATCTTTTTGGAAGGCCGGCAGGGTCTTCACGCCACTGACTAGTTTTTCTCCTTGGAGAGACCGATTAATTTTGCCGTTTTGAAGTTGTTCAAGAATATCTGTGAGCTGGTCTCCTAGGAATATGGAGATAATAGCTGGCGGTGCTTCGTTCGCACCGAGACGGTGGTCATTACCAGGGTTAGCGGCTGAAACGCGGAGCAACTCTGCATAATCATCAACCGCTTTGACGACAGCACAAATCATCGTCAGGAATTGGAAATTTTCGTGGGGAGCTTGGCCAGGTTCGAGAAGGTTCTGACCATCATCGGTTGACATCGACCAGTTGTTATGTTTGCCGGAACCATTGATGCCAGCATAAGGTTTTTCGTGAAGCAAGCAAACCATGTCATGTTTAAGGGCCACCTTTTTCAGGCTGTCCATGACGAGTTGGTTATGGTCAGTGGCGATGTTTGTAGTCTCAAATATGGGCGCAAGCTCAAACTGCGCGGGAGCCACTTCATTATGCTGGGTTTTGGCAAGAACACCGAGTTTCCACAATTCAACGTTCAAGTCATGCATAAAGGCAGCGATACGTGTTTTGAGGCTTCCGAAGTAATGATCTTCCAGCTCTTGGCCCTTAGGAGCCATCGCCCCAAACAGGGTACGACCAGTGAGCATGAGGTCCATCCGTTTGTCAAAGAATTTTTTGTCAATCAGAAAATACTCTTGCTCCGGTCCTACAGTACTGATGACACGTTTGGTTGTTGTATTGCCAAAGAGTCGCAACACGCGCAGGGCTTGTTTGGAGAGCGCCTCCATGGAGCGTAAAAGCGGAGTCTTCCGGTCGAGTGCTTCCCCGGTGTATGAGCAGAAGGCGGTGGGGATGCATAAGGTTAAGGTGCCACCATCTTCTTTAAGAAAAGCAGGGGAAGTGCAGTCCCAAGCAGTGTAGCCTCGCGCTTCAAAGGTGGCGCGGATTCCGCCACTGGGGAAGGAAGACGCATCGGGTTCGCCTTGAATCAGTTCCTTACCGGAAAACTCCATCGTGACAAGGCCGTGATTGGTTGGTGAAATAAAAGAATCGTGTTTTTCCGCTGTGATGCCAGTCAAAGGTTGAAACCAGTGGGTAAAATGGGTTGCTCCTTTTTCAATAGCCCAATCCTTCATGGCGTTGGCTACGATTTCTGCAACAGCGGGATCAAGAGGAAGTCCCAGCTCAATCGTTTTATGCAGGGACTTGTATGTTGCTTTCGGTAAACGCTCTCTCATTACAGCGTCGTTAAAGACGTTTTCTCCAAAAATTTTCATTATGTTATTACCCCTTTCAGACTTTCAAATGTACTGCAAAGAAACAAAAAGATCCCCCTTAAAGATTATTTCCAAATCTTTAAGAAAGCATCATTGCTCCAAGACGAATATATATAAATTTATCACTTTATTAGATCACTGACAAGATAAATTTGATAAATTCGAGAAGTATACAATATTAGTTAAAACTCACTGCTCTACTTGCCTTGGCAAGACTCACGTATATAATAGTATAACAATAGGATAAGCAGGAATCATTTCTAACAATGGCCCTATAGTCAAGTAATCATCGAGAAAAGGAGACCTTAATATGATAGAAATCGGGAAAATCCAAAACCTCAAAATTGCAAACTTCACATCCTTTGGTGCCTATTTAGAGGCAGGCACGGGGGTTCGGCATGACAATATCCTTCTGCCCATTAAACAAGTACCAGAGGATGCTAAAGAGGGTGACGAGTTAGAGGTGTTTATTTATCGGGACTCCGAGGAACGGTTAATCGCCACCCGAAAAAAACCGTTGGCTCAATTAGGAGAATTGGCCTATCTAAAAGTTTCTGCCAAAACTCAGATCGGCGCCTTTTTGGATATAGGTTTAGAGAGAGGTTTGTTTTTACCATTTCATGAGCAGAAATTTCCAATCAAGGTAGGCAAAGGCTATTTGGTTAAGGTTTACTTAGATAAGAGTCAGAGGTTGAGCGCTACGACAGAAATTTATGAGTACCTATCGGCAGAATCGCCCTATCAGAAGAACGACAAAATATCTGGAACGGTTTATTCTGTGAATCCTGATCTGGGAGCTTTCATAGCTGTAGATAATAAGTATATGGGACTTATTCCTGTCAATGAGTATTTTAGTGAGTTGCAAGAGGGTGATCAAGTTGAGGCACGGGTTATCAGGGTAAGGGAAGATGGCAAGCTGGATTTATCGCCAAGAGAACTTTCCTATTTACAAATGGATAACGACATCTTGAAAATCCTCCAAGGGATAAAGAATCATGAAGGATTTCTTTCGCTCAATGATAAAAGCAGTCCTCTGGAAATCCAAAGTCGCTTGCAAATGAGCAAAGCTGCCTTTAAAAGAGCAGTGGGAAAACTTCTAAAGGAAAATAAAGTACTGCAGGTGGATGGTGGCTTAAAGGAAATACCTAAAGCTTAATGCCTGCGCCCCAACCAGCGTACGCCCAAGACACTAACGATTAGGCCAACCAGGTAACTGGCATCGGCTCCGCCCAACAGGGTGTGGGCAATGTAACCTGTATACAGCGTTGAGGACATAAACGGAATTGAGAGCAATAGAGCAAGTAGGTAAACGCTCAGAGCTTGGCGAGGAGTTAGAGCAACGGGGTGATCACTAAAGGTTCGGGAACTTAAGAGAATACCAAGCCAAGGGGTAATCCAATAAGAGAGTAAAAGTAGGAAGTTTTTATACGTATCGGCAAAAGCCCCACTGCCTGAAGAGATTAGTAGAATTCCTAAACCGCCTGTCAGTAAAGCTGAAACCCAACGTCGTAAGGGAATTCCTGCGGCTAAGAGGGACATACCGCCACTGTAGATGGCCAGTACGTTGATGGGTATGGTACTCAAAGCGATGGCAAGCATGGATGGAACCGCTAAAAATCCCATCAGCTGAACAATCAGGGTAATTGGCTCTGCTTGGGGATTTAGACTGGTGACAGCTGCCCCAAGGACCTCTAGCCAGATTCCTGCTAACGCGCTGCCGAAGAAGGTTAGAATAGCAATCTTTTTTGGAGAGGTTGAAGGATAGAGATAGCGGCTATAATCAGAACTTACTGTACAGAAGGCAATTTGATAGGCGAAAACAGCAGCGGCAACTAGTGCAATTAAAGGTAAACTCTCGACTGATTTTAGTTGCGAGGGTGCCCATAAATTTGCTGCGGAGAGTTGAGGAACGATTCGGAAACTCATAACTAAGAAGAAAGCGCCGAGGACGAAGGTCATGATTTGAGCAAAACGGTGTATAAAATTATGACCAATGACTGCTATGACGATTGTTATAGTTCCCAGCAAGAGCAAGCCACTTAAATAAGAAATATTCAGGATTTTTTGTAGAGCGACGACACCTAAAACTATATCGACAGCAAACCAACCGACATTACTGAGCCAATTGACAGGCCCGAAAAGTTTGAGGCCGAGCTGTCCAAATACGTGCCCACTGGCGGCTATTTGAGGTAGGCCATGACGTGGGCCTTGGCTGGAAGTAATGGCTAAGAAAAGAGTACCAAAGGTATTACCGATCAGAATAGCTCCGACTGTTTCGATAAAGGAAAGACCCAACAGGATTCCTAAGGCACCAGTGAACCAGGTTAGGATATTAAGATTGGCAGAGAACCAAAAGGTGAAGACTTGACTGGCGTTACCATGGCGTTCTTTGAGGGGGATGGCTTCGATTCCGTAAGGTTCTACTGTTAGAACTTTATCCGCATATGAGGTCGTTGAAATTGCCATCGATAGATCACTCCTATTGTTTTTAATCTTGCTGTGACTCAATTTCGCTTCTGAATTATTGAGTTTAAAGGCGGGTGTTAGTTGAACCTGAATACGCTCTTAGTCCAGAGGCAATAAAAAGTCCCCAGCTTTAAAAAGCTGAGGACTTTACCATTGTCTCAGAATACTGTACCTCCTTCCAAATTCGTCGTTTGGGGAGTTACTTATCAGCAGGTCTCCTGGCTTAGAATCATCACATACTGTCCCTTCCCGGTCAGTAAAGACCAGTGGTTATGACAATAGCTCTCCTTTTACAGTGGCGGGACCGCTCGGGACTTACACCCGATTCCCTATTCTCCTCATTAAAGAGGCACCGATAAGTCAATATTAATTTGTAAGATTAATTTAAGTAATTTGCCTACATCTAATATAATAGACGAATAAAGAAAAGTCAATCAATTATAGTTATTTGAAATTCCTTCACCGAGTTCATTACTGAGGAGAGTAGAAGAGCAGAGGGGGAGCGCTGGCCAAAGTTGAACATATTCTTTGAAATGAGGGATAGGAATGAAAATTATCGTAGATGCCGACGCATGTCCAAGGGCTGTTTTGCAGATTTGCTTAACGGTAGCACTCAAGTATGCTATACCTGTTTGGACTGTCGCCAGTTTTAACCACAATATTGAGTCGGACCATCACGTGGTGGTTGGCAATGCATCGCAAGAAGCGGATATCCGGGTCATGAATCTAGCTCTTGCAGGTGACGTGGCGGTAACTCAAGATTGGGGTCTGGCGGCAATGTTGTTGGGAAAAGGAGTTAAGTGTTTAAATCCTGATGGGAGAGAGTTTAATACAAATAGTATTGAATTTTTATTGGAGGAACGTGAAGCTAAAGCCAAGTTTCGACGGGGTGGAGGCAGAACCAAAGGACCGAAAAAAAGAGTGTTAGAAAATGATCAGCAATTTGAGGCCTGTCTGCTGGATATACTTACTCGGCTATAAGCAGGCGAGGCGCACGATGCAGCGCCCCTTTACTTGATCTGGCGGGCGAGAAGGGATCGCTGAGCAAGGATGGTTAAGTGTCCCTGAAGCCAAAGAGGGAGAGAGGAGATCGGCGGAGGTCGCCTTGGTTGCACTTTTGGACAAAGTTGATTAAACTAAGGGTGTAGGTTTCACGGAATAGTCTCCAATATTTGAGAAAAAACGACGGAGGTAAATAATGAGTACAGTAGTAGAAAAAAAAGAATTCCAAACGGAAATCCGGCAATTGCTGGATATCGTAATCCACTCTCTCTATACTGAACGCGAGATTTTTTTAAGAGAGCTGATTTCCAATGCGGCAGATGCTATGGAAAAACTGCGCTATATGCAGCTTACCGGTCCAGAGGTGAAGGATCAGGATTTAGAATTAGAAATCCATATCGATACAGATGATAACGCCCATACGTTAACGATTACAGATACTGGTATTGGGATGACGAAAGAAGAATTGGTTGAGAATTTAGGGACTATCGCTCATTCAGGCTCCAAAGAATTCATTAAGCACCTCTCAAGCAAAGGGGATCAAAAGGATCTTAACCTCATCGGGCAATTCGGGGTTGGGTTTTATTCCGCCTTTATGGTCGCTGATAAGGTGACATTATATACTCGTACCTACCAAAAAGAGGGTGAAAGCTTTGTTTGGGAATCCGATGGTGTGGGGAGTTATACGATCACTGAAGGGGAAGACTTAAGTCGGGGTACGAAGATGGTCCTCCATTTAAAAGAGGATGCCTATGATTTTGCTAAAGAAGAGACTGTCCAACGGGTGATCAAACAATATTCTAGCTTTGTACCCTACCCTATTACTGTTAATGGACAGAAAGTGAACACGGTTGATGCCCTGTGGACAAAAAATAAAAATGAAATTACGGATGATGAGTACAACGAGTTTTATAAGTTCATTGCGAATGCCAATGATGAGCCACTTTTTCGCTTGCATTTCTCTTCGGATGCACCTTTGAATATTAACACCCTATTATTTGTTCCCAAGGAGAATTTCGAACAGTTTGGCTTCGGTCGAACGGAGCCGGGTGTAAACCTTTATTGCAAAAAAGTTCTGATTCAAGAAAAATCGCCGGTTGTTTTGCCTGAGTGGCTGCGCTTTTTAAGAGGGGTCATGGACAGTGAGGAGCTTCCGCTTAATATCTCCAGGGAAACCATGCAGGACAGCGCTCTGGTCGGTAAGCTCAATAAAGTAGTGACAGGTCGTTTCCTCAAATTCCTCGAGAATCAAGTGACCGCTGAGCCAGAGAAGTATAAAGAGTTCTGGGAAAAGTTCAACTTCTTTCTTAAAGAAGGGGCGGCGAATGACTTCACGCACCGTAAAGAACTCGTCAAACTTTTGCAGTTCGAATCCTCAAACACCCAAGCTGGCGAACTAGTTTCTTTGGCTGATTACGTCGCTCGGATGAAAGAAGATCAAGTGGCCATCTATTATGTCAATGGTCCTTCGCGTGAAGTCATTGAATCAGGCCCTTATCTGGAAATATTTAAGGACAAAGGTCTGGAAGTGATCTATACGTACGCAGCAATTGATGACTACATTTTTGGTTCAGTTGGGGAATACGAAGGGAAAAAGCTCATTTCGGCAGATCAAGCTGATTTGGATTTAAGTGATAGTGAGCAGAAGGTCAGAAGTGAAGAAGCACTGCCTGAAGAGGATGTTCAGGCCTTGACGAGCTGGCTCAAAGAAGTGTTAGGTAGTAAAGTAACAGAGGTAAGGGAATCGAAGCGCTTAGTAGACAGTCCGGCGGTTGTTCTCAGCCCGTATGGGACGAACAGTATGCAGCGGATGATGCAACTTGTGAATAAGGATTTGAATAACGTGGGTCCCAGCGTTTTAGAAATTAACGCAGCGCATCAGATGATTAAACGTTTGGACTCGGCGCGAAAAAACGAGGACGCCTTTGCCAAAATTGCAGCAGAGCAAATATTTGAGAACGCACAAATCGCGGCGGGGCTTATTGTTGATCCCAGAGGAATGGTCAACCGACTAAATGAGATTTTAGAGCGTGCTTTGGGGTAAGGATGAGGGAATCTGAAGATAGTTAAATTATATAAAGAAAGAAAAAGGACTGCAGATTTAGCGCAGTTCTTTTCTCACCCAAACTATTAATGTTTTCTTCACCGACAGGAGTTTAAGACGGAAATAAACTTTCGCCGGAGAATTTCCAAAGTTAGTCATTGACTAATTCCCTACCAATGTGATATTTTTAGATTAGTGAAACAAGTTCCTCTTTGCACAAATTGGCAATCTGTCAAAAGCAAAGTTGATGCTGCAATACGATTACCTAATTGATCAATAAGGAATAAGAATTTTACAAGCTAATGAAAATTCCTTAGACTGATAGTGATAATAAGGACAAATACGGTTTAGAACTAATCATTTTACATCACACCAATTATGGCGTCCGCTAAGGTATTATTGGAGTGCCTAAATAATCTGAAAATGTTTTAAGGAAAGGTCGGTGTTGGATGGGGGAGATTAGCGCCATTCAACATCGACTGAATTGTCTTACACGCAGAATTTAAGATGGTGGTGTTTGGAAGGTCCGGGTAGGGATTATTAATGGTTTTTTTGCTTATTATAAAGGAGTGGTTAGAAATGGACACGAAGCTGAAAGACCTTATTGAAGAAAAGAGATCCGTCATTTTAGAAAGGTGGTTTGATGCAATAGTAGAGACGTATCCCCTTGATACCACAGGCTTTTTTAAAAAACAGAAAGATAGGTTTGCTAACCCAGTTGGTCATGCGATAGTTCAAGGAACAGAAGGCATTTTAGAAGTACTTATCAGTGGGAAGGAGCTTAACGAAGATTTACCGTTTCTCAATGATTTTATTAAAGTGAGGGCGGTTCAGGATTTTACCCCCGCGAAGGCCATGGACTTTATTTTTCTTCTCAAAAAGGTAGTTAGAGAAGTACTGGAAAAGGAAATTAGGCAGAATCAGATCTATGATGCACTATTAAGTTTTGAATCAAAAATAGATGATCTGGCTCTTTTTGCCTTTGATATATATGTGAAATGTCGCGAACAGATCTATGAACTAAAGACAGATGAACTAAAAAGGATGACTTACACACTGTTGAAAAAAGCAAATTTGATGTACGAGATCCCAGCCGAAGAATTCGAAGTCAATGATCAAAAATGTAATACGTAAAGGAAGGAGGTCGTAGAGTGAAAGCACTGTTGTCTTTCCTCGCAGTAATAGTACTCATTCTGATCGCTACCCTCGGAGTAGACGTGGCAAATTTACATTTCTTATTTGGTATTATCATACCTTATCTGGCCTTTGTTTTGTTTGTAGGTGGATTTGTTTATCGCGTCATAAAATGGGGTCGGTCACCTGTGCCCTATCGTATACCTACAACCTGTGGACAACAAAAATCACTTCCATGGATTAAGCAAGCCAAGATCGAAAACCCAACAACTGTTCTCGGTGTAATTGTAAGAATGGCTTTAGAAATATTTTTCTTCCGCTCATTGTTCAGAAACACGAAAACTGAATTAAGGGTAGGGGAGGACGGTCCGAAATTAGTCCATGGTTCAGCTAAGTGGCTTTGGTTCGGTAGTTTGGTCTTTCACTGGTCGTTTCTGATAATTATCGTTAGACACCTTAGATTCTTTTTGGAGCCAGTTCCGTATTTTGTGCAGCTAATTGATAGCATTGATGGTATGTTACAAATTGGTTTACCGCCGATTTACTTGACGGATGCTTTCTTTTTATGTGCTGTGATATATTTGTTTCTCAGAAGACTTGCTCTTCCCCAAGTTAGGTATATCTCGCTTGCTGCCGATTATTTTCCTCTGTTTATAATTATGGGCATAGCAATTTCAGGGATACTCATGCGGTATTTCTTTAGAGTTGATATTGTTGCTGTGAAAGAACTAGCGCTTGGATTAGTCCAATTACATCCCGCTATTCCTGAAGGAATAGGAGTTCTCTTTTATATTCATCTGTTTCTTATCAGTACTCTGTTTGCCTACTTCCCTACGAGCAAGCTGATGCATATGGGTGGTATTTTCCTCAGTCCGACGCGGAACATGATGAGCAACAATCGTATGGTAAGACATATCAACCCTTGGAATCATGCGGTAGAGGTTCATTCATACGCAGAATACGAAGATGAATTTAGGGATAAAATGAAAAAAGCTGGTATACCGGTAGAAAAGGAGTGATCGAGGATGGCAAAAGTGGAGAAAGCTAAGCTCCCGAAACCAGAGGAAATATCTAATATAGATTATCATCCTCCCGCGACGGATTGGATGGATACACCAACCGAATTCAAACCGGGTACCTATTGCTGGGGTGCGAAGGAAAAAGATCTGCTAACGCTTGGTTTACCTAACCCAAGACAGTGGTCGCCTGCCGATGAAGACTGGAAACTGCCAGAGGGCTGGGAAACAACAATTTTAGATGGAATTGCAGAGAGACTCGCTAAATATCGCTCTTTTAAGATATTTATGGATATTTGTGTTCGATGCGGCGCGTGTGCCGATAAATGTCACTTTTATATTGCCTCAGGCGACCCCAAAAATATGCCCGTTCTCAGAGCGGAATTGATAAGATCAGTCTACAAAAAGTATTTTACGAAGTCTGGAAAATTTTTAGGGCGTTTAGCTGGTGCGAGAGAACTTGATGAAAAAGTCCTCAAAGAATGGTGGTCTTACTTTTTTCAGTGTACTGAATGCCGTCGCTGCTCGGTTTTTTGCCCTTACGGCATCGACCAAGCTGAGGTAACAATAATCGGCCGGGAACTTCTGAATTTGGTGGGTTTAAACATTGATTGGATCGCTGGACCAGTCGCGAATTGTTATATGAAGGGAAATCACCTTGGTATTGAGCCTCATGCCTTTAAAGGTAATATTGAGTCTATGTGTGATGACATAGAGGATATGACAGGTATTAGGGTGAATCCAACCTTTAATAGAAAAGGCGCTGAAATTCTCTTCGTTACGCCATCAGGGGATTATCTAGGTGAACCAGGTATTTACACCTGTATGGGTTATCTCATGCTCTTCCATGAGCTCGGACTCGACTATACTTGGAGCACCTATGCTTCAGAAGGCGGTAACTTCGGCTTTTTCACCTCAAATGACATGGCTAAGAGGCTCAACTCTAAGATTTATGCTGAGGCTAAAAGGTTAGGGGTTAAATGGATCATTGGTGGAGAATGTGGTCACATGTGGAGAGTTATGAATCAGTATATGGATACTTGGAACGGCCCGGCGGACTTCCTTGAAGTGCCGGTATCTCCAATAACCGGTACTAGATTTGAAAACGCCAAATCTACCAAGATGATTCATATTACTGAATTCACAGCAGATTTAATTAAACACAATAAGATAAAACTGGATCCGAGTCGAAACGATCATTTGAAAGTAACCTATCATGACTCCTGCAATCCTTCGCGAGGTATGGGACTTCTTGAAGAACCGCGGTATGTCCTTAAAGCTGCTTGTAATAATTTCTATGAAATGCCTGAAAACACAATCAGAGAGAAAACCTTCTGCTGTGGGAGTGGATCAGGGTTAAATGCCTCAGAAAATATGGAACAGCGTATGCGGGGGGGCTTTCCTCGGGCAAATGCTGTGAAATATGTACAAGAGAAACACGGAGTTAATATGCTGGCCAATATATGCGCAGTTGATCGGGCCGCTTTTCCTGCCCTCATGGACTACTGGTGTCCAGGAGTAGGGGTTGCTGGTACGCATGAATTGCTGGCCAATGCTTTAGTGATGAAGGGTGAGATACCGAGAGTTATTGACCTACGCGGTGAAGATCTACCGGGAAAGGGAGGTAATGAGTAATGTACAAAGGCGGAAGAATTATCGCTTCGCTTATTATCTTCGTAGCTTTCCTGACGTTGCCTTTCTTTTTTAATCTGGGGAAAGCCAACGCGGGTCCTGATCTCCCGACTTATGCGTCGTCATCGGATTCTCAGTGTGTTGAACCGGCGGCATATATGAAAGCTAATCACATGCAACTTCTACTCAAATGGAGAGATTCAGATGTGCGCGATGGCAATTCAGTATATATTAATAGTCAAGGCAAGTCTTTCGATATAAGTCTTGAAACGTGTGTGCAATGTCATACAACGCAGGCAACCAAGAACACAGTAGGGGTGAATAACCCGGCATTAAATACGTCTGATCAATTCTGTGTTTCATGCCATAATTATGCATCGGTAAAGCCGACCTGTTGGAATTGCCATTCTGGGCCAGAGGGGGCAACAAAATGAGCATTAATAGAAGACAGTTTCTAAGAAGAGCTGGTGTTGTTACCGCATTAGGACTCGGGGGTTCATTTGTTATCAATGGAATAAGTGGGAAAAAGGATGTTGTTGCGGCATCTGAGTATGCGCCGAGTACTCAAGGGTTGAAAGCAAACCATTGGGCTATGGTAGTGGATATGAGTAAATTTAAAACAGAAGATGATTTCAAAAGAGTCATTGAGTCGTGTGTTAGTATTCACAACATCCCTGACTTTGGAAATCCCAAAGATGAAATTAAATGGATATGGGAAGACGATTACGAGCATACTTTTTCCGGTGGCGATAATGAATATCTAACTGAAGATTTTAAAAAATTGCCTTTTATGATAATGTGTAACCACTGCGAAAATCCTCCCTGTGTTAAGGCCTGTCCTACTGGGGCAACGTTTAAAAGACCTGATGGTATTGTTGATATGGATTTTCATCGTTGTATCGGGTGTAGATTTTGTATGGGAGCATGCCCCTTTGGAGCTAGGAGTTTTAACTATAGGGATCCTAGGCCTTTTATCAAAAAAATTGATACCGATTATCCGACAAGAACTCCAGGAGTCGTTGAAAAATGTATTTTCTGTGTGGAGCGATTGGCCGATGGTTTAATGCCAGCTTGTGTGGAGGCCTCAAAGGGCGGGTTAATATTTGGCGATTTGGATGATCCTAATTCTGAGGTTCGAAAAATAATCAGTACTCAATATACTGTGCGACGTAAAACAGAGTTGGGGACTCAGCCAAGTGTTTACTACCTAGTGGGAGGTGGCGATCATGCTTGAAAAAGCCCTGACAGGTGGTAAGAAATACTGGGCATGGATTATCTTTCTGCTTGTGGTGATTGCGGTAGGATTTATGGCTTACCTTAGACAGTATAATTATGGTTTAGGACTAACAGGTATGAGCAGAGATGTTTCTTGGGGCTTGTACATTGCACAATTCACTTTCCTTGTAGGTGTTGCCGCATCTGCAGTTATGCTTGTCACTCCGTATTATCTCCATGACTTTAAGAAATTTGGGAAAATGGTCATTCTTGGTGAGTTTTTAGCGATTGCTGCAGTGATCATGTGTATTTTGTTTATCTTTGTAGATGTTGGTCAACCAATGAGAATTTTGAATGTTCTCCTGTATCCTCAGTTACATTCAGTTATGTTTTATGATATGTGCGTTTTATGTGGTTATCTCGTTATCAATCTTGTTGTAGGATGGACTACCCTTGCGGCAGAGCGCAAAGGAACTCCTCCACCAAAATGGGTTAAACCTATAATTTACCTTTCAATCCCGTGGGCGTTTAGTATCCATACGGTTACAGCCTTCTTATATTCTGGCCTCCCGGGTAGACATTTTTGGTTAGCTGCGATAATGGCAGCAAGATTTCTGGCATCTGCTTTCGCAGCGGGCCCCTCACTTCTTATTATATTGTGCTTAATTGTACGAAAGGTAAGTAAATTTGACCCGGATCCTCCGGGAGTTGGGGCAATTCAATCACTGGTAAAAATTATTCGCTATGCTATGATTGCTAATGTTTTCTTCTATGTTTGCGAAGTATTCACTGCCTTCTATAGCAATATACCGGATGAAATGGCTGCTTTTAAGTATGTTTTCGTTGGACTTGACGGACATACAAGTTTAGTTCCCTTTATGTGGACATCAGCAATTCTTGCCTTCGTTGGGATCTTTTTGCTGGTTTTCCCAACACGTAAAAATAAAGTGCTTTTACCTATAGCACTATTAGCAATTTTCTTTGCCAATTGGATTGATAAAGGGGTAGTGCTCATTATTGCTGGATTTGTGCCGAATTCCTTTGATCGCGTAACGGAGTATTTTCCAACAAGTAATGAGATATCGATTGTTCTCGGTGTATATGCAATAGGGTTTCTGATCGTTACAATCCTTTATAAAGTTGCTATATCTGTTCGGGAAGAAAAAGCTCAATAAGCTTTGATAGATTTTTTGATACTTGTTTGGGAGGTGAGAGGATTACAATCCAACATCATGCTTTTAAGATGTTGTATTGATATGGCTTTTGTAACCATTGTAAGCAGCAGGAGTCAAGTCTGGGAGCCTGAACTCAAACAATTATCAATTTTAATAAACTCAAAGGAGGAAAATAAAAATGGCACAACTTGTAGTAGGTAGTTTAACAGTAGAATTGGATGAAGATGGTTTTCTCGAGGATCATGCAGCCTGGAATGAAGACGTAGCTAAGGCTCTTGCTAGCACTGAGGAAGTAGAGGAGCTTACCGAAGAACATTGGAAATTAATCAACTATCTCAGAGACTATTATGCACAGTATGGTGTTGCTCCGATGGTTCGGAAAATGTGTAAAGATACTGGTTTCGATCAAAAGAAGATTTACGTACTGTTTCCCGGTGGTCCAGGGAAAGGTGCATGCAAAGTTGCAGGTCTTCCTAAACCTACTGGTTGCGTCTAATTTTCAAGGGGGGTTAGCCCCCCTTTTTTAGGTTCATAAGAATTTAACAACTCTCATTCAACCTAGGCCAATGCCTAGGTTTTTTTTATACTAGTCAGAAAGTATAAACTTGCGTTATATACTTTCTAAGCATAAGGGCAACTAGGCAGCCGCCTTCGCCAAGGCTTGGTGCCAGCCAAGTTTTCTTTAACGTATCAGATCCCCATGTTGCTGCACGGTGCCACTGATGAATGAAATAAAAACTAAACTAAAATAAGATCTTATCTTATTTTAGTTTTTATTATAGAAATGATTGCGCTGCAGAAACCCCTTGTTATGCTATTAATATCACGTTTTATTGTCATCCTGAGCGAAGCGAAGGATCTTTTGTCCCTAGATCCTTCGCTCTCGCTCAGGATGACACAAAAATAATTGCAGTGACTTGATATTTTATAACGTTTTTAGACTTGTCGAACACCGGAATCATACTATGCACATAAAGCAGAAATTGTATATTTGAATCAATATCACATTATTTTCCGTCCCAAATATCGAAGGAAAGTAGACAGAGGGACGGTTCTCTTGTCTGACTCGATTAGTCAGACAAGAGAACCGTCCCTCTGTCCAGGCGAAATGCTTCATACCACCAACAACTGCATTAGGATTTAGGTCCCGATTTGCTCAAACGCTGCAGCGGCACCGCAAAGTAAGTCTTCGTTCTCAGCCAGTGCAAAAAAAGTGATGCCGAACGGAAGGTTCTGTGCAGCACTTTCAGACGGTACAGCGATGGCGCACAAATCCAGCAGATTGCAGTGATTGGTGTAGCGGCCAAGCTCACTGTTTGTTCCAATGGGGTCTTGACGCACCTGTTCGCGCCTCCACGTTCCAGCACAAGTAGGCATCACCAGCACTGCCTCTTTAAGTAACAGCCTAGTCTGCGTCTTAAGCAACTGCAGCTCATGGATCGCTTTAAACAATGAAGAAGCAGAAAAACGTGTGCCGCTGCGCAGAATTTTCTCTGTGACCTCGAAGACACTACCGGGATGCCGTTCCACAAAATCGCCTAGATCCGCCCATCGTTCGGCGATCCACGGGCCTTCGTATAAGATCTTGGCCGCCTTTTCTAAGATTGAACAATCTATCCTGGTTGTCGCGGGATAGGATTCTGAAATCTTAGCTACAACCTTATGCCAAGCAGCTTGGTATTCCTTGGCAAACGGACCGTAAAAATCCGGTTCTTGATCCGGAAGATACACTCTCGACTTCCTGGCAAAAGGGAGCGCAAGCTCTTTAGACCAAGGATCCTTCGTCTCAAGCCCCCTCACCACATTATCAACGGCCAAGCAATCATTTAAGGAGTGGGAAAAAGCCGTGACACAATCGATACTCGAGCAGGCTGGCACAACTCCGCTTAACGGCCAGGCACCACAGCTTGGCTTCCAGCCGAAAAGCCCGTTCAACGCTGCCGGCACACGTCCAGAGCCCGCCGTATCTGTTCCCAAGGCAAAGACCGCCTGACCTTTGGCCACTGCCACAGCCGAACCAGCGCTTGAGCCTCCACTTATCAATTCTTCCCGCAACGCATTGTGCGTCTCGCCAAACGGGCTTCTCATTCCCACCAATCCTGTCGCAAATTGATCCAGATTAGTTTTACCGACTGGAATAGCACCTGCCTCCGTCAGCCTCTTAACCACTGCCGCACTTTCAACTGGTATGTAAGCATAGTCCGGACATCCTGCCGTTGTCATGACACCAGCGAGATCGATATTGTCCTTCAGGGCAAATGGGATGCCCCATAAAGGATAATTCTCGATATCAAGCTCACTCAGCCTCTCCAAATAAGGCCTGATCAAGGCTATATCGGGACGGACAATCCATATATTCATGCTTGCTGTGGCCTTGGCGCGCCTAATAATCTCTAAGACGACCTGCTCAGGGTTAAGGCTTTTCTTTAGATAGTGATCTCTCAACCAAGTTATTGTTATTTTTTCCGGCAGATCAGTCAATTTCCACACTTCCTTCCGCTTTGAAACACAACAGAACGTGACCGGAATTAACAACGTCTCCCGGCTTAACGAGTATTTTCACCACTTGGGCATCAAACGGCACGCTCTGCGAAAATTCCATCTTCATGCTTTCCATTACGACAAGTGGTTGATCCTTTTTCACCAGCTCTCCTTCACTTACCAGCACCTTCCAGACGCTGCCCGGAATCTTGGCGCATAAACCTTCTGTTCCTTCAGGCAGCAAGTCTTCAGCATCATCTGAGACAATAGCCTGCTCAGAAACGAATTCATCGAGTCCGAGTTGTTTCCAGCGTTCACGTTCGGCGTTAAATGAAGCTTGCTGATGAGCCTTGAAAGCGGCGGCCTCTTGGTTGATGCGATCGAGATAGGCCAGGTGTTCGCCATAATCAAAGGTCGTCTCCGTTATTTTTACATTAAATTTCCCTCTCAGGAACTCTTCCCGCAACCGCAGAAGCTCTTCAGGTTCAACAGGGTAAAACCTGATCTGATCAAAGAATCTTAGCAGCCAAGGTTTACCTTCTGCAAAGCAAGGGGTTGAACGCAGTCGATTCCACATCTGGACGGTCCTGCCCACGAGTTGGTAGCCCCCTGGCCCCTCGACTCCGTAAACGCAAAGATAGGCACCGCCTATGCCCACGGCATTTTCAGGCGTCCAAGTCCTGGCGGGATTGTATTTTGTGGTCACAAGCTGGTGCCTGGGGTCAAGCGGTACGGCTACGGGAGCGCCGAGATAGACATCGCCGAGACCAAGGACAAGATAGGTTGCGTTAAAGACAGTTTTATAAACGTCTTCGCTACTGGCGAGCCCGTTGATTCTCCTGATAAACTCGATATTATCTGGGCACCACGGCGCATCCGGTCTTACATTCTGCTGATAACGCCGCATCGCCAACTGTGCGCCGGGATCATTCCAGGAGAGTGGCAACTCTATGATGCGCGAGGGCAGTTTTACTGATTCCAAGGAGGGAAGATTTTTTTCAAGTTCGATGATTTTGCGACACGCTTTGCGGATATCAATTTTTCTACAGTCAATGTGAACCTGGAGAGAACGTATACCAGGCGTCAGATCAATCACTGGTATCCCCTGCTCTTCTTGTATCGCCTGCCTAAGCGAATGAACGCGCAGTCTCAAGCGCAAATCCAACTCCATTTCGCCGTATTCCACAAGCAGGTATTCGTCACCTGCACAACGTATCTTGAGCGGCAGGGGCTGATTTTTTTCATCACTGTACAAGACGGGATAATCAGGCGGCAGCAAACGTTTTTGTTGGGGAAGCTTGGCGGCTTCTAAGACTCTGCTCCCCTCGGCAACTTTCACCAAATCCTCCTCCTGTTTTTGGCGAATTTGTTGAGCCTCTTCGAGGGTCAGTAACTGAAACGATACCTTGTCGCCGGGATGAAGCTGACCGATCTTCCAAAGTTCTGCTGACGCTGTTGTCACGGGACAAACAAATCCACCCAGACTTGGCCCATCAGGACCGAGCAGAATCGGCATATCACCTGTCATATCCAAAGCCCCCACGGCATAAGGCGTGTCGTGTATATTGGAGGGATGGAGGCCGGCCTCGCCCCCATCTCGGCGACTCCACTCCGGTGCGGGACCCACAAGCCGCACCCCTGAACGCGAACTATTAAAATGCACTTCCCACTCAACAGACGCTAGCTGCTTAAGGAAAGCTGGTTTTAAAAATTCCGTCGTGCAATGGGGACCGGGTATAACTCCGATCGTCCAGCTGCCCGCGATTTTCGGCCTGCTGTTTAGAGCGAGCTCCTGTCCGTTGGGCTTGACACACTGTCGGTTCAGTGCCAATACATCCCCAGTACGCAAAGCACGGCCATTCAACCCTCCGAAGCGACCCAATGTGAAGGTCGAAGCGCTCCCGAGCACACTAGGCACATCAATGCCGCCTTGGATCAGCAGGTATGTCCTCAGACCCTGTTCAGCCTCACCAAACGCTAGCATCTGTCCAGCACTCGCCCAAACGGGTTGATAGATCGGCACATTTTTGTCGTCAAGACGTGCCTTCATGTCCGCGCCTGTCAGACAGAACCAAGCTCCGCCTCTGAAGAGGTAACTCCCACCCTTAAGTGTCAATTCAAGCCCAGGCAAACCCTCATCGTTTCCGAGCAGTAGATTTCCCAATCGGAAAGACCAAGCATCCATGGGACCGGAGGGCGGAACGCCCACATGCCAATACCCTGTACGCCCTGGATAATCCTGAATTGTAGACTGTATCCCTCCGTCGAGCACCTCCAGCGCCGGATAGTCAGGCAGATAGCCTTCGAGCATCTGAGTGCTGAGATTGCCCTCGCCATAATCATTACGCTCAAGTAGCGCCCTCAGATACCTGACATTGCTGGTCAGTCCGTAGATATTAGTGTTGTCAAGAGCGACTTTTAGCTTTTGCAACGCATCCGCACGATTCTCGCCATGGACGATGATTTTGGCGAGCAGTGGATCATACAGAGTGCTCACCTCAACACTGTCCTGAATCCAGGTCTCGACTCTTGCCGTGTTCGGAAAAACAACCCGGTCCACTCGACCACTGCTCGGTGCAAAATTATTGTGACAGTCTTCAGCATAGATTCTGGCCTGTATACTGTGGCCCTCCGGCTGACGGAGCCTGCCCTTTAAATTATTAAGCTCATCGGCTGCTTCCAACACCATCCATTCAACAAGATCCAGACCATATACCTCTTCCGTAACCCCGTGTTCAACCTGCAGCCTAGTATTAACCTCTAAAAAGTAAAACTGTTGTGCCTTAGTGTCGTAAAGAAATTCGACCGTGCCTGCGCTGCGATAACTGGCCGATTTGGCCAGTCTAACCGCGGCCTCATGCATTTGTAATCTAATATGTCGAGGGAGGTTCGGCGCAGGGCTTTCTTCCATCACCTTCTGATTGCGCCGCTGAACAGAACAATCCCTTTCTCCGACAGCCACAACCTCGCCGGAACGACTGCCGAAGATCTGCACTTCAATATGCCGAGCTCGAGCAATATATTTTTCAAGAAAGACGCCATCATCTTGAAAATTTGTTTTAGCCAGATACCTTACAGCTTCAAAGGCCGAACGCAAGCTTTGCTCGTCCTCGCAGATCCTCATGCCGATACCTCCGCCACCGGCCGTACTCTTCAGCATAACCGGATAACCTATGTGCGCGGCTTCCTCCATTGCTTCAGCCCAATTTAGTAACAAACCTGTTCCCTGCGGGAGCGGCACTCCTGCTTTTGCCGCTATTAGGCGAGCGGAATGCTTAAGTCCGAACTGTTCCATCTGCTCGGGGGAAGGCCCAATAAATACGATCCCCTTTTCGGCACAGGCCCTTGCAAAACCAGCATTTTCGCTGAGAAATCCATAGCCCGGATGAATGGCCTGCGCCCCTGTTTCGACTGCCTTCTTCAATATAAGCTCGGCATTCAGATAGCTGTCTTGAGCGGGGCCATCCCCGATGAACACTGCTTCATCGGCGTCACTTACATGCAGACTGTCCTGATCAGCCTTCGTATAAACGGCCACGGACTTGATGCCCATCTTTTTAAGCGTAGATTCGACCCGATGGGCAATCGCGCCTCTGTTGGCTATCAAAACTTTTGTAAACATCTAATGCAGCTCCTTTATTCATCCCAAATCAGCAATCGTATGGGGGTGGGATTATAGGCATTGCAAGGGTTGTTGAGCTGCGGACAATTGCTGATCAGCACTGTGACCCAACACTCCGCCCGCATTTCCACATAGTAACCCGGTGCCGAAAGCCCGTCAGCAAATTTCAGTCCACCCTCGGGCGTTACGGGAACATTCATAAAAAAATTAATATTCGGGGCAAGATCACGCTTTTGGTAACGGTCGTCATAACCTGCCATCTGAAGTAGAAAGGTGTCGCGACAATTATGCATATACTGTATATCCCTGGAATACCTCACGGTATTGCTTTGGGCGGAACAGGCTCCACCCAGGGTGTCGTGAGATCCGCAAGTATCAGCCACGATCGTCAGTAAAGACTTACCCGATTCCGCACGCAGGACTGATCCGGTCGTGAGGAAGATATTCGCCTGTGCTGTCATGGTTGCCGTCGCGCTGTAATGGTCTTGGGGATTGGCGGCATCAAAAAACATCGTATCCGCTGCCTGGTTGCCGCCAAGATCGACAATACGGAAGATCTGATTTGGCTTGAGCTCATGCATCCAGCCGTCACCCGCCAGAATCACCTTGTCATAAACGGCATCCGTCTCTTGGCGGGTACTTTCTGTTTTAGTGAATAAAACTGTCATTTTACTTCCTCCCGTGTCTTAATCTGATAATGTATAGTAATCCCATGTATTCTCAAAAGCCCTGCGGTTTTCGGGTCTATAGTTGACACAATAATCCAGCGCATCGACAGGCATTGCTAGCAGGAGCTCCATCAAAACAGGCACTGCAGGATATTCCTTGCGCCTATCCAGTGGATTGGGCGTATTTGATAAAATAATCAGTACGTCCATTTCTGTGCGCAGAGTGACCGTTACATCTTGACTGCAATGTTCTTCGATAAAATGCATGCCGCCTTCGTTATCGCACTGCACCTTGGCAAAAAAATTCACTGGAGGAACCATATCTCGCGGCTGAAGACCGTTTCTTTCCAGCTCAATCATAAAATTCTCGTAGCCGTTGCGCAGCCAGTCATTTCTCATCTGCTGATAATCGGTCTTGCCGTATTTGGCATCCGTCTGCTCCGGCCCTGTGACGCCTGAAATCGTGTCGTGCCATCCCAAATCGTCTGCAACGATACTCGCCAGAACACGCCCGTTATCGCTCATCAGCACGTTTCCCGTCGTAAGGTGCGACGTGTACTGGGCCTTGAGAGTATCCGGCATGTTGTATCTTTCGGTTCGATCCCTGCGATTATAAAGCAACATTGACAGATTGGCACCGGCCTTTAGGGCCGTGAACCTCAGCAGCTTGCCTCTGCCAATCTCTCCTGACCATTTTTCACCCGGACGTAAAATCGTCTTCCAGATCGTCTTCATGTTAATTAGCTCCTTCATCGAAATTTAACCAATTTGAGCAAAGAAAACCCGGGCCAGCTGAAATAATCAGTTCTCCCGGGTTTTTATCCCTCCGTGTACGTACCATCGGCACGCGCCTTCTCTCGGACCAGACCGAGGCGCGCAAAACCGCGCCCTGCGGAACCCTAGAAGACCGTAGTCACTATTTAACTTTCTACCTCAACATCCACTTCCTTGTCATGGAGCAGTGCCGTGATCCTATGCCTGTAGGCTATAAACTCAGTCGTATCTTTAATTTCAAGTGAACGCTTGTAAGACAGATAAATTGGAATATTGGCCTTGATCACACTCGGCTGTCCGCTCATGACATACACCCTCGTCGAGAGGAATACCGCCTCCTCGATATCATGGGTGATGAAGACCACGGTGGGTTTATCCACCTGCCAAATCTGCCTCATCAAAAGCTGCATCTCAGATTTTGTCTGCGAATCCAGAGCGCCGAAAGGCTCATCCATCAACAATACCTTAGGGCTGTTGGCTAGAGCCCGCGCTATCGCTACCCTTTGTTGCATGCCCCCAGACAATTCTTTGGGATAACTTTTTCGGAAAGGGGTGAGTTTAATGACCTCCAGATAATGGTCGACAATCTCATCCGCTTGCTTTTTGGGTATTTTTTTAATCTTTAACCCAAAGTGAATGTTTTCTTCCACGCTAAGCCAGGGAAAAAGGGTGTAGGTCTGAAACACCATACCCCTGTCAGCGCCAGGATCGTCAATCAGCTTGTCGTCGAGAATCGCTGTTCCGCCCGTGGCCTCATCCAAACCAGCCAATATGCGCAGCAGCGTGGACTTACCACAACCGGATGGACCGACGATGCTGACAAATTCATTGTCCAATATTTCAATGCTCACGTCAGCAATGGCGACGGTTTCCCTTTTTTTACTGACATAGGCTTTGCGGAGATTGCTGACTAGAATCTTGCTGTTGGCAACATGTGCCTCTATTACGGAGTCAGCCTCGGTTTGGGCCTGCTTTTTTCTGCCGAACATTATTTCCCTCCTTCCGCCCAGGGAAACAGCTTCCGGTTGGCTAAAACAAACAGCCTGTCGGTTAAAAGCCCAAGGCAACCGATGATCAGAATACCACCAAAAATAGCGTCTGTTTTCAGATAACGCTGCGCTTTCAGAATGTTGTAACCAAGACCGCTGTTAGCTGCTACCAGTTCGGCAACTATCAGGTATGTCCAGGCCCAGCCGATCATGATTCGTAGCGTGTCCATCGTCCTGGGCGCGATGGCAGGAATAATAACTTTCATAATAACCGTTATTCGTTTTGCGCCGAGTGTATAGGCTGCACTGAGCAGGTCCTCCGGCACGGCGCGGACATTATCCGCGACCATAGGAATCAGCTGAAAAAGCGTTCCCAAGAAGATCAGGGCTATCTTAGCGCTTTCATCGATGCCGAACCAAACCATGATCAGTGGCACGAACGCTGGCACCGGCATATAGCGAATAAACTCGGTCAAAGGCTGGATCAAAGCTTCGGCAAAATTAAATGTCCCGGCCAATATGCCAAGGGGAAGGCCGATTACTGCTGCTATGACAAACCCCATAAAAATGCGGTAAGCGCTAATGCCAATATCCGGCCAGATTTGACCAGAACCGAATACATGAATCAGATAAATGAGCACTGATTGGGGCGAAGGCAAAAAGATCTGACTTATGGAACCTCCTGCGCTCAACATCGTCCAGAGGAAAAGAACTAGCAGAAAAACTCCCAATGCTAAAGCGTTGTATAATTTAATGTCGATTTTAGTGCGAATTCTAAATAGTTTCCTCATTGGACGACCTCCTCTCTTACTTCTGCGCCAAAGCTTTGGTATCTGGCGGTGTAAAATCCTTTCTGGTCTTGTTTATTTCCTGCATGAAGGACGTATCGAACATATCCTCCGGTTTGGCTGGGATTTTATCGATCATCTTAACGCTTTGGAGAAATTTAGCCGTTTCATTTAATGTATAAGGAAGGTATGTGTAGTTATCCTGTTTTTCCGTCATCGCTGCAAGGTTTTCTTTGACAGAAAACAACTTTGATCCAGCCATCATTTGTTTCATGACGTCCACCGTGACATCTGCCTGCTTAGCCATATCGGCCACAGCCTTATCCGGATTCTGATTGTAAAATTCCAGGGCATCCAAATAGACATTGACGAGGTTGGTTACATCCTTGCGGTCCGTCTTGATAAGATCGTCACTGGCAATAAGAAGATCGGGAATAAGGCCGGGCGTATTGGCCGAGCTATAAAGCAAATGATTATCCTTGCTGCCGAGCGCCAGAGATAGTGAAGGTTCCCACACGCAGGCCGCACCCACCTTGCCCGCCAGCATAGCCGTGCCGCTATCGTTTACGGTCATGTTGGTATACTTAATATCACTTTCTGTCATTCCCGCCGATTCCAGGGCTTTAAGCAGGAAGAAATGTTCTATGGTACCATATTCAGTTACAACATTCTGGCCTTTGAGATCACTAATAGATTTAAACTTGGTATTGGCCACCAAGCCATCTGCCCCATTTGAGTTGTCGTTGATCATGACAGCTTTAAATTTGACGCCTTGGTTATAGGGGGCAATCATATCGCAGGCAGCAATATTGAGCAGGTCAAGCTTACCGGTATTAAATGCCTGCAAACTGTCACTGTAAACCGGAAAATAGACCAAATCCACATTTAGGTCATATTTTTGGAACAGATTTTCTTCTTTCGCGATATACCATACATACCAAGCGGGATAGGGAGAGGTACCAATAGTTATTTTTTTGTTGTTGTTACTCGTCGTACTACTGCTGGGCGTTGGGGCTGTGCCGCAGCCTCCTAACGAGATAACTAACGCGAGGGTCAATAACAAGGCCACAATTTTCCTCATCTAATTCCTTCCTTTCCTTTAAACAAGAGCATCTTCATTTTCTTCTCCGGTTCTTATCCTGATGCTGCGCTTGACTGGGATGACAAATAGTTTGCCGTCGCCCTCCTGCTCTGTCTGGTTGACCTTTATGACAATCTCGCTCAGCCGGCTTTCGTCCTCATCGTTTATGTAAACGATCATCAGTTTCTTCGTCATTAAACGATGGTAACTATCAGGCTTGCTATCAGAACTTCCATCTCCCGCCGAAAATTCCACCAGTTTTTTGCCTCTGCCGAGGACGTTCATAGCACTGAATGCACTAAAACCCTCCGCTTCCAACGCGTCCTTAGTCTGACGGTATCTTTCCGGCCTAATTATAATCATTACTTTTTTCAATTCAACTCACCTCGCTTTGCACCGTTTATGAAAATATCACAATTCAGCCTTGCCGCTGCTGATTGTATAGGCTGTACTGACTGGCGTCACGAAAATCTTTCCATCACCGTATGTCCCAGCGGTGCTACTTTTTGCACTTTTCATAAGAATAGAAATAACCTTTTCTTCCTCTTGATCCTCGACAACGAGTATAATCAGCTCTTTAGGCAGCTCACTGTATAAAACAGACTTCACTTTCAGACCTTTTTGTTTTCCTCTTCCCAAAACGCTGACCCGTGTTGCTGCCGAATAACCTTGTTCCTGCAAACTGGCAAGCACAAAATCAGCTTTTTCAGGCCGGACAAATGCTTCTATCATAATCATTTTTATTCACCTCTTTTTTTAAAAATAAAAAGTGCCACTTCTTCAGCAGCACCTTTGCTACACTTAATATGCCCATAAGCATCTTTAAGCTAACTTCATTATAAACATTATAGTAGCTATAATGTCAACAGCTTTTTATTATTAAACCATTCAGCGTTTGATCGGTATTTGAATTTCACTGATATATTCATATTCATAATCTGAATACGCCTTATCAGTAATGATAAGCACGAGCCCATCCCCCGCGATTTTATATCCATTTTCTTTAATCTGCTTCGTCATCTCTCTGAAATAGCTCTCGATGTCCTTATAGGTCCCGACAAATGCCATTGTGGCATACACCCCTTCGGGTAGCGGAATAGTCACTATTTCATCTGGAATGCTATGCCCAAATACCATCGTTATCCCCTTAAAATTTGAATAATTCCCTTTTTCAATCTCGCTTTTATCAATTACCGAACCAAAAGGATTAAGGTAAAGCTCGTCGATACTTTTAATTTCCATACCAAGTTTTTTGATGCCTAATTCATGCTCCACAAAAATGTCGCCGTTTCCAAACGTAAAAAACAACATTTGTCTTGCTGGCATTTGCTGGAATCTACATTTTTCCATAATGTTCTTGTCAAGATAGTTCGTCACGGTTGTAAGCATTGATTCTATTTTCGTCCGTTTATTCTTCAATCTTACTATTTCCTCATTAATATAATCCACTCTTTTTTCCAACAGAGCCAGCATCGAATCCAAACCTCTGTTTTCAAAATATCGTTTGATCTCCTTGAGCGGCATTCCCGTCCCTTTTAAGAAAAGAATCGATTCGAGATGGGCAAACTGCTCGATGCCGTAATATCTGTAACTGGACTCTTCTTGAATATAGGATGGCTTAAATAAATCAATTTTGTCATAATACCTTAATGTCTGGGCTGAGATTCCGTGGATCCGCGCCATCTCGCCAATCAATATCAGTGGATTCATTTTAGCACCCCTTTTTCTATCGTAACCCCCACATGTTTGCATTTTGCCGCAAACTGCTCTTTTAATCCAATAGTTTATACTATATAATCTTCCCAAGCGTTTAAAGTGGACAGATGTGATGGAATCCTGCTTAATCTGATCTACAAAAATCTCTCGAACGAAACCCAGAATCTTAAGCTTAGGCATATGAAAGAAAATAACAAGTCATGATACCTTGGATATTTTGCGTCAGACAAGGAGGCATGTGCCCCTCATAGCGGGGCTATTAGGGGCATATGCCGACGCAGTATGACACAAAATAGACTGGCGCAGACTGACTTGTTATTTTCTTGAATGTGCCTTAACTAAGGAGGTAGCAACTTACTAGGATGGAGAATAAAATTTTCAAAACCGAAACAGGCACCCTTTTAATCGCAGTATGCGGTTTGCACATGCGCGGATATCCACTTGAAAAGCAGATGCTGGAACATGAAGCTCATTTTCTGCGCGAAACTTTAACTGCCCCTCACTATCAGCTCTTCAGGCTACCTACCCTACCTGCCAAACCAGGTCTACTGAAAAGCAACACGGGGGGAGCTTCCATACAAATCGAACTCTGGGGAATGCCACTAACGCGGTTCGGGGATTTTGTTTCCGCTATACCGTCTCCGCTCGGCATAGGAAAGATCGAGTTACTAGACGGAGCTGAAGTTTCAGGCTTCGTTTGCGAAGCATATGCCTGTGAAAACGCGGAAAACATAACAACGGCGGGAAGTTGGCATAAAGCATAAGCGGGAACTGGTACTTCCCGCAATTTTTCACCTAACTTTGTATAATTTGCTGTGGATAATGAGTAGGATGAAACGAGTCAAGCTTGGTACCCGCTCCCATTAACTCTTCTCGATTATATCGATCCCAATTCCAAGTGTTTCAGCCTGAGCTAAAATGTTGGTTAAAGTATTTTTTCTATCTACTGCTTTAATCTTTATCCTTGCTTGATCATTAGTTAGGCCCGCAATATCAATATTGAGTGCTTTGGCCCGTGCCTGAAGATTTGCTATTTGTTTAACTTGACCCACTACTTTAAGTTGTCGACTAATTTCATCATCGGTTAAGCCCGTTGCATCAATACCAAGAGCTTTAGCCCTCAACGCTACTATTTCGGACTGACCTGTAAGAAGTCCTAATGATTTATCTGCGGCAACATATGCTTGTGCTAATGTTGGGGTTGATAACAGCGCAATGATCGATAGAGTTCCTGCTATTGTTTTAAATTTCACATTATCACGCCCTCTATAGTTTTTGTTTTCCCACCCTAACTGTATCTTAGAGTAAATTCGTCACCGTTCAGTGACCTTTGTATGAAGAATGTGTTAAATCTTATAATTAGTAAAGGCCACTCAAGGAGTGGCCTTTACTATATCGACATGTTCAGTGTGCAAATCACCTAACGTCCGAACTCAACCGATACTGCGTTTTTCCATACTCCTCAATGTCGTGTTTCTTCGCTTCATATCCCTTGCGGCCCATTAAAGCGTACGTCCCATTTTTTCCTTCCTCAACTCCCGGTTGATCGAAGGCATTGATGTTCAATAACTCACCCATGTAAGCAGTCTCCCACTCAAGTAGAAGCAGTAACTGCCCAACGTTATACGCGTCTAAGGTAGGCAATATAATCTTCTGATGTTGCCGCCCAGCAAGAGTCAGGGCGTATTCTGTTGCTTTTTGTTCCGCGAACAACAATTCTTCCAAGGTCCGTCCCCCTAAAAATTGAATGTCCTCAGGCAACTCCAGATCGATTGGGATCGCTTGGGTTTCCTTAAATTTCTCAACGGCTACAAAGGTTACGACCTTATCATCGGGTCCCTCAGCATATAACTGAACTTGAGAATGTTGATCTGTTACCCCTAAAGCTTTGACAGGTGTCTGTCCAATGTGAACAACTCGCCCCTGTCGATCGTGACCTTTTCCTAAGCTTTCTGCCCACAATTGGGCATACCAGTCCGCCATTGTTTTTAAACCGTCAGCATAGGGCATAAATACTGAGATATTTTTTCCTTTTTGCCATGATAAATGAGCAAGTGCCGCTCGCAATTGGGCTGGATTAGAGGATACCCCTTTAGCCTCCCTAATCCACTGATCCATCTCCAAGGCACCTTCCAGCAGCTGCTTAATATCGATCCCACAAATGGCAGCAGCTAGCAATCCTACGGGCGTCAGTTCTGAGAAGCGCCCTCCGATTCCAGCCGGAATCACGAAGCGTTTATATCCTTCTTTACGGGCAATTGGCAAAAGATTTCCCTTTTCTTTATCTGTGGTAATGACAATATGCTCGGCGTAGTTGTCTCCGCATACCCGACGCAAAATGTCCCGGACAATTAGAAACTGAGCCATAGTTTCTGAGGTGTTACCTGATTTTGAAATTACATTAAAAAGAGTTTTGCTTGGATCGAGCATCTGTAACAACTCATTAACCCGCACCGGATCGATATTGTCCAAAACATAAAAGCGGGGGCGGTGACCACGCTGCGCCGAAGAAAGATCATTATAATAGTAATGATTTAGAGCTTGTTGAACAGCCAATGGGCCAAGTGCAGAGCCGCCAATTCCCAAAACTACAAAATTTTCATAGCTAGGGGCGACAGCATTAGCATACTCAATTATCTCTGAAAGTTGGGTTTTCATGCTAGTCAGAAGCTTTGAGAAATCGATCTCCCCAGCTTCCCTCCGAATCTCAAGCGTTGCCTGAGCTTGATCCATCTCGTTTTGAAGCCCCAACAATTCTTCTTTTTCAAATCCTTTCGGATTTTGTGAGCCCTTCATCATCCCCGTGTAATCGATCATTATGCCTGCTCGCATTTGGTTTTCCATCACTACAACCTCATCTCTATAATTTATTTTTTCCAAGCTTAAATTGAAAGTTCATTTGCTAAATCGTATAGTTCTTTGTTAAAGGGACGCCGTGTTCCATAAGCGGCATCGAGAGGGCTAGAGACAACGATTTGATTGACATATGCAGCCATCTTATTAGATTCTTTAGCCAAAATAATCTCGATCGCTTTCCCCCCCATGCCTGCGGCAATCACAGCATCCAGAGCACTTGGATTTCCACCGCGTTGTAAATGTCCTAGCACGGTGATACGAGTCTCAAACCCTGAGCGAGTACGTAATTCTTCTCCAATTTTATAAGCGCTTCCCACACCTTCTGAAACCAAAATAATACTATGATTTTTGCCACGCTGATGACCACGCTTTAATTTATCACTGATTTCATCTAAATTATAGGGGATTTCCGGAACCAAAATTGATTCAGCTCCACAGGCTAAGCCGGCCTGAAGCGCTATATTTCCACAATTCCTGCCCATAACTTCCACAATGAACGTCCGTTCGTGGGAAGACGCCGTATCTCGAATTTTACTCACGGCATCGACAACCGTATTAGTGGCAGTGTCAAAACCTATTGTCAAATCAGTTCCAGCAATATCATTGTCAATGGTTCCCGGAATCCCCACAATCTGAATACCCTGAGCTACTAAAGTTTGAGCTCCTCGAAAAGAGCCATCTCCTCCAATCACCACCAAGGCGTCAATCTTCAGCTTATGTAACTGGTCTAAGGCCTTCTGCTGCCCTTCTTTGGTCCGCATTTCTTCGGAACGCGCAGTCTTCAATATAGTTCCGCCACGAAGCACAATATCCGCAACAGAGCCAATCGTCATTTCTTGAATTTCTCCGTGAATAAGCCCCTCATATCCTCGGCTTATTCCAAAAACGTCCAGCCCGTGGTAAATCCCTTTCCGAACCACCGCGCGAAGAGCTGCGTTCATTCCTGGAGCATCTCCGCCGCTGGTTAGTACCCCAATCCGTTGTATTGTACCGGACATAGAATCACCCTTTCTCATTATTTTTTTAGCATATTTTCTAGTCTGGCAAATCACATTATGCTTATAATCATTGAGCTCTAACTTCTGTCTTAAATTTATGCTTTAAAAAAATTTAATATTATTTTATATTTTTTATTTAATTCCTGATCTTTAGTCAGCTTTTCTTGCATTTTTTTATAAGAGATTATCATGGTAGAATGGTTACGATTAAAATAGTAGGCAATTGCCGGATAAGAAATCTCGCAAAGAGTCCGTATTGTGTAGATGGCCAACTGTCTCGCTTCATTCACCCGTGGTTTTTGGCTAGGCCCTACCAGTTCCTCGCCAGAGATTCCCATAGTTTGAGCAGCTATTCGAATAATATTCCTCGGGTCAACAAGTACATCTCTTTTTCGTTCCTCGTTATTCCAATAAACCTGAAAACACTGCAAGCTCAGTTCATCTTGTTGTGATTCGGCAAATTGAACAAACTGTTTTATGACTCTCACCGCATCTGCCAAATTATCAGTACGCTCAGCGATGATCTTTAGAACCAATTTGTCCATAAAAAGATGGTTTTGGTGAATATATTCAGCCAGAAAGCGCTCCAACTCATTTTTCAAGGGCTGATTAATCGAAACGACCACGCCACTCAAAAAGCGAGACCCAAGCTGTTCTCCTAGAAATTCCAGCTGTGGCAAATCGGCTTCAAGGGTGATCACCATCTTGCCCCCGTTTCCAATCACATATTCGTAAGTATAATGGAGCTCTTCAATCGTTTTAACTTTCCCCTCGAAAAATTGGAGATCATCGATCAGCAGCAACCGAGTCGAACGATAGCGCTGCCGGAATGAATTAAGCTTATTGTTCTGAGCAGCGTAGGCATATTGACGAGCGAAAGACAAGGCGTCTGTGCAAATGCTCTCCTCATTACTTAGCTTAATATGTTGATAAAGATAGCGCAGCAGAGCTGATTTGCCTATCCCTCTTGGTCCATAAATCAGCGTAACCGCTGGAGCCTTTTCTGCTTCATAATTTTTAATCAGACGCCATGCTCGAATATTGAATTCACTTAAAAACCAGTTCAAACGTGCCTCTCCTTTATTTAAACTAAGTTGTGAAAGGGTCGCCTGACTAACACTATCATTATCGCATTTAATTGTAGAGTAATTTAGCCTTCCCTGTCGAAACATTTAAAAAATACCTCCACCTCATTTCTTGAAGGGAGCAAAAACTAATGAATTCTAATGAAGATACCAATAATACTATTAATAAGCACGACAACTTAACTATAAATGCTAAGCACAACGAAAATGTAATGAATGAGCTTCAACCTATCTGCGATGCTCACATTCATTTTTTTCCAGATCGCTTAATGGGCGCTATTTTAGACTGGTTTGAGCAACACGGTTTGACGATGCTCTATCGACAATCCGTTGAGACCCTTTTGGACTATCTTCAAAGCATCGGGGTAAGGTCGGCTTTTGTACTAGGATACATCCACAAGAAGGATATGTCTCCAGGAATTAACTTATGGCTCAAGGACCTCTGTGAGAAAAATCCTTGGTTAAAGCCTTTTGCTGCCCTTCATCAGGATGACACAGAGCTGGAGAAAACCTTAAGCCAAGCCCTTGATGAATGGAATTTTCCTGGTGTCAAACTTCATACGTTTGTTCAAAAAGTCGCTGCTAATGACAAACGCTTGTGGCCTATATATCGCATGCTTAATGAAAGGCGCAAGGGAATTATTCTTCATTTAGGTGGGCTGCCTACAGAGACTCCCTATACACGAGTAGATTCCCTTTTGGATGTGCTCAAATCCTTCCCCAATCTGAAAGTGACCATTGCCCACATGGGTCTTCCTGATGACTTCTCCCTAGCTGCAAAAATGGCTGCCAGCTATCCGAACGTTTACCTGGATTCTGCCTTTATCTTCGGTAACCCCCGGCTTCCTCTGCAGGAGGATTGGCTCAAAGCAATAGACGCTAACCCAAGCAAATTTATTTTTGGTACAGACTTTCCAATCATGGACTATTCACCCCTTGACTCCATCCAAGCCGTAAGCTTGCTTCCGCTTACGCAAGCAGTGAAAACGCAATTGTTGTGGGATAATGCTATGAGATTTCTTCAGGACTAGCTATTATCTGACCTCGAGCCTCTAACTTCTGACTCGCCAGATACCTGACGCATTCATCGACAATGACCGTTAAAGACTTATTCCGACGAGTTAAAAGGTAAATACCACGTTCGATGTAAAAATCTTTGACGTTCGTCCATACTAAACCGTGTTTCTCGCAAGAATCTAAGGCATGTCTCGACAAAAATGAATACCCTAAGCCAGAACGAACAGCATTTTTCACGGCTTCCGTACTTCCAACTTCTAAGACTATATTAAAATCGTTTAAATCAAACCCACGTTTGGCAAGCGCTTCCTCGAAAGCCCTCCGATGTCCCGATCCACTCTCCCGAATAATCATAGGATATTCCTGGAGCGTGGTTATTTCAATACATTGTTTGGAATTTAAGGGATGGTCACCAGCGACTACAAAACCCAGTTCATCTTTAAGCCAAAATTCCGAGGTTAGTTTTTCCGTATCGAACACAGCCCCAACAACAGCAAAATCCACTTCATGAGCAAGAACTTTTTCTGCCATCTCCAGACTGTCTCCAATGGACAGTTTAAACTTTATTTCAGGATACAATTTCCGAAAAGAAGCTAAGTAAACAGGAAGCAAATATTCACCGGGAATGTGAGAAGCACCAATATGAATTTTCCCGTTCATTTGCCTTTCCGAACCTCCGATTTCTCGCACAAGCTCTGACCATTCGTCGAGCATGAGCAAGGCATGTCGATAGACCGTTTCCCCCTCCGGAGTTAGGGCAAAACCCTTTCCCTTGCGATAAAGTAATTTGACCCCTAGTTTCTCTTCCAGCGCCCGCATCTGATTCGAAACCGCCGGTTGGCTAATTCCCAATTTACGTGCAACGACTGTAAAACTCTGTTCATCCACAACTTGACCAAATAAACTCAGTAAATCTAACATATTAACCCCCCAACTGAAAATGAGTCTGATACGCAGAAGAAGAGGGCAAGGCCCTCTTCTTCTGCGCTGGAATAATCTAGTACAATTCAGAGTAAAACTAGAGCTGAATAGTAACTTTCTTCATTCTCTGATCTTCTAACGGTTTATCCCCACGATCCTTCGGAACACTGACAATCCGATCGACTTCTTCCAGACCATCAATGACTTTTCCGAAAGAAGCATACTGACCATCTAAGTGGCTTGAAGCCTTGACCACGATATAAAATTGAGAACTAGCCGAATTAGGATCCGAGGTGCGAGCCATAGATATAACTCCACGGTCATGCTTTAAATCATTTTTAAAACCATTTCCGGAAAACTCACCAGGAATCGTTTGTTTACTTCCACCCATCCCTGTCCCGTTGGGGTCACCACCTTGTATCATAAAACCCGGGATAACTCTATGGAAAATGAGACCATCATAAAAGCCATCAGAGACAAGAGCAACAAAGTTTTTAACAGTTTGGGGAGCTACCTCTGGATAAAGTTCGATTTTAATTGTGTTGCCGTTTTCCATCTCCAACGTTACAATTGGATTTTGCTTAAGTTCTGAATCCTGAGTACTTTCATTTGCCACCTATGTGACCTCCTTTATGTTTGGGTTTTTATCCTTTAAATTATACCACTTGACTTAGCTTTCACCTAATGCTTGGAAAGTATTAAGGAGCTTAGTTCAGTCTTCCTGATATTCCCGCCCTCGTTTGACACTATAGAGATAGATCAAGAACACAATCATGGCCAGCACAATTCCACCCAACGCTAAATAACGGTGTAAGATAAACGTAATTTTTACCCAATGCTCTCCTAGGATTCGCCCGAGCGTAATAAACGTTAACGTCCAGAGAAAGGCACCGGTCCCTGCCAGCGCAGCATAACGCCCATAATTAAGTTCACTCATCCCCGAAAAATACGCTGTGAAATGACGAAATCCCGGAAAGAAGTACCCAATCACGATAAGCCGATCGCCAAAACGCTGAAACCAATGTTCGGCTCGGGCGATCTTTTTTTCATTGAGATGAAGATAGGGAGCAACCTTGTGCAAGAAAGGAATTCCCAGTCTCCTTCCGACCCAATAACTTAAGTTCATTCCTAAGAAACTACCAAGGGTGGCAACAAGAAGGGTTTTCCCAAAATTCATTCGTCCCAATGACGTTTGAAATCCACTAAACGTCATAAGAAATTCATCGGGTACTGGCACACCGACCATACCACCTAAAAGTAGTAGAAATAAGCCTGCATAACGATAGTGATAGATAATGTTCGTCACATAGTGCTCTAGCCCGTGCATGCCCTACCTGCCTTCCTGAGTGCGTGGTTTGAATAACGACTATAGCTTAACTTTAAGAAACTAATATGTGTTAACGTTTATTGCGTTTAAGATGTTTCCACACCCCATAAATAACCACTAGGATAATGGCTCCTCCAACAACTACATCCACACGATGAAAGTATGGTTTGAGTGAATCCCAATTCTCCCCTAATTTTTGGCCCACAAAAATTAACAAAGTACACCAGAAGAATGCTCCAATTGTCGTATAGGTGGCCATTTTTAGTGGGTTCATACGGGCAATACCAGCGGGCAAGGAAATAAAAGTCCGCACGATTGGTAACATTCGGCCAATAAAAACAGTCGCTTCCCCATAGTGTTCAAACAACCGTTCTGTCCAAGCTAGCTCTCGCGCATTAATAAAGAAATAACGTCCATAACGTTTGAGGAAAGGGAGCCCTCCCCACACACCGACATAATAAGCTACGAGCGCTCCAAAAAGGTTACCCAAAGTTGCCACGACGGTTGCTTGCCAAAAACCAAAATACCCAGCAAATACCATGTAACCAGTAAACGGCAAAATGATCTCACTCGGCAAAGGGATACAGGCACTCTCAATTGCCATGGCCAAGAAGACCCCAGTATAACCAAAGGATGAAATTATATATTCAACGAATTGTCCTAGGTGCGTTAAAATTGCTTCCAAGTGTAAACCTCCTAAACTAATCTTTTATTTCTCCCTAAATTCGTACTTAAGTACCGTGGGTATTCTACCATAGACCCGTCCCCTTTGCCAGTTTCAATTCGGAATTAATTTGTCTTGCTTGCAGTTTTGATAGACCTTGCAGCTTCTAAATTTCCTAAGTTAAAATCTCTCAATGTTTGCAAAGCAGACATTATTTCTAACATCTGCTTTGCTTAAAAACCTATTTAAAATTTTCCAAGCCAATTTTACTTTTCCTCCGTTTTGCCTACCTGACGACGGCTGACCGATCCATTGGCGCATTCATAAAGAACCTTCTTGGTATCAATCACTGTTTCAAGCCCAACCAATTTTCCCCAGAGAAACTGGACGAGGGAAAGAGTCTTCTCTAGATAGACAATATCCAGGTCACTCCCTTCATGGCAGTGTTTAAGATATAGCCCTCCCTTGCCCTCGTAATCCCCCTCAAGTACAACGATTCGAGGATGCCCTCCATTAACTAGTTGCTGTACCAGATTATCTCGCACTTTCTCCCATTCATTTTCCGTAACCTGCCAATGCGCCCCTACTTTACGAAAATTAAATAAATTTAGTTCTTCCACCAATTCGCTAGTAAGATGATTGCGGATAAACGAAAGATCGTTCTCCGACTCACGGATCTCAAAAAGTTCGGGCATAGTTTTAGATTTCGCCAGATACTCCCATATTTTCACACCTAAATAATAAGGATTCAACCCCATGCGCGAAGGCTGCACAACTTGACTGTGCATAAGTGCAAATTCAAGAGCTTCAGCATCGTTAAGATCAAGTTCACGCATTATTCTAGCATGCCAGAATGTCGCCCATCCTTCATTAATAATCTTAGTCTCAATTTGGGGATAGAAATAAAACGATTCTTCACGAACAATACCAACAATATCTCTTTGCCATTCTTCGAGCCCCGGCGCAAACTTTATAATATAGAGCAAAAGATCTTCATACTCCGGTTGAGGCAAACATTCACACTCATCTTCCAAGAGATCTCCCCATAAATCTTCGTAGGGCAACGACGCACTTTTGGTCCGAGTCTTCTTTTGGGAGTCTCCCTTACTTTGTTCTTTGGTCGTACAATTCCCGCTACAATTTCCACCACAAGCATGATTTTCAGTACAAAGATGACTCTTGCAGGCCTGGCTACCATCGTTGCCTGGCACATTGATCTTCGGCGAATTTTTCATTTTTCTGTTAGGACCAATATGAGATCTTGCATCCACATGTTCTTGAATAGCTAGAACTGCATCCAAGGTTTGCTCAACCTTTTCTCGGCCATACTTCAATTCATAGTCTCGAATTTTTTCAGCATGGGCACCCATACGTTCAACCATGTCCTTAGGGGTACGAGAGAAATAACAATTATTCTTAAAGAAATCGACATGGGCATAGACATGCCCGATCACTAATTTATTTTGAATCAAGCGATTGCCTTCCAACAAAAAAGCATAAGCCGGATTAGTATTAATAACTAGTTCATAAATCCGACTCAAATTCAAATCGTATTGAGTCTTCATCCGGTAAAAAGCCTTCCCGAAGCTCCAATGTGTGAAACGCACTGGCATCCCATAGGCTCCGAACGTATATAATGCTTCCGCTGGAACGATTTCAAAATTAACAGGATAAAAATCCAGTCCCATGCCGCGGGCCACTTGGGCAATATCCTGAGCTATAGAATTTAAGGCTCGCATCTCATTGACCATGACTTCCCCCTTCCCCGATGGCATCCTTTTTCTGGACTAGTGCAATGAAAGATCACTAGAGCAGACAAACTCTAGGAAAAAACTGTTTTGAGCGCAACGTAAACCTCATTGCGGTCCCTGATCGTCACCAACCGTAGTTTCGGGTCCGAAATTTGTTTCAACGTTGACATTAAGGTACTGGAATAATGTGTTCTTAAGATTTCCCCATAACCAACAACCCGGCTCACATCAACCAAACGTTGCATTAATAACAAGGCTTTGCCATTATCAGAGCCAATGTTGTCACCATCGGTAAAGTGAACAGGATAAATATTATAATGAGCAGGGGGATATTCGCCTTCAATTAAATCCAAGGCATATTGGTATACTGATGAACAGCGGGTTCCTCCACTTTCTCCGCGCGTAAAGAATTCCGCTTCGGTTACTTCTTTAGCCTCCGTATGATGTGCTAAAAAACGCATCTCCACATTCTCATACTTTAGGCGCAGGAAACGAACCATCCAAAAGAAAAATGTCCGGGCAATATATTTTTCAAATTGCCCCATCGAGCCAGAGGTATCCATCATCGCCAAAATAACAGCATTGGTCTCAAAATTGGGTCGTGTCTCCCAAGTCTTAAAGCGCAAATCTTCCGGAGAAATTCGCAATCTGTCCTTTTTTTGCTGCTTCTGCGAAAATGCCTGCCTCTTGATACTTTCTAGCAGCGTACGTTTCTTATCAACATTCGCCATGAGTCCTTTTTTTCGAACATCATTAAATTCTGGACGGTCATGCGCAATAAGCGGCCTTTTTTTATCATCCAGATTGGGTAACTTTAATTCTTCAAAGAGAATATTGGCTAAATCCTCGTACGTGACTTCTGCTTCATAGATGTCTTGGCCCGGTTCTTCACCAGCTCCACTCCCTGCAGCGCCTTTGCCCTTGGCCTGTTCACGCCCCAAAATTTCGCCCGGAACCATTTTTTTGGTTCCTTGTCCGGTATGATTCTTTTTATTTAAATCATACCGGAAACGAAATTCTTCAAGGGAACGCATAGGAATCTTGGTGTTTTTTTTACCATCTGTTAAGATGATGCTTTCATCGACAATCAAATCTCCCAGTTGTCGCTTAATGACTTCTTCAACTTTTTCCTTGTGCCTCGTTTGGTCAAGATACCCTTTACGATGCAAACTCCAGTCATCACGACTCACAATGATGTCATCCGCCACATTTATCCCCCTCTCTCTAACGGTTAAGGAGGGCCCCGACATACTTCACGATCTCATTAGCACAGATTGGGCAGTATCCGTGCTCATTGACGAGACGATCCATAACATTATTGATTTTTAACAATTGCTCCTGATCTGGATGATCAACAGAGGTTGTAATCTTGACAATATCCTTCAAATCAGCAAACAGTTTCTTTTCAATAGCTTCCTTCAGCCGTTCATGAGATGTATAAGCAAATACCTTGCCTTTGCGGGCATACATTGAAATCCGAATCAGAATTTCCTCACGGAAAGTTTTTTTAGCGTTTTCCGAAACACCAATTTGTTCTTCAATACTGCGCATTAGTTGCTCATCTGGCGCTAGTTCTTCACTAGTGATTGGGTCAAACAGTTTTGTAGAATTACAAAACGCCTCAACATTGTCAAGGTAATTATTTAACAACGACTTCGCTGATTCTTCGTACGCATAGACAAACGCCTTTTGAACTTCCTTCTTGGCCATTTCGTCATATTCACGTCGCGCAACCGAGATAAGATTGAGAAGATTTTCCTTTTCATCTTTCATGATTGAAGTATGCTGAGCTAAGCCATCTTTTACAGCCCTTAAAATATCCAGTGCGTTGATACACTTATGCTCATCTCGAATTAAAGCTGTAGAAATTCGATTAATCACGTAACGGGGATCTACGCCCTCCATGCCTTCGCCTTGCTCTTCTCCCTCCATCATTAGCTCTTTAATATCCTTTTGATTAAATCCTTCCACATCTTCACCATCATAAATCCTCATCTTCTTGACAAGATCCATCCCTTGTTTCTTGGATGGCTTTAAGCGAGAGAGGACACTAAAAACAGAGGTGGCCCAAAGACTGTGAGGAGCAAGGTGCACATTTTGAATGTCACTTTGGCGAATCAACTTTTCATAAATTTTTACTTCATCACTAACTTTGAGATTATAAGGAATATGCATCACAATAATTCTGGACTGCAGGGCTTCGTTTTTCTTGTTCGCGATAAAAGCACGATATTCATTTTCATTGGTATGAGCAATAACCAGCTCATCCGCGGAAATCAAAGCAAATCTCCCAGCTTTGAAATTTCCTTCCTGGGAGAGACTGAGAAGGTTCCAGAGAAATTTTTCATCCGACTTGAGCATTTCTTGAAATTCCATCAGCCCTCTGTTGGCCTTGTTGAGTTCTCCGTCAAAACGATAGGCGCGTGGATCAGACTCTGATCCATATTCTGTAATTGTCGAAAAATCAATACTGCCCGTCAAATCGGCAATATCCTGCGATTTAGGGTCCGAAGGGGTAAACGTTCCAACCCCTACCCGCTGCTCTTCCGAAAAGAGAATTCGCTTCACAGGAAAACTTTCAACTTCACCGCCGAATTCTTCCTCGAGACGCAAACGACAAACTGGACAAAGATTTCCTTCGATACGGATATTATACCTTTCTTCAAACTCTTGACGTAAAGACACCGGCAACAGATGCAGAGGGTCCTCATGCATTGGGCACCCTTCAATAGCATAGACCGCGCCTTCTTCAGTTCTTGTGAATTCTTCAAGTCCACGTTTCAAAAGGCTAACGATTGTCGATTTACCACCACTCACAGGCCCCATTAATAATAAAATACGTTTGCGAACATCGAGACGTTTAGCAGCACTATGAAAATACTCTTCGATAAGGCGTTCTAAAGTTTTATCTAACCCAAAAAGTTCTTTGTCAAAAAAATTGTATTTTTTCTGACCTCCGCTTGTTACAACTCCAGCTGCTTCAATCATCGCATAGATTCGAGCATGAGCATGTAGTGCCAAGTTGGGGTTTTTAGTAACCATTGCTAAATAATCAGCAAGCGTACCGTTCCACGCCAAAGCAGCCTCATTTTCACGATATTCACGCAACCACTTTATGACTTCCATGGTAGCCCTCCCTTCTCTAACCTCAGCAAGACCTGACAGGTCATATATAAGTATATGCCTACTCTAAGAAGATAAGGCATGTACCTATATAAAAACTGAAAAGAACACCCCAATCTTGAGATGTTCTTAACTACTCTAGTAAAATAATCATTCAATTCTTTCTAAATCCCAGGGGTCGTAAGCAAATTCACCACGTATACAATCTAAACGAGCTACAATATAATCTCCAATTTCGTCCCGATCAACTCGGACAACAGTTCCAAGGCAGCGATTGCAGGTTAGAACACGGTCTCCGATTTGAAACTGCCGTTGGCGACGAAAAGAAGAGCGCGTTTCGGGTACACGAATTGTCACTCCCACTCTGTGATACCCTCCTTTTATCTATTTTGCTATTAACTAATGTTATATTAACATAGCCTAATCAAAAAATCCAGAACGAATTTAGAAAATTCTAAATTTTTTATCTATTATTATTTCTATACTTTGGATTATCCTAGATTATCCCGTATTATCCTAGATTAATTTATTTTGACTTTTCTTCTCTCCAGGCGATATTCATCAGCACCAATATAACAGGGCCTAGCATAGCTAGGCCCATAATGGCTCAATACATGTGTAAATACCGATCAAGTTCCCACTGGGTAACCGTGACTTGGAAACTATCCCATTCCTCGGTCTTCGCTTCAACAAAGCGATGGTAAATATGGTCACCTAGAGCCTCACGCATGACGGGAGCCTTGCCTAGTTCATCCAAGGCTTCTTTTAAATTTCCCGGTAGAGAGGCTATCCCCAATTTTTCGCGTTCCTCTCTGGTCATAGCGTAAATATTGAGATCAACTGCCGGTGGCGGAACGAGTTTGTTCTTAATACCGTCCAGACCTGCCTTAAGTTGGACCGCCAGAGCTAAGTAAGGATTACAAGAAGGATCTGGACTCCGTAGTTCAATACGAGTTGAAGAACCTCTTTTAGCAGGTATGCGGATCAAAGGACTTCTATTTCGCCCGGACCAGGCCACATAACAAGGAGCTTCATAACCCGGCACCAGTCGTTTATAGGAATTGACCGTTGGATTAGTGATAGCCGTAAAAGAATGGGCATATTTCATAAGTCCAGCTATATAATAGTAAGCGATTTCAGAAAGCTCCATCGGATCATTAGGATCAAAGAAGGCATTTTTACCATTTTTGAAAAGTGACTGATTACTGTGCATTCCAGATCCGTTAATACCAAAAATAGGTTTAGGCATGAACGTAGCATGTAACCCATGATGTTGCGCAATCGTGCGTACAACAAAACGGAACGTAGCAATTTTATCGGCTATGTCCAGCGCATCCGCATATTTAAAATCGATCTCATGTTGCCCAGGTGCCACTTCATGATGAGAGGCTTCAATTTCATAACCCATTTGTTCTAATGTTAAAACCATATCGCGGCGGGCATTCTCCCCAAGATCTATGGGGGTTAAGTCAAAATAGCCGGCTTTATCATGTGTAATTGTTGTCGGACGTCCTTCGGCATCCGTATGGAAAAGGAAAAACTCCAATTCCGGTCCAACATTCATCGAGTACCCCATTTCAGAGGCCTCCCTTAAGACGCTTTTCAGCGCGTTGCGGGGGCATCCTACAAAAGCGGTCCCATCAGGATTATAAACATCACAAATGAGTCGAGCAACTCCCCCTTCTTTGGGACGCCAAGGGAAAACGACGAAAGTATTAGGATCTGGTCGCAAATACATATCTGATTCTTCAATCCGCGCAAATCCTTCAATTGAAGAACCGTCAAACATAAGCTCCCCATCTAAGGCCTTTTCTAACTGTTCAATCGTAATGGCAACATTCTTGAGAATCCCAAAGATATCTGTAAACTGCAATCGAATGAACTTAACCCCTTTATCATGTGCTTCCCTCAAGACGTCCTCTTTGGTCATCATCATATTACCTCTCCCTTCTACTCTTCAAAAACAGAAAACGCCCATGCATCAACCCTAAATGGCTCAGCATGGACACGACTTTGTTCAAAACCTTATATCTATAGTATATCCATAGTCAATTCAAAATACAATGGTTTGAGTTAACGGCCCAAACCATTGTATTGCGAAAACACAAGCCTTTAGCTAATATTCAATTCCAAGACGAGCCTTGATTCCTTGTTCGAAAGGATGTTTTTTCAGAACCATTTCTGTCACAAGATCGGCTCTTTCGATCAATGCCTGAGAAGCATTGCGGCCAGTTAAAACCACTTCAACATGAGAGGGCTTCTTACTCAATAACTCGAAAACGTCACTTTCAGGTATTAGCTCAAACCAAAGCGCATTAACGACTTCATCAAGTATCACAATATCCCATTCTCCTGAAAGAATAATTTCCTGTGCCCTTAAAAATCCCTTATGCGCTGCGTGAATGTGCTCCTCTTGATGTTCTCCCTTATGAACCCAACCTTGTCCTCCAAAATGTTCAAGGCGGCATTCTGGCTGCAAACGCTTCAAGCCTTCTAATTCTCCGCAATCATCCCTCCCTTTCATAAACTGAATAATATAAACTCGAAAACCGTGTCCTACCGCGCGTATCGCCAATCCAAAGGTAGCGGTTGTTTTACCCTTGCCGTTTCCAGTATAAATTTGTACCAATCCCTGGGAAATATTTGACATTACAGCCCACCCCGTATCCATTTTTCAAGTTGAGGATGAATATAAACAACCCTTGGGGATGTTAATATTTCAGGAAATCTCTCTAGGGTTTGCCGATTGAAAGCAATAGAAAACAACAACTTAATTGCCGACTTCTCATCTGCCGCTCTTAATTCCACTTTATCAGGATAAAAGTAATAGGAATAATTACCATCTCGCCAGGAGATCTCTACTTCCCCTAGTTTCACACGAATTATCCCAAATTCCTCGACTTTAACGGATTCTACACCAGTAAACGGTTGTTTCAAATACTCTGCTTCCAGTGCAACCTGTCCAACTTTAAATTGGGATTCCAGCAGTTGTTCGACAATCAGGCGGGCTGGAATAGATATGTCTTCAAAAATTCGACGCTCACTCAATAGCTCATCAAGAAGACGCTCAAATTTTCGGACATGGATCGAACGAACTTTTTGGGCCTTCTTCAGAGCTTTCTCGAAGGTATGATAGACGTCTTCTAAGCATTCAAGGAGTATCGCATCTTCCTCTCGCATGTTGATTCCCCCCTCACCCCTATCCCTCCATTTAAAGAAGAGACTTTCTATAATACTATTCTATCTGAACCAGATTGATTTATAAAGCCTACTTCATAAAATATTTAGGAAATCAACATAATTACTTTTTTCGGCGCAGGTGTTTGGAAACCCGCTGAACTCTGGTCTCAATCCAATCTGTCGCTATTTCGGCATACCGCCCCATTTCAAGAGCTTTCCAGTAACATTCTAAAGCATCACGAAAATTACGTCTTTTTTCATAGAACTCTGCTAAACGCACCAAAGCTTCCAGTGAAAACTCTCCATGAAGTTGGGCTTTGTCTTCTAATTCAACTTGAACTTCCTGGGACAGAACCATATTCTCCCGAAGTTCCTTAAGACTGGTCAAGGCCTCGTATACTTCGCCGATACGCAAATCATCCTCTATCGATTCAAAAAGACTTAAGGCCTTTAAATAATAAAGTTCAGCCTTAGCTAAATCCATAGAAAGAAAACATAAGCCCGCCAAACTTTGATAGCGCAAGGCCAGATCTAAATCTTGAGCGGAATAAAACCGTATTGATAATTCAAGATAATATTTGGCCTCTCCATAGTTTTCTAAGAACTGCTCAATTTTACTTAAGAAAAAACAGCTTTCACTAAATACATTTAGAGTATCAAATTTTAAACAAAGAGCCACCGCCCTTTGTTGACATTCAAAGGCCAAACGCATTTCATTTTGATCAAAGTAGAGTAACGCTAAATATTGCAGCGTATTTGACAAAGCGATTACATCAGCTATTTGAGCAAAAACCTGGCAAGCATGCCTCAAGATTATTGCAGCTTCTGCTCTTTTTCCCTGTTGAAAGCACAATTCTCCCAAGAGAACATCTAATTCTCCTTCACCTTTAGAAAAACCATTGGCACGGCAAATTTCTTGCGCCTGAGTATATGCCCGTTTGGCCATAGTCCACTCTTTAAGGGTAGCATAAACTTGGCCAAGGTCAGCATAGAGCATACCGAGCCTTAACGGTGGGGACGAACTTGGGTAAACGGCTATTGAAAGTTCATAGTCTCTACCTGCGTCCTGAAGCATACCTTTTTTAACTGAGACACTGGCTAACCCAGCCCACGCTTCCGCCATCCCTTTAGCATTCTGAATCTCTTGGCAAATACGTAACGCTTCTTTGAAGCCCTCTTCTGCGAACTCCAAATTTCCTAAGCGCACTCTCACTGTCGCTAACAGTCGTAACGTAAAGGCGACGATTTCCGGAACCGTTAATTGATACGCCTTTAAGAGACCCTGTGTAAAATAATCTTCTGCTTTAAGGTACTGTTCTTCGCCAAGACACTGTGTTCCAATCTCCATCAGGTTCCGCCAAGCGGATAACTCCCTATCGTACATATTATCGCCTCCGTGTCTGCTCCATCATATGCACGAGTAAATTTTTTGGGCATATTAAATATCTAAATTCGGGGCAGTCTCCTCTCTTTAAAGACTTTTATTGAACATCAAAGCAAAAGGAAATTTAGGACGAACTATCTTGTAACCTAGACATAAAAGTCGAAATATGATAATCTAAATTCAGGTTCTAGAAGGGAGTGTTTGACCTTGAATACTTATCGGCCAACTCAATCTTCAAATTATTGGTTAGTTGCACTCAAACTTCTCATACTTATCTTGGGTCTCTGTTTATCTGCTTTGATCTTAGGTAAAGTATTCACGTGGGTATTTGCAGTAGCCTTCTTTCTGATACGCTTTATCGTTGTTATCGTAGTATCGTTTATAGTCATTCATTTTTTTCTTAAATTATTATTCAATATTGATTTGCTAAAGTTCGTGTTGGGTGAACGATTTGTTCGACGTTAGATTAACTGACTTGGTTTTACTGATAGGCCTAAAGCTTAATAGATTTTAAGCTAAATAAGATAGTACTAAAATTAAACGCCTTAATAAAGCGTTTTTTTTGTTTTACACCTCATGATCTGGCCTCCAAACGAATATCTATAACTCAAAGGAGGCGTGCCAAATGCAAATTATCATTTTCAAACGACCATCCTGGCGTAATATTGCCCTCTGGGGAATCCTCTTGTTCGTTTTAATCGCTTACCGGGAGAATGTCACAGCTGTTTTTTCCGGAAAATTAAAGCCCATTTACTCTACAACCGTTAACTCTCAAGCGATTGGGCTTACTTTTGATATCAGTTGGGGAGAGAAGACAGCTGAACCCATCCTTGATATTCTCAAACAAGAAGGTATTCATGCCACCTTTTTCCTTTCGAGTCCTTGGGCAGCAAAGCATCCCAACTTAGTACAAAGAATGGTGGCTGAAGGCCATGAAATTGGATCGCACGGAAACCGTCATATTGATCTCAATACCTTAAGCCCAGGTGAAATAGAGCGTGAAATCACTACTGCCCAACAGGTCCTTGAAAAAGTATCCGGTCAGAAAGTTCGCTTAATCCGAGCACCCAACGGAGCCTATGATAATAAGGTCATAGCCACAGCTAACAAGCTGGGATATCGAGTGATTCAGTGGAGCGTTGATTCTCTGGACTGGAAACGACCTGGTCCAAATGCTGTCATAAATAATGTGCTCAACGGGATACACCCAGGCGGTGGGGCAAAAGCCGGGGACATTATTTTGTTTCATGCCTCTGACTCAGCACCAGATACCATTCAAGCCTTACCGACGGTCATTCAACGTCTTAAAAGCGAAGGTCATACCCTCATCCCGATAGGCCAATTACTTTCCCAAGCTAGCAGTACTTGGCCACCCGAAAGCAAACTAAACGAAGAACCGCTCTCACCTAGTGAACCTAAATAACTACAGTTATTCCGTATTTCTGTCTCCAACAAAATGTAAGTCCTGATCCGCTCAGAGGTCTCTTAATGCCCTTTCCAAGATGAAAAACCTTCCCCGACAACTTCCGGCACCTCAGAAATGGCCACAAAAGCTTGATGATCTAAATCCCGAATGATTTTTTTGATTTGAGACAACTCTGTGCGATTGATAACACAATAGATAACTTGTTTAGCTTCTCCGGAGAAAGCTCCGGTCGCTTGAAAAAGTGTAACCCCTCGCTCAAGCTTCGCCATGATTTCTTCAGCAATTTTCTGAGGGCGTGTTGTCACCACCATAACTGACTTAGAGTGACTCAAGCCTTCCTGGACAAGGTCAACGACGCGTGTCGCTATAAACATGTAAATCATAGCGTACATAGCCATTTCAGGTCGAAATAAAATGGCAACCGCGAGAAAGATCACCGCATCGATCCCCAGTAATATTTGCCCCACACTAAACGAGGTTGTCCGGGTAAACAGTACTGCTAAAATATCTGTTCCGCCCAGCGAACCACTGGAACGGAATATAATACCCATCCCGATCCCTGAAAGGACCCCTGCCGATATAACGGCAAGCAAAGTATCATGAGTTAAGGCGGGGAGATGTGTTGTCAGAGAAAGTGTGACAGAGAGCATACTAACACCCACGACACTAAATACCAAAAAATTTCGTCCCACCAATCGAAGACCTAGCAGAAACAGCGGCAAGTTTAGTAGAATAATAGACCAACTCACTGACCAACCAAATAAATAATGGAGTATAATGGCAATTCCTGTGACCCCACCATCCGCAATTTGATTGGGAATAATTAAAGTATTGATACTTACACTCACAATCGTAGCACCTATTATGATCCCCACAAAGTGTTTCAACAATTGCCAAGGAAAATTCTCACGGAAATGTCTCCAACTCACTTGAATCCCCCGTTCACCCATCATTACCAACGTGTTGTTAACCCTTGTTGAATTATACTGCAGAGTCTTCCAAGAGACAACTTAATGCCCCCCTTCGAAACGGTTCTGCTATTTACCTATCCATAGTTTTATCCCTGCCTAGCTTCTAACTCTTTGCTAAAAACTGCCGAATCTGCCACAGGAGTCCTATCTATGAATGATCGTCATCTATATATTTGCTTGACAAAATACTCAATATTGAGTAAAGTGATGAAGTGTCCTAATCAATAAGCGCTCGTAGCTCAGTGGATAGAGTGACGGTTTCCGAAGCCGGAGGTCGCAGGTTCAAATCCCGCCGGGCGCACCATAAGTGAATTTCAGCCACAACTATCCTTAAGGCTTTGTTTATCTTAACAAAAGAGGGTTGGTAAATTTTATATTTACCAACCCTCTAACTATGTATTCATTAGGTGATAAGCCCTGCAATGGCCTTGCCAATATCTTTGAATTTAGAGTCCTGTTTCTGACAAGTTCCCCTAACTCTGCTGAGTCTTTTTCGTTATATTTAATACATCGGTTTTGATATTATTGAAACATTCAATTATATCATCGTTTAGATAATGTCTTTGCACTCCAAAATCCTCTAATTTCTGCTTACTAAAATCATTACTATCCGCCAAAAATCTTCTGCATAGCTCCTCATAGTTAGGTTGAGTTTCTTGTTTTTCCCGCTCAAGTGCCCGTTCTAACCTAACTCCATCCTCGACCTCAATATACAGCGGGATAATATTACTCGCACCAAAATAATTTTGGAGGGTTTTATAGGACTCTAATGTGGCAATCAGTAAATAATTATTTAGTAACAAATTGATTTGACCATCGTCAAGCGTACAGTATGACCATTCACCATTGATAGTCTTATAGTCTCTCTGTTCGATAATTTTCCCCATTTTTCTATACTCTGCCAATAATCCTTCAACTATGAAGTGATACTCAAGCCCTTGGCTTTCGTTGTGTCTTATTGGTCTCGTCGTATATGGTATTACTAGCCTCAAATTTAGTTCTTCATCTTGTAACAGTTTTTTCGAAATAGTGTCCTTTCCCGAACTGCTTTTACCCATTAGACAAAATATCTTACCCACATTGTCCCCATCCTTCATACTCGCATCTACAATCATTTGGCCTTAAGTAATTCTAACATCGCTTATCAACGAATAGCAAACCTCCTTATTTCTCTACACTTGCGGATTTAAAGTCTACAAAACCAAGGGGAGAATGAATTACACCCTTAACATATGATTTTGCAATATATTTGAGGTTATAATAATAAATAGGCATCACAGGCAGTTCGGTCATTAAAATCTCTTCAGCATCATGCAATTGTTGCATGCGCGCTTTAGAATCAGCATTTTTCTTAGCGCCTCCAAGAAGAGCATCATAGTGTTGGTTCGCCCACCCGGTTTGGTTATTTACGCCATCCTTCATAAACATGCCCAAGAAAGTCATAGGATCCATATAATCACCAATCCACCCAGCACGAACTACATCATAATTAAGTTTCTGCTCAGATTCTTGAAACTCTTTCCATTCCTCTGGACGGAGTGAGACCTTAATACCAAGATTTTTACTCCACATATCTTGAATAATAGTTGCAATGTTTTCATGATTGGAGTCGGGATTAAATAAGATTTTGATTTCCGGAAACCCCTTACCATCTGGGAAACCAGCCTCTGCTAAGAGTCGCTTAGCTTTGGCTAGATCTTCTTGGAAATAGTCCCCACCAACATCACGAAATTGCTTACTGGGATCAAAATCATTAATACCATAAGGAATAAAAGCAAACGCGCTCTTTTCATAGGTCTGGTTTACTGTGTCAATAATTTTCTTGCGGTCAATCGCCATAGTCAAAGCCTGGCGAACTCTCGGATCGCTGTAAGGCTTTTTAGTAACGTTAAAGCGGTAGAAATAGGTACCAATTTGAGGCTCCACTTTAAACTCTCCAGGCTTCAGCAGGCGTGCATTGTCGTCTGAAGGTACAGCGTTGTCCACACCATCGATTTGTCCCGCTTCATAGGCAGTCAGAGCAGCTTTACGATTTTCAATCAGACTAAACGTAAGTTCTGTAAGTTTAACCGATTTTTCGTCCCAATAACGCTCGTTCTTTACTAAGTCGATATTGTCATTATGAACCCATGATTTCATTTTAAAAGGGCCATTTGAAACAAATGTTTTCGCATTCAGGTTCCAAGCCTTATTCACTTCTACCACTTTTTTATCAACAGGGAAATACGTGGGGAATGCCACCAAAGTCAAAAAGTAAGGGGTAGGGTTTTCAAGGGTTACTTCCAAGGTCTTGGGGTCGATCACTTTAATGCCAACATCCTCCGCCTTTCCCATTTTAGAATTGTAGGCATCGCCACCCTTAATATAATCGGCTATCTGATAAGCATATTCAGCGGTATTAGCAGGATCCATCGCCCGCATCCATGCAAATTTAAAATCGTCAGCTGTAAGAGGATCTCCATTGCTAAATTCGGAGTCACGTAAATGGAACGTATACTTCAGCGCATCGGCAGAAACCTCGATTTTTTCTGCAATAGCAGGTTGAGCAACGTTATTCTTGTCTAAACGTGTTAGACCTTCAAACATGTTCATTTCATCGATCGCCTCTGGAATGTCATTAGACATTTGAGGATCTAATGTTTTTGGCTCAGCCCCAGAGTTATAACTTGTTTTCATTTCCATTGAGTAAGTGGGAATTGCTGTTCCTCCTGATCTACAAGCAGTTACGATAATGCTTGGCATTATTGTAACTGCCAAGAACATTATTCCCCATTTGTTCTTTCTATACATACGCTCATCCCTTACTTCTTACATGTTCTTCCAAACATGATTCGCAATAAGTACAATGGTCGACATAATTCTATGTTTGCCTCAGTATTTAGCGAGCAAAATTTTATAAATTATAAATAAACTCTCTCACTTGAACTTTGCTTAGATCTAATCAACAGGCATTTTGCTTATTTAGTAATAATAATAAAAACATTTTAGCTGACTTTACTCATCACTCGTAATTTATCCGCTAAAAGGGCGATAAATTCAGAGTTTGTGGGTTTTTGGCGTTCAATATTCATAGAATAGCCAAAAATCCGTTTTAGTGTATCTGTATGCCCACGTTCCCAGGCTAGCTCTATGGCATGACGAATTCCGCGTTCTACCCTACTGGGTGCAGTATCAAACTTTTTCGCGATCCCTGGATATAGTTCCTTAGTTACCGCCCCCAATAACGAGACATCCTCCACCACCATCAAAATTGCATCTCGAATATATTGGTACCCTTTAACATGAGCAGGAATCCCGATTTGATGCATCATCGTGGTCACTTCGACGTTTAGATTGAGCCCATTTCCCACCGTTGTCATAATTGGAGAGGCTGAAGACAAATGAGCAGGAACAGACGACGGCATATCCTGCGTTAAAGAGCGAATACGTTTAGTAAGAATATCCAGATCGAAGGGCTTTAAAATAAAGTAGTCCACACCAAGCATCATCGCTTGATGCGTGAGAGATTCCTGTCCGAAAGCCGTTAGCATGATAATTTTAGGTCTTGCCAGCGTTGTGCGGGTATTAATTCGTTCCAATACGCCTAAACCATCTAAGTTTGGCATCACCAAGTCAAGAATAATCAAATCCGGTTCCTGAGTTTGAATGAGCTCCCAGGCCTCTAAACCATTATTTGCGACTCCAACAATGACTAAATCTTCTTGATCCTGGAGATAGTTCTGAAGCATTTGACATAAATTACGATTATCATCCGCGACAATTATTTTTATTTTCTTACCCATTCTGCCATCATCCCGCCTTAACTGTATTCCGGTTCACCTTAATTGCCTCTCTCAGCGTCTGCTTCTCTCCGGTGCCCCTATTATACGTTAGGGTCGATGTCGAAATCGTAAATAATAAGGCAACTATGAGCTGCACTGAATTTATCGTGAAAGGCTTATCGCCACAGGGTTTATGGATATTATTGGAATTTTGTTTTTACCGCAAAATCTATGATTATTTTCTATATCTAAATAGAACCCTAAGAATTTAACGAATTGACGTGAACAATAGCGAGTTTAAGCAAAACATATCCGCCCCAGAAAATCAAAGTATTTGCTTGAATGTGCCTTAAGCTAGAGAATGACGGATTGGCAGTAACCAGCGGATGATAATCATCCGCTGGTTACTGCCTTAAACCATTGTTTTTCTGCGAATTCCTGAAGTTCATCTAGAGGGTGTTCAGCCGCTTAATTCGTTCAATACGCCAACCTTTTTCCGTTTGCTTTAGACTAAGTGAATACGTTACATGCTGTACATCTTGAACTGGCGATGTCCAAAAAACACGTACTACGACTGCTTGAGAAGTAGCTGATTTCAAATCCGAATTCATAAACTCTACTTTTTGTAAAGATAATAGCGGATCTTTATTCAACCTAGTTTCCCAACCATTAAACTCATTTTCGTCTAAAGAACCCACTGGCAAACTTAATAAATCGTGAGCCAGGTCTGTTTGGCGGAGATCCATAAGAGTCCAAAAATGTTGAATTGTCGAATGCGGAGAGTTTCCATAATGAGAATCCGCTAGTGCCGATATCACTGTTTGGGGCGTTTGAAAAGTGATTATTGTGGTAAGACAGAAGAGTGATAACCCAAGTACCCATACATAACGACTGTGACGCATAATTTCCCTCCTTGCTTGTCTCTACTATTACATTGTAGAAGGGAAAAGTCGTTTTCATACCATTTTAGCCAAAAACTTTTCTTAACACGTTAAGTACAAACTCAGGCAACCGAACATAATATATTCGCATAACCCCAATCCTCCTTTTCATCTGTTTGAAATCCTCCACTCAGTGGTAATGTATGCAGACAAAATTGCGAGTGTCCTTTTAAACCACCTGGTAATTCTTTACTGCATCTTCAAGTTGAGCAACAAGAAGCCGTTCCTCCTCAGTACTGGCCGTAAAATAGAGGCGACCAATTATACCTGTAATTACTTTAAGAACATCTTCTAAAACTAACGACTCTTTCATCGCCAATTGAGCACTCGTTTCAATTAAGGCAATACCAAATTGATGTCCTACCCCCTCCTTCACCATACGGGTGCAGCTTTTTCCTAACAACCGCATAACTAAAGAGGCCTCTTGAACATCCAGTTGACGAATCAGATCAATCGTTGTCGTTAACCCTTGAACCATACGCAATCCCACACTATTCCAACTAACTTGTTGATTATCCATCATATACTTCCTCCTTAGAGATCACTTCCGTGCCATACTATATGCCCCATCCGAAGCAAGGGTGAAAAAAAACGAGCAGGGGAAGGTAAATTACCTTCCCCTGCTCGTTAAATTTGCAGATAACTAGAGTATTACTTACTCAACTTTGGTACCTTAAACGTAGACACCATTAAAAATGCCAAAATCACCATACTTGCAGGATAAATATACCAAGGCATCATATTGCGCAAAAACATTAACAACGCCATAAAGCCACCTGCAAAGGTAATGGGGACTCCTACAAAATGGGTTGTAATATTAAGCATATTAAAACGCGCCAAGCGAACTGCGCCACATAAGGCAAAAACTATTGCGATACCTAAACCTACACACCTTACATAAGGTGGTTGGAGAGGCTGTAAAATTGCCTGATATGTAAGAATGGCCGGTGCTACCCCAAAAGAGACCAAATCACTCAAAGAATCAAGTTCCTTGCCGAAATCCGAGCTTACAGAAAGTCTACGTGCCACCTTTCCATCCAAACTATCCATAAGAACAGAAAGCAGAATCATCGCAGCTGCTAAGGTAAAATCACCTTCCAGGACCCAGATCAAGGCAAGAAAACCAAACAGCAAATTAGCCAAAGTAAAGATGCTCGGGATCATGCGAGCAGGAATCGGACTACCCTTCATTCGACACTCACTCTCCCTATTACGCTTACTCCACCACGCACCTTAGTCCCAGGACTAACCATAATTTCTACATTTGTCGGTACAAAAATCTCTGTACACGAACCAAACTTGATTAAACCAAACCTCTCCCCTTTGGCAAGGATATCCCCGGTCTTAACCCAACACACAATCCGGCGAGCAATGAATCCAGTCACTTGAGTCACTAAAATTTGCAACTGTTTATTTTGAATTCCTACATAGTTCTTCTCATTCAGCTCTGAAGCATGGCTTTTAAAAGCAGGAATCATTTGTCCTGGTCGATAAGCACGAAAGACAACTTTACCGACCATCGGACTACGATTAACATGAACGTTAAATATACTTAGAAAGATACGAACACGTATGCTTTCTCCGTTAAGAAACTGATCTTCAATGACCCTTTCCACGTCCATGACAACGCCGTCAGCCGGGGAAACTAACGATAATTCGTCAGTTGGAATGTCTCTTTCAGGATTACGAAAGAAAAATGCAATAAACAAGAACACGACACCTGGTAAAATAACAAGCCACGGCCAAACCCAATAGGCTAAAACCGTTAGAACTGCAAATATCGCCAGATATAACCAACCATCACGAGAAATGGGATATTGTTTCACCTAAAACTTAACCTCCTCCCTAGATTTTCTTTAGTTTATCATTATTATGACGATTATAAAAGCTCTTAGTCCAATTCCCTACTATTCCACTCCTCTATTTTACGAAGCACTAGTTTATTTTCTCCTCGGACATGAGTTCGAATTGGTAATGAGCTTAAAAAGAACCTGCCATAATACTTTTCAATCGCTCGATCATCGAGTAAAATGACAACTCCTCGATCTCCCTTAGAACGAATAAGACGGCCAAATCCTTGTTTAAAACGAATAACGGCTTCAGGTAATAAGAGTTCTTGAAAAGGATCGAGGCCTTGAGCCTTCAGAAATTCTGAACGAGCCTCAATCAACGGTAACGTCGGTGGCCAAAAGGGAAGTTTAACCAAGATAACACACGATAATGTATCACCCGGAAGATCAATCCCCTCCCAAAAACTATTGGCACCTAAAAGAACACTCCTGGGATTTCTCTTAAAAGCTTCGAGCAAGGTGCTGCGTTCTCCCTGTATTCCTTGGGCTAGAGTTTCAATGCCGATTCGTGCCAATCTCGAATTCAAAGCGGCATAGGTTGCACGAAGTAATTTATGAGCTGTGAAAAGAACCAAGGTCCGACCATTCATGCGCTCTGCAACCTCATAAATGAACTCTGCAAGATCGATTGCTTGCTGCTCGTTCGAATTTTGGTGGTCCAGGCCTTTCTTTACTACGAAGAGTCGCATCTGCTGTTCATAATCAAAGGGGGAATCAACCTGTGCCGTAATTGTCGCCCTTGGTAAGCCAATATCGCGCAAAAAATGTTCAAACGAATTAGATATACTCAACGTCGCCGAAGTTAAAATTACAGCATCAAGACGGGAAAATATTTTTTCTTTAAGAATATCGCTAACTTCAATTGGAGAGGTTTTTAAATAGAGCCTCGAATTTTGTTCAAGCCAGGTCACTTGTTTAGGATTATTTACGTTTGCAACTAGTAAGAGCGTGTCCAGAAGGGCTTGCAATTCTCTTTGATGGCCAGCCAAAATGTACTTTAACTCTTCGACCTCATCTGCATCATCACCACTAAAAGTGCTTGTCAAACTTTCGAGGACAGTCAGCAAGGCTTTAATCCGTCCAAACAAATTCTCAATTTGAACTTCAAGCCCTTTCCACCATGGTTGGACCACATGGGCCGCGACAAATCGAAACGTGCGCTCCGATCCCAATATTATTGCCAATAACTGGAATAATTCTTCCGTTTGTTCCATAACCATAGAGCAAATTTCGGGAATATTTTCCAACCTTTTTTTGAACAGTTCCCAAGCTAGAGATGGTATAATTTGAGCAAGTAACACTAGTCGTTGTTTGACAGTCCCGTAAAAATTCGGACCTGTTGGTCGATAAATATTCTCAATAATACGTGTGACATTGTCCAAACTCAGATCAGAACCAAGATGCTGTAGAGCAGTTTGGTAGATCTGATGGGCCTCATCAATCACCAGTTGATGATATTCCGGCAAGACATTATAGTCTGTCTTGAGATCGGAAAAAAGCAGCGAATGATTCACAATCAAGAGATCCGCCTCTTCCGCTTTCTTGCGGGCTCTTTGTAAAAAGCAAACACCTGCTTTTGAACACTTTCCAGGAATACACGTTTCATTATCCGCACTTAATCCAGGCCAAATCTGCCCGAGTCCAGGAACTTTCGAGAGTTCTTGCAAGTCCCCGGTAAGAGTTTCTCTTAACCAAACTAAGATACTTAAAAAGGCAAGCCTTTGTTCTCCTCTGGGAATTTCGCGTGGATTAGCTAAACATACTTGCCATTTTTTCAGACAACAATAGTTAGCCTTACCTTTCAATACGGCAACGCGAAACGCAAACGGCAAAACATTTTCCAAAATCGGGATGTCTTTTTTTTGAAGTTGTTCCTGAAGGGGAATAGTATGCGTCGCGACCACGACTTTTTGACCTGTCTTGATTGCTGACCATAAGCACGGAATTAAATATGCAAACGATTTTCCCGTTCCTGTTCCAGCTTCAATGACGACATGTTGAGAGGAGGTGAGACTTTCTGCAATAAGTTTTGCCATTCTTACCTGACCAGGTCTGCTTTCATAACCGGGTAGATTTTGTTCAAGAATTCCTCCCGGTGAAAAACTATCGACAACCCAGTCTATTGAGCACGGAACATTTGGCGTCGAAGTTTGTTCCCGCGCAAATATCCCCTCAGAAAGAGGAGCCAGAACAAGATCCGTTCGGATCTGACGGTCAGGAAAGCGATGAGCAATGGCTTTATAGGCATCCTCTATAAAACCTCTTCCCGCCCATCCCTCAAGAAAATTCTTAGCCTGATCAAAGAAACTAAGATCAAATTCCTGACTTTTTGTGCTACAAGACTCAAATAGTTTCCAAGTTAACCAGACATTTGTTTGCGATCGATGTTGCCTTGATCCGTCTCCCAGGAACAATGAAAGTTTCTCTGCTAAATAGGATAACTGGTAATGATGCACGGTTGGAAAGAAGATACGAGCTAATTCCAGCGTATCCCATTGAGACTGTTTAAAATTAACTCTTAATTTTTTTTCCAGGCTAGAGAGGTGCAAGGATGCCTGATGCCCAACAAGAACAGCATCCTCGAAAAAATCCATAATTTCTTGACGATGTTCATAGAGTGGGGACGCATTGTTAAGCTCTTCCGCCAGTATACCAGTGAGCGTTAAAATTTTACCAGTTATTTCTTGCTCAGGCTGAACAAGAAAGTGACATGATTCTTGAATCTGTCCATTACGGATTCTGAGTGCAGAGAATTCGATAATTTCATCCTGCTCAACCTCTAAGCCCGTTGTCTCTACATCAAAAACCACGATGTCTTTGCCCACAGTATTGACCCCTCTCTTGCTGACATTGTACACCATTTTAACGAAAGGAATCAACGAAAAGCAGGATTTGGGCATTCTGTTAGCGAATAAAGTATCTCGAGAAATAAATGATCTTCGACAATATTGGTTAGGAAGAAGGATGCCCCATTGTTGTTTAAACGGACGATTTCAACATTCGGACTCTGCCTTGCTATTTTATTTTCTAGTCTGGTGCTTAGCGGTTGTTCGGAAAGACCCTTTTTAAAACAAGACGCTTCGTACACTATTTTATCGGTTTCACCGTCCGGAGTTATCAAATCAGAACCCATTGAATTACCCTGGGATTCAAATCTGGCCATCATGCAGAAATTTCTTTTGGAGGTATCTTTTGTTTTAAGTGATTTACGTACCCCCAGTGATCAAGACCCCTCTAATCAAGACACTCTTGGAACGACAAGTCTACAAGCCAATTTTCCAGAACCCAAGCGCATGACGTTTATTGTCGATGGTCACTCTCTGCCTCTTGATGTTCAGTCGCTTCAAATTGAAGTTGAAGGGGAAAATGTGGGGCAGGTTATCATTAATCAGACAATTATTTTACAGGGTATAAATGACCCTAACCTTCAATCTGCCTATGAAGCGTTGGTCAATATGCTGCATAATAAAAAATCATAAATAAAGGCCTACAGGTTAGAAACCATCCGGGTTTAAAGGGGAAACAATGATGATATTTTTGCTAGGCAATTATGATTCTTTTACCTATAACCTCTACCAATACTTTGGTGAACTTGGTGAGGACATTATTGTCAAACGTCAAGATGCCTGTACTTTAACCGATATTGAGGATATGCATCCTGACTTAATCGTGATCTCACCTGGTCCCTGTACTCCTAGTGAATCCCCTCTATCTTTAGCTGTCATCCGGCACTTCATGGGCAAAATCCCTCTCCCTTTGCTGCTTTTCTACCTTATCCGGATTTCAAAATACTTTGTAGTTCACCGGAGCGGTTTATTCGAATTCAACCAGATGGGAGAATCGAAACCCGGCCAATTAAGGGAACTCGCCCCCGTGGGGATTCGCCGTCAGAAGACCAGTTACAAGCTTTTGAACTTCAAAACAGTCCGAAAGATCGTGCCGAATTGACCATGATTATTGATTTAGAACGCAATGACCTTGGGCGAATTTGCGAATTCGGAACCGTTAAAGTCCGAGATTTAATTGCCCTTGAAAATGAATAGTGTCATTCGCACAATCTTGTTGAAAGACGGAAAGGCATTTATTCATGTTGGCGGAGGAATCGTTGCCGACTCAATACCTGAAAGTGAATATTATGAAACGCTCGATAAAGCAAAAGCTCTGTTTAGAGTTTTGAAAGGACGCTTAGATGATTCCTTGTGAGACATTATTAGCCCATGATCGCTTGGCTTTGTTTGGTTTTGGAGTTTTCGAAACCCTCCTCATCACTAAACAAGGGCCTCTCTTTGCTGATCTTCACTGGCAGCGCATGAATAAGGGAGCTGATTTTCTCGGTCTTAAGCTACCAGCAAAAAATGAATGGTTGAATCGAGTCCAAGAATTTATTGAACCAGCCCCTAGTCCCCTTCCCTTTGCACTTCGAGTTACGCTCAGTGGCGGAGCACCCCTTGCCGATCTTCCTTCCAAACTTCTATTCCAGAAGCGGTCAATTCCCTACACGCCTGTTCAATATGCCTTAGGGATACGACTGCATCTCTTACCATTCCCTCGCAATGAGCGATCCCCTTTAGTTTCAATTAAATCGACCAATTATCTGGAAAATATTTTAGCCAAGGACACAGCGAAACTTCAAGGTGCTGAAGAAGGCGTGTGGCTTAATACCCAAGGATATATCGCAGAAGGAACGATGAGCAATCTCTTTTTTATTAAAGACGAGGCACTTTTTACCCCTTCTCTTGCCAGTGGCTGTTTAGCGGGAACGCGTCGTCAGCTCATACTGGATTTAGCTCGCTCTCTACAAATTCCTACTCATGAGGGCTTATATCCGTTATCCGACCTATTGCTATCGGATGAAATCTTCATGACCAATGCCCTCATGGGCATAATGCCCGTTCGTCAAATCGATGATATTCCTTTTGCGATCACAAGTACATCAGGGATGAAGGTTCTTAAATTAGCTTATCAGAATTTAATTGAAAATGCCTTCGGTTCCTCTAATGACTTCCAAGTCTAAAAATACAAGAGGTGCCATGGCTTACCACATGGTACCTCTTGTATTTAATATTTTTCTTCAAGAACCTCAAACATTTGCGGGGTTGCTGATTTGGATTGCCCTGTATACAATTTATCGTGTGAACTTATACTCAACAAAGAGCATAATTTAAAAGAAAAGACATTAAGCCAAAATTAAAACTCCTCATATCTAACTCCATAAACCATGTGCCTTTGTCAAAAAGCCCATCGTTTTATTTAACTTTTCATGCTATACTAAAAATTAAGATGTCAATGTTAACTAGAATTGTGCAAAGGGGGATTATTATAATGAAGCTTAATTATCTACGTACCGATTTCCCTACCGGCCGTTCACACATATTGATGCAGGACTCTGAATCTCCTAACCCTGAGCTCGTTCACTTTGTGCTCGTTTTAAGTAATAAAGGGACTTTGTGGGTTGATGTTTTTTGGCCTTATGACCTGGAATCCGAAAGGTATACTAGAAGAATCTCGGAACAACAATTTTGGCAATCCTTCCGCGAATGGAGATTACAAGGCATTTTTCTGGGTGATAGCGGCAAAGTGGCAGAAATGTTAGCAAGAAGGCGCTTATCAAGAAAGCGCACCAAGGAAGCCCTAACCAGCTAGTAAGTAATGTCTAAGAAGCGGCAACTGTCGCTTCTTAGACATTGCAGAACCCCTTCTGCAATTATTATTATGTTGGCTCAGATGGCACACTCGCACGCGATTTCGCTTTTTCAAGTCTGTAAATGAAAGCTAGGATCTCTGCCACGGCCCGATAAAGCTGGGGTGGAATTTCCTTTGTCAGCTCTATCTGCATCAATGCTTCAACTAACACCTCATTCTTTTGGATGGGAATTCCTTCTGCTTCAGCGGCTTCGATCATTTTTCGAGCAATTTCACCTACCCCTTTGGCTACGATCCGGGGTGCTCCTGTTTGATCATAAACTAGGGCTGCTGCCTTCTCTTTCATCTCTGAACATCAACTCCACTTCGCCTAATCCCTTGGAGGAAATTCTGAAATTCTACGTTCTGCTCAAGATCTCCCGTTTCGACTTTGGCGATATTAAAACCAAGCTTGGAAAATTCCGCCCTCGTTGCGGGCATAACCGCCTCAAGAAGTTGGGGCAGGAAGGGAAGATTATGGGTGAGGACGCGGAAAGTGAGTGAATCCTGATTGAAATAAGCATCAATCCCAATCTCGCCCAGTTGCTGAGTTTCCATCTGGATCGCCACGCGACAGTGTTGTTCATCCATTTTGGCTCCTTTGCGAGCACTTTCAATCGCTATTTGTGCTGGCATATACTGTCCCTGATTTAGTAACGGAAGATGGAGTAGCATAAAACCATTATCTAGGGTTCCGGTTTTAAACCACAGCTGTTGTCCAGTTATTTTTTGGAGCAAATGAGCCAAGGGCCCCTCAGAATCAAGAAGATCCTGCCCTTCTTGATTCTGGATCGCTTCCAGGAGCTTGAATTTAAAGGTGTCTTTTAGGCTATTTTTCTCAACTTCCTTGGCTGGAGAATTTAGTTTTAGCATCTGTTGAATGCGTTGTTCATAATCCAGGCCAAGGTTTCTTAAACACTCTATAAGCTTTTCTGCTCCATTTTCCTCTGACAACCCCTCCCACTCTGGAATTGATTTGCGCAAATTTATGATAAATTCATCAGTCATTGACCCCTGAATACTCTCCACTAAAGTACCTAACAATTCCGAATTTGCGCTAGGAAATGTTTTGAGGAGAGTTATAATATCCTGATTAATAGGCAATCCTCTTTCAGCAAGCTGCTGAAACTGTTGAGAGACCACCGGTTTATCTCCTTGCTTGTCCAGCCCAGGTTCGCGGATCAACTGTAAGTTACCCTCTTTTATCTCTCCTACCTTAACCCAGAATTTTTCTCCTAATTCAGTTGAGGTTTCCAAAAGGGCGAACATGTCTTGCCCTTTGACCCGAATAGTTCCTTCACCATCTCCTGTTTTCTGAACAACTTCCACTAATAGTCGCTCGCCAGGACGCCATTGATTAACTCCTGCGCCTTTGAGCGCTCCGGGCGCTAATATGCCGCCTATTTCCATTCGACGGACCCTCCTTATGTTATTATAGTAACTACGAAAAACAGCTTAGGATAATTACTTGTCCCAAGCTGTTTTTATGCCCTCCAATCTTGGCATTCACTTTTGACGGAAATTTTTAAACTTCGTTTTAGCCTCTTGAATTTTAACATTTTCCAGGGACTGCTTGAGATAGCTTAAGGCTTTGAGAGTAGCAGGGTCCAAGCGCTCAGCAACATTTGAGCAAGCTTGATCTCCACTGATAAGTTTATGTACCTTTCGGTAGGAATGCTTTTTGGAGTGATGCAGGCCTCGACTGGAAGTCTTATTCTCCGGTCCAGGTTTGGATTTTTGGGGAACGTCGGATGACTTTTTCTTAGCAAGTAAGGGCAGACTGCTTTCCGACATGGTTTGAACTGCAGGTGGCGGCGAATCCGGCGGAAATTCTTTTTCGACCCATTCCTGAACACAAGCTGGGTTTTTGGTCACCACGAATACTTCTTGAATGGAACCATTACTTTTCAGCAAAAGCTTGCATCCTGTTTGGGTCTCATATTTATAGACAATCCCCCGTTCTGAGGAATGACTAACGTCAATAACGCCAGGAATAATGTCAGTTACTTCCGAGAGACGGCCTAAATTTTCAAGCCAAAGCAAAGCATTCTGAATGATGCCGTGTTCACGTTTCACCTTATTCCTGCGATATTTCATATCTTCCACCGGCTTTCAAAAGTACAAATGGTTTGCCTTAATCTGCTTTGGCTGGATATCCAATAGTCCAAAAGAATATTGGGGCTCACGCCTTTTGTCCGTCGGAGAACCTGGATTGAACAACAAAATGCCATTTCGCCATTCCAGGAATGGGGTATGACTGTGACCGAAAACAATCAGATCAACGGAAGTTTCCTTAAATGCGGCATAAGCACGCTCTGGTGTACTATTTCCCTTGCCCGCATTTCCATGAACTAATCCAATTTTCCAAGTTTCACATTCAATTACATCACGCTCAGGCAAGGCAACATCCCAATTATCACAATTTCCTCTCACCGCTCGAACTGGTGCAATACAAGCCAACTCCTCTAACAAACCCATATGAGTCAAGTCACCAGCGTGAATAATCATATCGATTTGAGTTAAGTGTTCCCAAACAAAGCGAGGAAGAGATTTTCCTTCTCGTAAATGAGTATCTGACAACACGGCGATACGCACTTGATTCACCTCTTGGTTTCTATCGCTTGCCTCTAAGCACTGATTAAGGCAGAATTGTTTTTAAAACATGATAATAGGTATCCCGTTCCACGGCCTTTAAACCTGCTTCATGAATCATATGGATAAGCTGTTGTTCGCTTTGCATTTGGGGACTGGTCGCACCTGCTGTATGATAAATTTTCTCTTCGCGAACAACCCCATCCAGATCATTTGCCCCGAATGAAAGAGCCATCTGAGCAACTTGAGGACTGGAAGACACCCAATAAGCTTTAATATAAAGAAAATTATCTAATATTAAGCGGGCAACGGCAATCACTTTTAACGTCCGAAGTGCACTCGCTTGAGGAACCTCTTCAAATTTAGTGTTTTTGGGATGAAAGGCAGTAGGGATCAGGGCATAAAAACCCTTCGTTTCATCTTGCAGATCTCGTAAAGCCAGAAGATGATCGATCAACTCCTCATCGGTTTCAATAATACCATAGAGGATATTGGCATTAGTAGGTATTCCAAGCTGATGGGCAAGACGATGAATCTCTAACCAGCGTTTTCCACTTAATTTTCCAGGGCAAATAATCTCTCGAACCCTAGGACTGAAATTTTCTGCTCCACCGCCTGGAATAAAGCTGAGTCCTGCTTCCTTAAACGTTTTGAGAATTTCGACAATTGGTACATTCTCCATCTGAGCAAAATAATCATATTCTGCTGCAGTGAACGCTTTCAAACTGACTTGAGGAGCCCTTTCTTTAATTTTGCGAATCATATCCAAGTAATATGCAAAGGGCAATTCCGGATGTATCCCTCCGACAATATGAATTTCCGTTACTCCTTGAGCGGCGAATTGCCCTGCTTTATCAACCACTTCTTCAATGGACATCGTATAAGACCCATTTTCGCCAAGATCTTTAGCAAAAGCACAAAATCCACACCGCACTTTACATACATTACTATAGTTTATATGGGCATTATTATTAAAAAATACCTGATCACCAGTCATAGCGCGTCTTCGTTCATTCGCTAGGTAACCCAGACCAAGTAGGTTGGTTGTTTGTAAAAGTTGCAGACCATCTTCTTGATTAAGCCGTTGATCCTGGATCATTTTTTGATATACATTTTCTAATCCGTTTAATATTGGATCAAATTCCACTCCTGACCCTTCTTTCCCGAAATTGTTATTTATTTTTATTATAACATAATTCTTGAATTTCGAGAAAAGATAATGAACAGCTAAAAAAGGACTGTAAGTAATTTTTACTTACAGTCCCAAGAATCGTTAATGATAATATTTCAGAGCCTGATGACGTTGACGTTTGATTGCCTTACGCACTTCATTAGCAACTCGCCATGTTTCTGGTTGATTGGGTGTTATTAACTCCAATCTTCCAGATCGTTTATCGATTAGTATATCAACTGTGGGCTTACGCCCTTGAGCTTTCTCTCCCGGGTGTAGAATATCAATTCCAATTTTATGCTCATCATAGTGTGGAGGAACGAGGTAATTCAAAACTTCTTCCGTGGCATCCATTAACTCTACAACTTGTTCTTGAGGATATCCTTCTCGCAAAAGGATATCTCGCACTTGATTTAAGGGATGCTCGAGTGTGAGTAGCATCTGGGCGCGCTGCACTAAATTATAATCGATGTCCATATGCCACCTCTTCTTTATATTTTATTTATATTTAATTAATATGCTTTCATTTTTCCCTCAACCTTTCTAATGAATACTGATACATCTTAACGGAATTGGATTTTATTTCTATATTAGTATTGTTTTAACTAAGGAGGTTTATTATGTCGAAATTACTTTCTCTTCCTTTTTTGATTGCAGCTTTTTCGGGAATCGCAATGGCGATACAAGGCACTCTAAATTCATCCTTAAGTCAAAAAACATCGCTGCTTTCCGCAACCCTTATTGTCCATATCATCGGTACACTTGTCGCTTTAATTGCCGTGCTTGCCTGGCGAACTCCCCTTCTAAACTACCACTGGGGTTCTGTTCCTTGGTATCTATATCTGGGCGGTATACTCAGCGTCCTTATTGTCGGACTCGTTGCTACAAGCATCCCCAAAGCAGGTGTATGTAACGCAACCACAGCGATTATCATCGGCCAAGTTAGTATGGCTGTACTTATCGATCATTTCGGATGGTTCGGCATGAGCCGCCTGGCTTGGACTCCATGGCAACTGCTTGGAATCGCTTTATTTGCCGCAGGAGCCAAACTCCTCTTCCGCTAGTTCTTTATCATTATTTATTGGCCCTGCCCACAATTATGGCCATATTATTAATAATTGTAGAGACTTCTTCACTGACCATAAATTTTTGGATTTGACCGTTAGCTACTAATATGACGGTACTTTTCCCTCCAACGTTTTGATCACTTTCCATCAATCGGAGAAGAAAAGCATAAGCATCACTACTTACTGCGAGCTGCTTAAACTCTCCTTCAGCGATAAAGATAACCCAATATCCGGCGGAAACTTCGTTTTTGCTATTATAGAGGGCAGTCGATACACTTGAAACGTCTTGTCCCAGCACCGTCTGGGGATCATTTTCAACTGTGTTTAAGTTCGTTGAATTATTCAGTGTATAATTGTCATTGAGCTCATTGAGCGTACTCGTTTGATTTACCGGGTCAGCCAGACGTGAGTATATATCCTTGAAAAAATTAGGAAATAAAATATAACCGACAACCCCGATTATAATAAGCCATAAAGCCAAGGCTTGTAAATCCTGCCCTAGATCGTTACGTGGTGGCCGTCCCAAGGCACTTGGCATACCTTCCCCCTCCCTTAATATCTCATCGTTGGCATATACATATATACGTTCATTTTTATAAAGATATGTGTAAGAAACTTGCATCGTCCAATCCCACCCTCTAGAATAAGAGCTGAGGTGGGAAAAATGGATCTACTTCGACAAAAACTGACCTTGCTACCAGAGAAACCAGGTGTGTATCTGATGAAAGATACTCTGGGTCAGATTATTTATGTCGGTAAAGCGAAACTCTTGAAAAATCGGGTCAAATCTTATTTTAGCGGATCACACGAGGGCAAAACTGAGCGACTTGTCAGCCAAATCGTTGATTTCGAATATATCGTGACCGATTCCGAAGTTGAGGCTCTCGTCTTAGAATGCAATTTAATTAAAAAACATAATCCAAAGTACAATATTCTCTTGCGCGATGATAAAACCTATCCTTATTTGATCATTACTGAAGAAGACCACCCGCGCATACTCGTCACACGACAAGTAAAAAAAGGCAGAGGTAAATATTTCGGCCCTTATCCGAATGCAACCGCAGCTAAAGAAGCTGCCCGTTTACTTAATCGACTGTTCCCATTTCGAAAATGCCGTCAAATTCCCACCCGGCCTTGTCTTTATTATCATTTAGAACAATGCCTTGCCCCTTGCGTCACAGATGTTGCGTTAAATGTTTACGGAGAGATGCGCAGAGATGTTTCGACGTTTCTAAAAGGAGACCAAAGCAAGATCATCACACTCTTAGAGGAAAAAATGCAAACAGCGTCCGAAACACTCCACTATGAACGGGCAAGAGAATATCGAGACCTGATCGAAGATTTGAAACTCCTCCGGGAAAAACAAAACATCACACTCAATGATTTTATTGACCGCGACGTTATCGGTTATGCTATAACCACGGACCAGATGTGCCTGCAAATTTTTTATTTTAGACAAGGAAAGTTGCTAGCACGCGATAGCTTCATCTTTCCATATTATGAGGAACCTGAGGAAGCTTTCATCTCTTTTGTCGCTCAATTCTATATTGAACGCACAGTATGGCCTCCGGAAATCTTACTCCCACCGATTGAATCCCTGGTTCTATCAAACCTATTTCCTATCACAGTTCCTCAAAAAGGAAAGAAACGGGATCTGGTACAGATGGCGATGTCCAATGCCCAGTCCACCCTTCACGATCAAATTACATTAGAAGTACGTCAACAATCTGAAACCCAACAAGCTCTGACCACACTTGGGGAGCTCTTAAAGATTCCGGATCCAAACCGAATTGAAGCTTTTGACATTTCAAACATAGCTGGAACACATACTGTTGCCGGCATGGTCCAATTTATCGAGGGCAAAGCCCAGCGCCAAGGTTACCGAAAATATAAAATTCAACCTATGGAGACATCGGATGATACGGCTGCTATGAGGCAAGTTGTTCTGCGCCGGTATACACGGTTAGTTTCAGAAAACGGCCCTCTGCCGAATTTAATTTTAGTTGATGGCGGTAAAGGCCAAATCACTGCGGCTTCAAAAGCTCTTAAGGAACTTAACTTAACGATTCCCGTTGCCGGAATGGTAAAAAATGATCGACACCAAACCCACGGACTCTTGGATCAATCAGGTAATCTGGTCGCTTTGCCCAAAAGTCATCCTGCCTTTTATTTGCTCAGCAGGATCCAAAATGAAGTCCATCGCTTTGCCATCACGTTTCATCGTCAACAGAGGGCCAATAGCATGACCCTCTCTGCGCTCGATGACATCGCGGGTATAGGACCAAAACGCAAACAACAACTGTTACGTCATTTTTCATCTCTAGACGACATTCAGCGTGCCAGTATCCTGGAACTTCAAGCCGCCGGCCTGCCCCAAAGCGCAGCCGCAATGATCTATCAATATTTTCACGCGACGCCCTCACCTGCGCCGTCGTAAAAGGAGAAATTTCTTCATGATCTTAAATTACAGAGTTGAATTGTGCCGAAAGTGTTACTTCAAACGAACTCACAAATGCTCAGTTTCAGATTCTTACATTCAAACTCCGTGGTTTCCCTTTGCTAAACCAGGCGGAGAATGTATCCACTACAAACCAGTTCCTTGGTTGCCAGAATTATAGTCCATTTATAGCACAACCAAAAGTACGATAGGAACTACACAAAGTTCCTATCGTACTTTTCAACCAGGCGATACTAAGGGCGACGAGCACCAAGATAACGGTGCGCATAATAGTCACTACTAAGGCTGGAAATACTCACGCCACTATTGGACGCCTCAACAAATCGTCCACCGCCGATATAAATACCGACATGAGACGCTCCTTGAGCATAGGTTGAAAAAAACACCAAGTCACCTGATTGTAATTGAGCTCGGTTTATAGCTGACCCCACACAAAATTGCTCAGCAGCAGTTCTTGGCAAAGAAATGCCTGAGTTCTTATAGACATATTGGGTAAATCCCGAACAATCAAAGCCACTGCGGCTGGAACCTCCAAAGACGTAAGGAACTCCTTCTAGGCTTAAAGCATGATCCACAAGCTCAGAACTATTAGATCGGGATACCTTTTTCTGAGATACTGCTGCTACTTGAACAGGTTTTTTGCTGTTTGTAGTGGATTTAGTAGTCTGTGTTGTTGGCGTGGGTAGAGCTACGTCTGCAACTGACCTACTTTGACTTGAAACACGTTTCTTCGACGAGGAAGCAGTTTGGGTTATCACAGGGCTAGCAATCCATTGCATTTGTTTACGCACTACTTCTGTATAGGTTCCGGTTGGTACGTTGATTGAAGCCACCTGTCTTGGCTTCATTAATGGACGGATGGGGATGGCTATAGTTTGGTTCGAAGCCAAGGCTGGAAGGCTACTTGCTAAAAGTAAGCCGGCCAAAGTTGCGCTGCCCAGCCACATCCGCATCGATGAGGAAATCAGCAAAAAATTATCCACCTTTCATAAGCTTACGAGGTTAGTTGACGGATTCGGGCCGAAGGTGTAGCCCTACACGTGAAAAAAGCACGCGATTCACCCCAAGATACTCCCCCGTTCCAAGTACATAAAGCTTAGATTCAGCTTTTTACGTTTTATTATGATTTGACTGATACTTATTCGATACATAACCCCAAAAATCCTGCAATATCTTAAAGGTAATATCTTGCTTTACGAAAATAATCGCCCTAGCCGTATCAACTAATACATTTCCCTTATCTACTCTATCTTACTCAGACTCTCCTGAAATGGAAACAACTACCAACTATTTTTCTTTGAAGAAAAAACAAGCGCCTCTCAAATTGAGAGGCGTGTTTTCTTTGGGCGTTAGGAAGCCAACGAGTCAATATTGAGGCTTAGGTCAAGTAGGTTTTCCCACTGAGTTCCTTCAGTTTCCCGCAAGGCGATTTCTCCTTTTCCCCAGCCTGAGGTGTCACCAACACTCAGAACTTGATCGCCACTCAGTCCGCACTTCAATCCTCGTTAGTACACGTTCTAGAAGTTTCCTTCACACTCCTTGACAATCTAGCCTCTTTTGCAGAAAAGCATTTCCGGCAGTCTGGAAAGCATCGGCCAACACGGCCCAGACCCTTCAAGCCTTCCCAACTTTTCCACCTCAAGGCAGGCTACACTGCACTAAGTTCCTTCCTAATGCAGGTTCTACCCTAAGCCGTAGCTTCTTAAAAGCCACGCACTTAGGCCTCCACGGAAAAGGGTCACGCCCGCATGCCATTGCGGATCCCCCTCATCCTTAACTCCCAGCAGCAACCCTTGACTGGGCGTCGAAAGCCACCACCAGGAACTTCATCGGTATGCCCGCGGCGGATTATTAGGCCCGCCTTCGATTGCCAACTCATGCACTAGAATAACGTTCCATAACCCAAAGAAAAATTAATTTTATTAATCACATTAGTTATTGTACCCGATTTCTAGCTATTTGTAAAAATCCTCTTAGCTATCCATACGTCTGATTAATTGAGCATAGCCATTCTTGGTTCTTCTTAATTGCCTTTTACTCCCTTTTGTTGCTCGTTAACAGCTACATCACGGTCATTTTAGACATTGTCTAAGTATTAATTGGATAAGCTAATAAGTGGAGCAGGAATACGGCCCCCTCGATTCACAAACACTTTTGACGAAAAAGGATGAATAGCCATGACCGGTGCCCCACCCAACAATCCTCCGAATTCCACCCGATCGCCCGCCTTCTTACCAATCGCTGGAATAACACGTACCGCTGTTGTCTTTTTATTAATCATCCCTATCGCAGCTTCATCCGCAATAATGGCGGAAATCGTTTCAGCACTAACATCTCCAGGTAGTGCGATCATATCTAGCCCCACAGAACAGACACAAGTCATTGCTTCTAACTTATCAAGGGTCAGTGCCCCTTCTTCCACAGCCCTTACCATTCCCGCGTCCTCTGAGACAGGTATAAAGGCACCGCTCAAACCTCCAACATGAGAGGAAGCCATTGCTCCGCCCTTTTTAACGGCATCATTAAGCAGCGCCAAGGCAGCGGTAGTTCCATGCGTTCCACATCGTTCGAGACCCATATTTTCAAGAATTTCTGCAACGCTGTCTCCAATCGCAGGGGTAGGTGCCAGGGAAAGATCCACAATTCCAAATGGGACCTCTAAAGCCTTAGAGGCTGCGCGCCCGATCAGTTCTCCCATACGGGTAATTTTAAATGACGTTTGTTTTATTAAATTGGATAACTCGCTAAAATCCGCTTCCGGGAATTCCTTGACAACCTTAGCCACTACCCCGGGACCGCTGACCCCTACATTAATAACACATTCTGGCTCTCCCACACCATGGAAAGCCCCAGCCATAAAGGGATTATCTTCTGGGGCATTGCAGAATACGACTAATTTAGCAGCCGCTATACCATCTTGGTCTGCGGTCAGTTGAGCGCATTTCAGAATCACCTGCCCCATTTTCAGAACGGCATCCATGTTAATACCAGTTTTAGTCGTGCCAATATTCACTGACGAACAAACAAACTCTGTCTCACTAAGTGCTTGTGGTATGGCTTCAATAAGCGCCAAGTCCCCAACTGTAAACCCTTTTTGAACCAGAGCAGAGAAACCGCCGATAAAATTAATTCCAACTTCTCGGGCGGCTCGGTTTAATGCTTTAGCGATTCGCACCATTTCTTCGGTATCTAAGTGAGCTGCTGCAATCGCTATAGGGGTGACAGAAACCCGTTTATTGATAATAGGAATTCCATAACGTGCCGAAATTTGTTCGCCAACTTGCACTAATTTTCCCGCATTTTTGACGATCTTATCATACACTTTCTGTTCCATCCGACGAATATCTTCAGAGCCACAATCAAGCAAACTGATTCCCATCGTAATCGTCCGAATATCAAGATTCTCTTCATGGATCATTTTTATGGTTTGTTGGATTTCTTCGCGTGCAAAAGTAATTGTCATGATTTTCCTCCAGTATTCTCCTAACTTAAATTCCAAGCTAAGCAGAATTAGATACGGTGCATAAACGTAAAAATATCCTCATGTTGAACCTTAACCTGCAATCCTTTGTCGCTTCCCTCTTGTTCCAAAATACGCGCTAAATCGACAAGACCTGTAGTGGCTGGATTTAAATCTACAACCATAATCATTGTGAAAAATTCATCTACGATTGTTTGACTGATATCCAGTATATTAACGCGATATTCCGCAAGCCGTCCGGAAACCCAAGCGATAATTCCAGTCTGATCACGACCTAATATGGTAATAATAGCACGGTTCGACTCTTCTAATGACAAAGTCATAGTACTTCCTCCCTTTATAGACGAATGTATTCCTGATATGGACATTAGACTAACACATTTGTGAAGTATACTCAAGTCTTTTTACCGTAATTCATGGCCGGATTGCAAATCTAATTTCGTTACCCTATTATAGGCTAACTAACTCATTTCATTCTTAGAAGTACCGTTGAAGCATGCTAAATGAAAGAGAGCCCACTTAGAGCTCTCTTTCATTTATTTATCGACTTATGAGCAACTTCCACCGCAACTATCACAGCCACTGTCATCGGCGGTCTTCGCCGTACGTATTTCAAATCCTCCACCATGTTTCGATTCAATATAGTCAACAGTCGCTCCCTTAAAATAAGTGGTAAGTTTTTTATCAATTATCATTGAGACACCATGTTCCTGATCGAGAATATCATCCTCTGTTTTTGACTCATCCAGAGTCATGCCGAAATTCGGCCCACTTCAGCCAATCCCAACAAGATAGAGACGAAGAAATGCATTATCCTTATTCTGAGCCTTTAGCACTTCTTTTACTTTTTGAGCTGCAATTTCTGTGATTTCAACCATTCAAACGTCACTCCTTTTTCTGCCAACAGTTATAATATACCACATCATCAGCTTTTCTCAAGACAGAATTTTCCAGCATCTTGTCTAACACCTGAGTTTAGACTTCTTTGCCGTCCCCATTCGGCTGGAAATCCTTCCAGAAACGACGAACTTCTACCTCTATACTAGTAGGAAGATCTTGCGTTAATTTCTGCAACTGTTTCATTTCTACCTGAATTTTTCGTTCCCAATTTGGCCTTTCTGGCCAGTCGATAAAAGCCTTTGGTTGTGGAACAATTAAGGATCGCAAGAACCCCAGGAGGAGGAGAAGAGTCATTAAACGCCAAAGCCAACGCATTTTCAAATTCATCCTTTCAGAATAAGCTGTTACACAGAACTAGCTTGTCCAAAAAGCGATAGTTTGAGTCGCTCGGCATGTAACTCTTGCCAAAATTGTTCCATATAAAGAAACCTTGGTTCAAAATAGGCCAAAGCAGATTTCGTGAATAAATAGTTATGATAACTGCAAATTTTCTCTTGATAAAATGTTTCACAGGAATTTTCTCCTATTAATGGCCAGCCTTGTACCCCTGCCATGGTAAACAACCGTCCCAGCCCAATAGCACCCACGAAATCTAATTTGTCTGCATCATACAAAATTTTCGCTTCCAGCGTATTTGGTTCGTGCCCTGCTTCGCGCGAATGGGAAATGATCGCCTCCTTGACTCTCAAAATGATGTCCTCGGCATAGCCTGTTTTGTGCAGGATATTAACCGCCAGCCCGGCGCTACTTTCCGCATGTGTTTTTTCTACCGCCCTAGAACGACCAATGTCATGAAGAAGCGCAGCCAGTTCAATGATTATAACGTCTGCGCCTTCTTCTTCAGCCAGTTTTTTACCCCACTCCCTAACTCTTAAAGCGTGTTCTAAATCATGAGCTCGATCTTTGCGCGCGTAAAACCCCCGAGCTATTTGAACAACCCGTTGTAAGTGGTCTTGCGTTGCCATCGTTTCCATTACGCTAAAAGTATCTCTAAACGCTCAACAAGCCCTGCAAAAACTTGGAGCGCATTCCGTACAGGAACAGGAGTTTCCATATCAACGCCGGCTTTTCGCAATAATTCAATTGGATAATCTGAACTCCCACCGCTCAAGAATTTAAGATACCTGGCCACAGCTGGCTTACCCTCATCTAAAATAGCCCGAGCAAAGGCCGTTGCCGCCGAGAAGCCTGTTGCATATTTGTAAACATAAAACGCATTGTAGAAATGTGGGATGCGGGCCCATTCTAAGGCAATCTCAGGATCAAGGATAACTTCCGCTCCATAATAAACTGCATTTAAATCGCGATAGATTTCGGATAGATTGTCGGCTGTTAAGGCTCCCCCCTCTTCTACCACAGAGTGAACCTTTTTCTCGAATTCAGCAAACATAGTTTGCCTGAAAATAGTGCCCCGGAATTGCTCAAGATAATGATTAATCAAATACGCCAGAATTTTAGCATCTTTTGTTTTTGCCAAGAGATACTCCATAACCAACGCCTCATTCAACGTTGAAGCGACTTCAGCTACGAAAATTTTGTAGCCAGCATAAAGATGGGGTTGTTCCCGATTAGAGAAAAAAGTGTGCAACGAATGCCCCATCTCATGAGCGAGGGTAAACATGGAATTCAGAGTATCTTGATGATTCAATAAAACATACGGATGTGAGCGATACGTACCCCACGAATAAGCTCCGCTCGTCTTTCCTTCATTTTCATAAACATCGATCCACTTCTTCTGGAACCCTTCCTCCAAAATTTTGAGATAGTCTTCTCCTAGCGGCTGCAGGCCCTCAATCACCATTGCTTTTGCTTCCTCATAAGTAATCGTCATCGTCGTTTCAGGAACAATCGGAACATAGATATCATACATATGTAACTCATTAAGTTTTAAAGCTTTTTTGCGCAGTTGGATATACCGATGCATCTGAGGTAAAAATTCATGAACTGTCTCAATCAACGACTCATAGACCTTTAAGGGAACACGGTCATCATCTAAGGAAGCCTCCAAAGCCGAAGGATAGTGCCTTGCTTTGGCGAAAAAAACGTCAGATTTTACACTGGAATTCAAGGTAGCTGCCCAAGTATTCCTTTGCTTCGCATAGGTGGCATAAAGCGTTTCGAAGGCTGCTTTTCGCACGCCCTGTTCATGGCTTTCCATAAACTGAATGTAATTTCCCTTGGTTAATTCTACCGATTGACCCACTTCATCAACAATACTAGGAAATTTCAAATCGGCATTATTAGCCATCGAAAAGATTGCGCCCGGTGCCTCCGCCAATTCGCCAACTTCTGCTAATAATTTCTCTTCTCCTGCGTTGAGAATATGCTCTTTCTTGCGCAGAATATCTTCAAGTGCCTGTTTATAAAGTTCCATTTTGGGAGACTGAGCGCGATATTCCTCCAGTCGCCCTTCCGGCATGGCCAATAATTCTGGGACCACGAAAGACGTCGCGCTACCCACCTTCACAGCCAGGGCTCCTGCACGATCTGTCAATGCTTGATAGGTAGCATTGCGATTATCCTCATCCCGCCGCATACGAGCATAAGAATAAATTTCTTCTAGGCGTATACTCAAATCGTCCATCCATTCAAAACACATGATTAAGCTCTCTGGATTATCTACTAAATGTCCTTCAAATCTTTTTCCTTCATTTAAAAGCGTCTCAACGTGAGAAAACTCTTTCTCCCATAGATCATTATCAGAAAAAATGTCCTCCAAATGCCACTTATTAGCCTCCGGAATCTCTGTTCTAGACTTCTGGTGTTGTTGTTCCATAATTTTCCCTCCTTGAAATATATAATCCCCTTTATTATATACACACAGCAGGAAAATTACTATTTCCCAGAAATTTTCCTGCTCTTTATCAATTCTGAGACACTCATTTCTTTAGCTATCTATAGGCATAGCGAAACAGGCAGCGTACGTTCCACTGCCTGTTTCTTCCACCTTGTCCACTTATCCCCTGGAAGGTTCCCCAACCTTCCGATATTAATTCTACTCGATTCTACCCCTCTGCGCAAGTGTGTTAATCCATCCGTTATAAATTTTAGATTTCTCGTTTAAACTCATCTAGAGAAACGCCTGTTTCAATAACACTTGTCGTTAATGTCTAACTGTATTATGATAATAATTAAACAGTTACAAAGAGGAGACAGCAGAATGAGAAAGATGGGCTATTTGGGACCAAAAGGGAGTTTTTCTGAGGAGGCAATCCATCTATTTTTAGCCACTTATCCAGAATTTAATGAAATCCCGCCTGCGCTTATTCCCTTTCCCACAATACCACGCTTACTCCTCGCCTGTAATGACCAGGCAGTAGACTGGGCCTTTGTTCCTTTAGAGAATTCCACAGAAGGACAAGTGGGCGTGACTATGGATACACTCAGCCAAACTGAGCAGCTCTTTATCACCCATGAATTCGTCCATCTGATTGACCAATGCCTTCTGACGCACGAACCTATGCCACTTGGACAGATCGAGCGAGTATATTCACACGAACAAGCGCTAGGACAATGCCGTGATTTCCTCGATAAACACCTTCCGCATGCAGAGCAGCTAATTTGTCTGAGCACCGCTGAAGCAGCCCATAAGATTTCCTCTATCCGAGAAAACTGGGCTGCCATCGGCTCGCGTCGAGCTGCCCATCTCTATAACCTTCACCTACTTCAAGAACGCATTCAGGATATTACACTGAATGCCACTCGCTTTGTACTCGTCGGCCATAGCCTTGCTGAAATGTCCGGTGGTGATGATAAAACATCTCTTCTTATTATCGCCGAAAATACGCCTGGGTCTTTATACCGCATCTTGGGTGAATTTAGTCAACGTCATATTAATTTAAGCCGTATTGAATCTCGTCCATCCAAAAGGAAACTGGGAGAATACGTTTTCTTTGTTGATATGGACGGCTATGTCTTTGCTCCACCTATTCAAGATCTTCTCTGGGCATTTAAGGAAAAAAACATTTTCGCAAAGCTTTTAGGCTCCTATCCCAAGGCACTACCTGATGAAACAATATTTTAGAGCGAGAGGATAATCCTCTCGCTCTTTATTTAGGCACTTATACTTTGAGGGGTTGCAATTCCACAAGTGAGGATGTCCCTGACCTAGTAAGCTGAATAAGCTCTACACCATCGACCGTGACATAATTTTCATCTCCCTGTAAATTTGTGGTTGTAAGCTTACCATCTTTAATGATATTGGCTGTCTGATCATCATAGACAATCAATTGACCCGTAACCCCAATGAGCGTACGTACCTTTTGGTTAAAGGGGATCGTGCCTTCCCATTCAGTTTTCAGAGTAGGGTTCTCTTTCATCACTTGAAGATCGGCTGTGGTTTTAAGCTTGACGAGTTGATTGTTTTCTACTTCTCCGATATACACTTTTCCATTTCTGACGCCTAAAATTCTATCGTTGCTATTTTTAGAAATGACGAGACGCTTGTCATTATTTATAGCGACAACTTGCTGAGCAACCCCCACTTTACTGTCAATGTATAGTGTTCCGTACCGATCAGAGGTCGCCATATTATCGATAAGCTCCTTAGATTTGTTGAGGGTAGTCACCTTTTTCATAACGTCAATTTTCATAAGTTGTTGTGTCGAACCATTCGAGACAGTTAAATACATCAAATTGGTAGTGGTTGAGACCACAAATTTTTCAATCTTTCCACCTTCTGAAATCTCTTCACCACCACTCGGTGGGTCAAAGGTATTTAAATTATCATCTGGAGCAGCGTCTTCATCGCTATTTGGGAGTTCCAGTGAATACAGTTCCGTAATTTGCGGACTACCATACCGTTTTTCAAGTTTAGGCACCGCAGGAACCTCTTTCGTCACAATTTTCGCTTGGTTGGGATCTTCTGTTTTCGGCTCAATTGAAGGGGTTGAGATTTTAGGCTTAGAAGGGTAAACTTTAACGGTTGTTACAGCATTAGGATTTTTCTTGGCATAAAAATAGAGCAAGATATTTCGATCCGGCAGCCATTGATACGTAACCACACCTAAGGTTTGGTCCGTAGCAGCGGGAGATTTTTTTTCAAAAACAACGGCTGCTTTTTTGAGGTTGAAAATTTTGAGGGTACCATTTTCCGAATAAGCTAAATAATCTTTGGCGTAAGACACCTGAATATTAGTTATATTAGAACTTGGAATGGTTGCCTTGAGCTGAGAAGTGATTGGCGCTTCACCATCTGCTCCCGTCAGTCCCATAACTTGTTTAATTTGATTATTTAAAAGGGTGTACCCTCCAAACTGAAGCATAAGTGAAACTAATATCCAAACTACCAGGGTACGCAGTCTCTTCTTCATGCGTAATTCTCCTTTTTCAGCGCTGATTTCTATTGAGATGCCTACAAAGATGTCCATTTATTCGTTGGCTCTATTCTGGCATAACTACAATAGCCGTCGGCAGATAGCGTTCACCTGCCCAATTCCAAAGTGTGTTAATCACTTTTCCGTTATAGAAAAGTTCTGTCGATGAACCTCCATCCAGATTGGCAGCATTAACCGCATCATAATCTTTAAAAAGATTATACAGATCGCTCATTTTCGCACCCAGGCTAGTGAGTTGTCGACCATCGATTACGACAAGAATAATAGTACCATCTGCTTTCTGTCCGATGGCACTTCTCGGAGCAACTCCCCACACTGAGTCTTGAAATTCACATCGTTTTCCGTCTTTTATTAACGCCGGCCAGAATGAGACCGCTTCTTGTATGTTATTCTTTTTAATGTCATCTGCGGACATTTTTTCACAGATCAGGTTAGAATCCTTATCAAGGGCTATAACGTCTGTACTATCTGTACTTAAGTTGCCAAGATTGTTATGTACGATTTCTCCATTATGCACGGTTAAACCGTCGGGAAAAGCCCCGTTTCCTGAACCGTTTGGATCATAGAATGCTCCACCATTTATTCCTGCAATCGCGCCAGTATCTTTAACCAAGTCACTTACCCGTTCGCCTGTGACACCCATTTCTTTGGTCACAGCTACTTTTATCCGTTTCGGATCTTTGATTAACATTACCTTACCTTTAAAGGATTTACCTTTAATATCTTCAATTGTGATTCCAGACGAAGCATCGGATACCGTACGCTGTATTGGAATATTCGAAGACGAATCTGCCTCATTATATTTATCCACAATTTCATCAATCTGTGCATCAGAGAGAAATGCCTTAACAACCTGTGGATGTCGTGAAGTAAGAACAGAACCTACCGCCAAAACTTGCATTGCTTCAAACGGTCCCCAGAAAATGACAAAAGGTGCTAGTATTACCGTAAATATTAAATTGAACAAAATAAAAACCATAACCATTTTAAACTTAAACCGCATCTTCTTCCTTATTTTCATATTACCTCCATAATCCGTCTAAATATTTGGCGAAAAACTGCAACCGTTATTTTATTTCCACATTCTTTGCCCAAAATCCTCCCTACTCAAAAATTCACAGCTATCCGAACTATTTTAAAGCTCAATCATTCCCTAAACAAATCTTAAAGGGTTTGGCAAAATTTCGCCAAACCCTTTAAGATTTGTTCTTATATTAATCCTGATCTACGCCCTACTGGCTACTTACACAAAGACACTTTCTCATCATCCTATGAACAGCTTCTGCAGTAATCCTGTAATTTCTCCTGGCTCACACGCTGTAGCCGTTGTTGTTACCTTATCCTCTAACCCTTGTAACCCCAAAGGTATTTTCCAGCCTGTCAATTGACTTAAATAATCAAGAGCTTCCCATTCGTCTCTCATACTCTTAAGTTTTTCTCCCTCCAATCCTCTTAAAACATTCGAGGCAAACTTAAAAGGACTTGCCGTTGAAGCAATCACTGTAAACGTTTGATCGTTTGTCGCGGAGAGATAATCTTCATACACTTTCATTGCAACGGCTGTATGAGGGTCAAAAACATACTGATAAGCTTGATAAGCTCGGGCTATTGTCTCAAGGGTTTCCTCTTCATCCGCCCATCCGGCATAGACAGTGTCTTGACATTGTTTCAGGGTGACTGGATCTACTGTAAATGTCCCTTGGTTCTTCGAGTCATACCAAGTTTGAATCTTCCTGGCATCTCGCCCACTCATTTCATAGAGAAACCGCTCAAAATTACTTGATATCAAAATATCCATCGAAGGGGAGATCGTTTGAAAAAAGTCTCGCTGACTTTGATAGACTCCAGTTTCAAAAAAATCTACCAAAACATTATTTTTATTAGAAGCACTGATAATACGGTCAATTGGGAGACCCATACGCTTAGCATAATAAGCCGCCTGTAAATTCCCAAAATTCCCCGTAGGAATTACCACATTTATTTTGCCTCCCGGAGTGACTTTCCCCTGCTCCACAGCCTGCAAATAGGCCCAAAAATAATAAACAATTTGGGGCAGAAGTCGTCCCCAGTTAATAGAATTCGCGGAGGAAAAAATCAAATGTTTTGCTTGTAATTGTTCCTTCAAAGTATCTGAGGCAAAAATACGCTTTACTGCGGTTTGACATTCGTCAAAGTTTCCCTTAACCGCAACGACATGGGTATTCTCCCCTTCTGTTGTTGTCATCTGACGTTCTTGAACAGGACTCACGCCCCCTTCAGGATAAAAGACAACAATGTGCATGCCTTCTCTGTTTTTGAACCCTTCCAAGGCGGCTTTTCCGGTATCACCCGATGTTGCCACGAGAATTAAGACCTCTTCAGTGCGGTTAAACAATTTAAGACTAACTTTCAATAAATCAGGCAACACTTGCAACGCCATATCTTTAAATGCGGCTGTGGGTCCATGCCAAAGTTCTAAAACTCCAAAATTCCCCACCAAAACCAGAGGTGCCGGGTCAGGCCCATCAAACGTTCCATCTGCATAAACATTTACAATTTTTGCTATAGCCGCCTCGGAGAAATCAGGTAAATATGGGGTCATGACACGCTTGGCGACGTCATGATACGTTAACCCCTGAAGGTTTTGCCAATTTAAAGTGGGAATGATCGAAGGGACAAAGAGACCTCCGCTTGGTACCATTCCTAATGTAATCGCTTGGGCTGCCCTTTGGTCAGCAAGATTACCCCGTGTGCTTTCATACAACTGCTACTACCTCCTAGACATTTAGGTTATCAATTTTCATTATAAGCTCTTCGCTGTATATTCGCCACAAGAGACAATTATCCTTCCTGAGAAGACAGCTGAATTCAGGAAGAGTCTTACCTAAACGATTTAAAACTTGATTCTAATAAAACGAAGTACGAAGAGGATATCCTCTTCGCACTTCGCTTTACAGCGATCTTCTTGCATAGAACTATTCGTCACTGGCTAGCTTTCCTGCTTTGGCGTAATTATCCTTGGACATGTCACGAATAATTATTGTCACTTTTTCGGCAGGCGCCCCGATGGATTCTACAATTGCCTGAGTAACTTTTTCAACGAGTAATCGTTTTTGGGCAAGTGTACGGCCTTCCAATAACTCAACTTGTACAATCGGCATGGTTTTCACCTCCCTCCAAACACAGTTTAACATGAGTCATTAGAATTTCTGCGCTTTGCCGATTTGTGGCCAATGGAATATTATGGACATCACAAACACGTAATAAAGCAGAGATGTCGGGTTCGTGGGCCTGAGCGGTTAACGGGTCGCGCAGGAAAATAATCATATCTAACATTTGCGTGGCGACGAGACTACCAATTTGTTGATCTCCTCCAATCGGACCTGACAAAAGCGCAGTCACCAGTAAACCAGTATGTTGTCGAACCAATTTCCCGGTGGTTCCCGTTGCCGTTAAATCACACTGAGACAATATATCTTTATGTTTTTTGGCAAATTCAATCATTTCAGCTTTTTTTTCATCATGAGCTACTAGCGCTATTTTAAACATATACACTCCTTACTACCCTTCATGCCTTTGCAAGGATTCCACTCGTTAGGTTTCCCCCGTCTGTTTCAATAATTCTTGAGCAACATCTGAAATTAAGAAGGTAAGCTTACGCCGCTCGGCAAGTTGATAAATTCGCTCCGGTTGCTTAATCAATAGATCCTTTTCCACTCGTACACACTTTTTAAGAGCATGTTCTAACCGAAGGGCATCACTCCAAGTACCTACCTCCCAAGCTTGTGCCAAGGAAACAGGGCGATGTGAAGCTGTGTATTTTGCCCCATGGCCTCCTGAAGCACCCTTGTTATGTTCTCTCACCCTCCGCATGAGGTCCGTCGTTGCACCCGTATAGATCGTATTGTTTGCACATCGTGCCAGATACACCCAATAACCCATGTGTTACTCCTCTGGCCAAAACTCGAAGACAGGACGACTCGACAACAGATTAAGTTCAAAACATAAATCCAAATATTTATGTAGTCCTGAAATCAGAGTCTGATCTAAGCCGTAATTAAACTGGGTAAAATAATCTCTCCAGAAATCCAGCGTTCCTCCAAGCATCGTCTGACATGTCGTAACAATGTCCTCCATGTTGCGAAGTGCCTTGGCCTTAGCGTCCAAGAGCAATTGATAGACAGACAATACTTCTCCCCCTCGCTCAGCAATCAGTCTTTTCGGGAAAGCCCAAACAGCATAAGTCATGGAACAGCCCGTATGATGAAGCCATTCTTCACCCAAATCATAGATATAGCAATCTGGATGAAGAAGTGCTGCTTGAATGGCCGCATCTGCGATCAGCAACGCCGCATCTGCCTTAGCAAACATGCCCTCAAGATCAGAGGGCATGGTCAAATAGCGTGGAGTTACGCCGTAGTAATGATGGAGCAGAACCTTAGTCAAATTCACAGAAGTTGCTGATGTATTCGTCAGAGCAACGGTCAGGCCATCTAAATCTTTTAGAGCGACTTTAGAAAATAAGAGGATCGACCCTACTCTTCCTTTGGTAGAAACAGAAAGGTTTGGCAACACCGCATAATCTTGCCAATGTTCTCCATAAGAAAATGCGCTAATTGGAGCCATATCAATCCGTCCATCAGCCAACATTGCATTATGCCCCGTGGGTTCAGCAGTGACTGACTCCAGCAACGGCTGCTCTTTCTGTAAAAAATAGAACATCGGCAACATATTAGTATTTGGGTTATGTCCAATGCGAATCATGTAAGTACCCCCAATGTCAGTAATAAGCTCAACGTTAATCTCCTCAGAGCTCAGACGCAGCATCTTAATTTATAGTATTGCGCAATTCTCCAATAGCTTGAATCTTGACAATAACTTCATCCCCTAATTCCATCGGACCAACCCCTTCCGGCGTACCGGTCAACACGACATCCCCAGGTATTAGCGTCATTACTTGAGAGATGAAACTCACGAGTTTGGGCACAGAAGTTATAAAATATTGAGTATTAGAAGACTGTTTAACGTCACCATTGAGTAAAAGTTGTATGTCTAACTGGCTCGGATCAATATCGGTTACGACCCATGGACCGATTGGACAAAACGTATCAAATGATTTTCCACGAGTCCATTGACCATCTTTCTTCTGTAAATCCCTGGCGGTTACGTCATTTGCGCAAGTGTACCCGAAAATAGCCTTCGCGGCTTCTGCTTCAGTGGCCCCTTTAATGGTGCTCCCAATAACCACGGCGAGCTCTGCTTCATAGTCTACTCGCTGGCTGATTTTCGGGTAGATAATTTCCATTTCCGGGCCAATAACGCAGGTTGGTGCCTTCAGGAAAATCACTGGGTCTTCAGGTAACGAATGGTTCATCTCTTTGATGTGCAAGGCATAATTAAGCCCTACACAGATTACCTTGCTCGGCTCCACAGGGGCAAGCAAAGTAATCTCCTTTAAAGGCAACCAAGTAGAGGTTGGTTTACTATTGGGGTCCAAGAACGTTCCGTCCCAGAGCTGTACCTTCTCCCCTTCGATAGCTCCATACTTAATTTCATTTTCGCTACTCAATAAGCGAACAAATTTCATTACAATCAGCCCTTTTCTATTTTTTCTTTATATTGTTCATTTTTTCGTCGTGGTACATCTTACAAACGTTAGTAACTGGGCATTCTTCACAATTTGGCTTCCGAGCAACACAGATTCGCCGACCATGGAAGATCAAAAGATGATGAACGAGTATCCATCGTTCTCTTGGAAAAAACTGCATCAATTCTTCCTCAACTTTTTCCGGTGTTTTCCCCTGAGCTATACCTAAACGATGAGCAACACGAAAAACATGTGTATCCACAGCTAAGGCCGCAATTCCAAACGCATTGCTTACAACTACATTGGCGGTTTTACGCCCCACACCCGGCAGTTTTCTTAACAAATCAATATCCGCAGGTACTTGTCCACCGAAATCTTCAGTGAGTGCCCGGCAAGCGGCAAGAATGTTCTTAGCTTTATTGTGGTATAGACCAAGAGAATGAATTATGGTTTCGAGTTTTATTTGACTCAAGGCAACGATCGCATCAGGGGTATTCGCTTCAGCGAATAGAGAGGCAGTGACAAGGTTCACTCTCTCATCAGTGCATTGTGCGGATAATATTGTGGCGATCAAAAGTTCAAACGGCGTGTGAAACACGAGCTCACAACGAGCGTCCGGATACTTCGTCTTTAACGTCTCAAAAATGAAGTGAGATTCGTCGGCATAAATTTGTGACACACTCTTAAAGCCTCCACTGTAGTTAGCCTAAAACTTCCTGAATAAAATAGTACGCTTTGCCACTAGATTGGCGAAGATTTTTTTGACTTTTCCCATTTCACCTGAAAATAATGACGAATACGTAGTTAATGAGTATACTTAAAAAACGAGTTATCCTAATCTAAGTGAGGTATTATGCAAATGTGGCTTAATCTTTTAATTATCTGCGCGCTGGGTTTCTTAGCTGCAGCAGTCGACGCCATTGCTGGAGGCGGTGGACTCATAAGTCTGCCTGCCCTACTGCTCGTTGGTGTGCCCCCCCATCTTGCCCTTGGAACGAATAAATTTGCGGCTTCCACAGCCTCTCTAAACAGCTCCATCACGTTTGCCCGCTCTGGTAAAGTATACTTTCCACTGGTAAAATGGCAAATTCCTTTTACCTTAAGCGGTGCACTCCTTGGTGCTTGGGCTGTTCTCAGTGTCAGTTCCGCTTTTTTAAATAAAGCTGTCTTAGTCTTGATAATATTGGTAGGAATTTATACCCTGTCACATAAAAAATTAGGGATGGAAAATGAATTCAAAGGACTCAATTCTAGTAATATTGTTGTGGGGTGTCTGTTTGCTCAAGCCTTAGGATTTTATGACGGATTTTTCGGACCGGGAACGGGCTCCTTCCTTATCTTTTCTTTCATTGCTCTCTTCGGCTTTGACTTCGTTGTTGCCTCGGCCAATTCTAAAGTTCTGAATTTCACTAGTAACTTTACCTCTCTTCTTCTCTTTGCCTGGAATGGAAAGATTCTCTTGTCCTACGGTATCCCAATGGCACTCTTTATGATCTTAGGCTCACGGCTTGGCACAAGACTTGCTATACAACGCGGAGCAGAGCTCGTTAAGCCAATTTTTATTATAATGTCTTTATTAGTGGCTGCCAAACTCATTTATCAGTATATATAGCCCTAACATCAGAACGAGCAAACCTGGTAATCTATTGACATGTTACTATAAATCTCTGCCAATAGACTAACTCCCTAATAGGAGGCTAGTAACTACCTAGTCTCCTATTAGGGAGTCTTCTTTAGCCGCCCTAATGAAAATTACCTCTCAAATATTGTAAGGGTGCCTCTCTTAGCGGCGAAGACATCTATTACGAGTCTATATTCAACTCTTCTCGATGACTTGAGTAATAGTAACACCATTACAAATAGCCTTGTCTTTTGCCTACTAACATCTCTAGTTTCCTAGTTTTTCTGCAAATGGGAGGTGACTTCCATCAACGCATTCCTAGTAGTAACATGAGTCACAATTTCAGGTGTAATACGTTCCCCTGCTCGTAATACTTCCCCATTGTCAAGGACAATATCTTTTTCCACCATTTTGCCAATAAAATATTGCAGTTGACGTTGTTCAAAAAGGTTAAAACCAGTTTCTGGTTCTTGGATAGGCTCTGGTTCTTCAAGAAAATCAAATTCCCCTCCAGAATCTGATTCTTCAATTAGACTTGTTACGTCTGACATTAAAATCTGAACTTCGCTGCTAGGTTCCTCAACCTGGTGGTTTGGAACCGCCAGGTCCTCTTCAATAATAAGTAACTCTTTGCCTAGAGTAATAACTTGCTCTGCTCCAATTTCACGCATTTGGCCATCTGATTCAAAAAGACATGCAGCAATTTGACCAGTTTCTTCATCAATAAGTATTTCTTTTACTTCTCCGATGAGTTGCCCCTTTTTCGTCAATACCTTGGTTCCTAGAACATGAATATCTTGCTTTAATAAATTCTGAGCTTCAGTATTTTGAGCGACATCTTGAATAACTCCAGAATGAGGGATTGTGATCGCAAACTCTCCAAGACCTAAGATGTCCTTAAAGGCAATAACCTTTGCTCCCAAATAATCCGTGGGCTGGTCAACGATCATAAAATCCAACGTTTTCTCCTGTGGATTTAGAACGAGATCCTTTACAACTCCCACTTGAGTACCATCTGAAATACGAATAATCCGCAACCCAATAATTTCCTTTGTTGGCTTCATCGGCGAAATAGCCCCCCTAATATTATTTAAACGTTTCACAAAGATCTTCTTTTGTCATCCACGCATCAAATTGATAACGAAGTTGGGTATCGAATTGAGGTATGTACTTTTGGACATATGCTTGCAACTGAATAAGCGCATAATCCTGTTTTCCCAGCTTGTTCCAAAGCCAATAACAATCAATAATTAAATAAAAAGCCAAATCAGGCCTTGGACCAAGAGATAATGCCTGCCAAAAACAAGCTGCCGCCTGTTCAAAGTTCTCCAGATATTTTTCTTTAAATCCTAAATCAATAAGTTCATCAATAGGCATCGACATGAAAGTTTCACTCATAGTAACAGGACTATCTGTGTTATCTGCCTCAATCGCTTCGACTACGTCAACAGTCTCAACTGTCTCAACTGTCTCAACTGTTTCTACTGTTTCTACTGTTTCTATTGTTTCTATTGGTTCTGCTGGTTCTACTGGTTCTGCTAAGTTCGCTTGAATTTGCGGAATTATTTCTTCACTGCTATGATTTTCTGCATCTATAGTTATTTTAGAAGATAAAGCTTTACCTTTCGTCTTGGCTCTTTGTATTTCTGGCCATAACGTACCCGAAATAATCAGAATAGCAATAGACAGAATCCACCAGATTATCCATTCAGAGCTAAGAGCCCAAGGGAATAGCATAACATCACCACACAAAAATAAGGCTATCAAAAATGCGTTCCTTCTGGTTAATCCCAATGCTCGAGCTCGATATGTTAAAAACGTTATGAATGGAATACTTCCCAGAATAACTGTAATTTCATAAGCCAGAATATGGGGCACCCCCTTCATTCTGTACAATACTAATTTTAAATTCGACAGAAGTCTCGTTTCTCCTTCTTCTTATACCTCTGTTTTGTAATGCTTTATATACTTCTCCAGGCTATCCTTATCTTCCCACTGTGTAAAGGGCTATATTCGCAAAGGATCCTTTAACTTGAAATAGAGCACTATCGTTACTTTTATTGGTATTAAAGTTAAGGAAACATTCCGCTATCAAAATGTGGTTAACACAACAGAAAAGCACCATTTCTTCCCGAAAAAGTGGTGCTTTTCTGTCGTCCGAACAAGTTTTACCTAACTATTCATATATATCGTCATATCAACTATGCTTCAAGAATTCTAGACATAGGTCCTCGTTTTCCAGGGATCCGACGAAACGACTTTACAAGTTGATAACATGAAGTTGCGATGACTGCAGTGCAGCCTAGAAGAAATCCACCGATTATCGAAACTAAAATCCAAGCTAGCATAAACAACACTCCTTTCTAGACATCACGTTTATCTATGATATATCGTTATAAATACTATACCAGATAAAAATAAAAAAAGAAAGTGATTGTATTCACTTTCCTAAAGTTCGACTTAATTCTCTTTCAGAATAGTTCTCTTACCCCCAAACACTCCCGAGCTCCTCGTAAGGCACTTGTTTTCTGGTGAAATCATCCATCCATTTTTTAAACAACTCGGTTTCGCATTCAGGAACATGGACAAGAAGCTTGATAACGTCACTAAATTCTTCCTGATGAATTATCCAAGGCCGTTGATCAAACTGATATTTAAGTGGTTCAAACCACTCATACGGTACACGCAATGCATATACCTCATAAAGAGTTAATTTTTTTAATTCCGCCTCACTTAAAACTTGCCGGGCAGTTCCACGATAAGCCCTAGCTAACCCCCCTGTCCCAAGCAGTATTCCGCCAAAATATCTTACAACGACCAATAAGACGTTCCAAACATTCCCGTGTTGAAGAATATCAAGTACAGGGCGCCCGCCAGTCCCTTGCGGTTCGCCATCATCGGAAGCCTTCTCCATAAATCCAGCGTGTAATCGATAGGCATAGACGTAATGACGCGCATTTGGGTAGTCTGCGCGTATCCTTTGCATCGCCTGTTCTATTTGCTCTAACGTTGTCTGAGGCACTGCAATTGCAATGAACCGCGATTTATCTATTATTTGCTCTGCAATTGTCTGTTGAGTCAACGTGTAAAATTCTTCCATCATAGCGTCCCCCACTCATAGCCATGGCCATATTTAAAGAAGCGACAATTGTTTGAGCCTTTCCTTTTACCCCAAGTTGCAGATTCAAAATTAGCACCTCCTCGTGACTATAGAATATATAATTGTACCATGAAACATACAATAGCGTTGTGAATTTTTCACAACGCTATTGTATGTTAGATTATTTAATTTTGAGGATGATGATCACATCCTTGCCAGCCAATAACCTATATAACCCACAACAACAATTCCTACAACATGAAGAACCCACCATCCTGTACGAAACATTCCCCAGGTCCCTAAATCGATGCGCTCACGTAAATCAGCCAATTATAGTCACCTCTTTACTTTAATGGTGAGCTGGTCCTTGGGAAATACCACTGAGTGCATCCCCAGCTTCATTAATATGGATTTTCTCAATAGCCAAGTCACCTATGGCTACAATTCCTAACAATTTACCCTGCTCCACGACAGGCAACCTTCTGATTTGATACTTCGACATCAAATCAGCCGCCTCATGCACATCTTGATTAGTGGTCACACTTTTAATATCTTTACTCATGATGTCCTTAACTGGGGTACTATTACTATCTCTCCCAACTGCAACTACTTTTAGAACAATATCCCGATCTGTAATAATTCCCATTAATTGATTCGCCTGACAAATTGGAATTGAACCAACATCATCTTTCTTCATCAGCTTTGCAACTTCCACAACTGAGGTATCCGGGGTAACCCAATCAACTGAACTTGTCATAACGTCACGTACTTTCATACTTTTAGCCCCTCCTTATTTTTATTTTTCTTTAACAGAAATAGTATTAACATCTTTGCTAAAAACCATGCAGTTACTATTCAATAAACATTCAAAAAGTCATTGAGTTTTATAATTAAATCAGCTAATACCAAAATAAAAAAACCACTATAAAGCGGTTTTTTATAACACTATCGTTTCAATTCAAGTTTTAAGTCGGCTGGATGCGCTTCTTTCAATACAGGATGGTAAGGAACACTCGTAACAAGAATATTTTTACGAAAAAGAAGCATCAACTTCATCAATTGCCCTGTTTGATTATGTAGGAAGTTATGCCACAGCTTCTCCGGAACATATTCTGGAATTGCTACCGTAATTGTGTCAAAATTTCCATTTTTTTCGACTTTATCAACATAATTCAAGAAGTCGTGGACAGTGGCACGATAGGGAGACTCTACAATTTCCAGAGGAATTTCAATGTGATGTTCAGCCCAATGCTTTAACAACTTTGCTGTTCGGGTTGGATCTGATGCTATATGAACAGCCGTAACTTGGGGAGTCAAAGCATACGCATATTTTAAGGTTTTTAATACTATTAGATTCAAATCGTAAACCGGAACAATCACTTTATTTCTATAGTCTATCAATTCAGCGTGTGCTCTCCGCCGTTTTAGTTTAATTACGTGTCTGTGAAAACTTTCTGAAGCTTCCATAGTGACCTCTACATCTCGAATCTCACTCTGATAAATATAACGGATGCCTCTGAACATCAAAACAAGGAAAGGCATTATTACCAAGATGATCCAAGCCCCTTGTGTAAACTTAGTTATAATAAAAATGAGTAAAACTAGGAACGAAACAATCCCGCCGAAACAAAATATAACAAAATCAGATTTCCATTTTTCCCCTTTTGTTTGCCAAACATGTTTGGCAAGGCCTGTGCCTGTTAAGGTAAACGAAATAAACACACCAATGGCGTATAGTGGCAACATCGTATGGGTGTCTCCCTGAAACACAACAATGAGCAGACTTGAAACAAAGAACAATGTCCATATCCCCGCGCTGTAAACCAAGCGATCCCCTAAGTTTTTAAAATACCTTGGTGTGTATCCGTCCCGAGCCATTAAGCTTAATAAAATTGGCAACCCAGCATACGGTGTACTTGAAGCAATCACTAAAATGGCCGCCGCTGTCCCCATCAGCACAAAATAGGGAATCGTTTTGCCAAAGATAATTAAGCCTAACTGATTGAGGACGGTATTTCCTTCATCTGGGACAAGGTGGTAGGCTCCCGCTAAATATGTCAACCCAATTAACCCCAGAGAAACAATAATGCCCAGAATTAACAAAGTGTGAATAGCCCGTTTCTGGGCAGGATTTTTAAAAGCCGTAACCCCATTGCTCACCGCTTCAAACCCAGTCAAGGCCGTCGTACCACCTGCAAATGCCCGCGCTAAAATAAACCAAGTCATCCCACTTACTGAAGAAACTGCAATGTGCCCTGTTGCCACGGCCTCAGGAGTTACGCCATGAACTAAAATCTCAACCAAGCCGGTACCGATTAAAAGTGCTAACGTTGAAATATAAAGGTATACTGGCACTGAAAATAAGCGAGCTGATTCTTTTAAACCCCGTAAATTGACCCAAGCCATAAACATGATTACTAGACAGTCCGCTAAGACTTTGTGTTCAGTTGGAGCTAACCAGGGGAAAATTCCGGTTAAATTCTCGATTGCCGAGCTAACACTGACGGCAACCGTCAAAATATAGTCCAGCGTCAAACTTGCTCCCGCTATCAGACCAAAGTTCTCACCGAGATACGCTTTAGCGATGGTATAGGACCCACCACCTTCAGGATATTTCTGAATTGCTTTGCGATAAACAAGAAAAATACTGATTACCAACAGTACGATGGCAATCGAAATTTTCAAAACATAAGCATAACCCAATGACCCAGCCAGAAGAAGGACATACAAGATCTCGTCTGGTGCATATCCCTCAGACGAAATAATGTCCGAACCAAATACGGGGACTCCTCCCAAAACACCGACTTTTGAATCCTCGGCGTTTTGGGTTGCCAATGGATCACCAAAAATAAAAGTGCGCAGTTTTAACCACAATAATCTATTATTATTACCCATCAGAAACAGATGCCTTCTTTCTCCTATTAAATTACTATCTAAAACACCTGCTTACTTTTCCTCTAAATAAATAATATAGTGAATTTAATGAATATAGTGAATTTTACTCCTCTTTTCAATCGATGTCTAGTGGTTTTTGGGATGCTTTCACTCATTTTTTTACATGTCAATAGGGATATACTCTCCCCTATATAATCTAAAAATCCAAGGCTAGTATTTGAATTACTCTCGAAAATAATTGCTTCATTACTTTCGCGGTTTAGTACCTGAAACGATAGCAACAACACCACCGGCTAAATTATCGAAACGTGTTTCTATCAGTCCACACTCCGCAAAAATACGAGCTAGTTCTTCCTGAGCGGGAAATTCTCGGGCGGAGTCATGTAGATATTGATAGGCACTGGCCTTTTGAGCCCAAATTTTACCCATTAAAGGAACAAGTTTTTCGAAATATAGCCAATAAACTTGTTTAAACACTGGGAACGATGGTTTAGCCATATCCAAGGATACAACTTTTCCGCCCGGTTTTACTACGCGGGCCATCTCTCGTATTCCTTGGCGTAAATCAGGCAAATTTCGCAATCCCCAGCCCACCGTTACCCCGTCAAACGAACGATCTAAAAAACTAAGCTCCATCGCATCCCCTTGAATAAATTGGATACAATCTCGATTTGAGGACTGTGTCAATGAACGTTTCGCTACATCCAACATTTTTTTTGAAAAATCCAATCCTGTAACCGTTCCTTCTGAGCCGACGATTTTCCCCAGTTCCATAGAGAGTTGTCCTGTACCGCAGCAAACATCCAAAATATGCATACCGGGCTTTGCTCCAACTTGTTCCACGGCAATACGTCGCCACCGTTTATCCATTCCCAGACTCATTAAGCTATTCATTAAATCATAATGGCCTGCAATTGCATTAAAAGTTTCTTTGACATAGGTTGCTTTATCTTTACCAGCAAAATCCATAATTTATCTCCCTATCCATTAGTTCGTTATTTTGTAATAGGATTTGACATTCTCTTAAATAGTACGCGATCATTGCCCCCTTGTCTAGTTCCATACCTGATCAAAACTAAATAAGCAAGCTCAGGCAAAAATATTTAATTGATCTTTAATAAAAAAGCATTATACTGTATTTAACACTATACTGCAGTAAACAGTATGAAGGAGGTAAATTATTGATCCAGTCGAAACAAAGTCGTCACACCAATGCTTTCATTCTTCTCTTTTTGGAGGAATTATCAACAGCCTATGGTGCTCAAATTCTCTCTCACTTACAGTCCGAATTGCCGTATTGCTTATCCGATAGTCCTAGTGTTTATCGTGCCCTTCAGGAAATGGAGGAAAAGGAGTGGGTAAAATCCAATTGGGAATCAACGCAGACCGGTCCTCCCCGCAAATGGTATCGCGTTACTGAGCTAGGGCAGGAGGCACTCCGGCAATATGCCGAAGACATCGTTCAACGACAGGCCAATCTTAAATTTTTTCTTGCACACTATGCTGCCTTAAACCGTAAAAACCAATAATCCCTAGCTGAAAGGAGTCTTCACTATGAGTTCCAAAAAACCTATCGAATATTCAACAATTGGTATCCTTTCTTTAGCTCATATGCTTAATGATATATACAGCAACTATTTACCTCAAATGCTTCCTTTCTTGGTAGTCACTACAGCCCTTACCACCACTCGGGCAGCAATCTTAGTCTCGGCTTTCACCATCAGCTCCTCCTTGATTCAGCCGCTCTTTGGCTATTTCCTTGACCGACAAGGCAAACGTTGGCTGGTCCATGTGGGCACCTTATGGATGGCGATTATGCTCAGTCTAACCGGACTTGTCCATAACTATTTCTTACTTGTCCTCCTAGCCGGGTTGGCCGGGCTTGGAACAGCTGCTTTTCATCCCCAGGCTTCAACCATGGTTACTGTTGTCAGTGGTGATCGAAAAGCAGTTCTTTTATCCACCTTTGTTGCTTTTGGAAATATTGGTTTTGCTCTCAGCCCACTTCTCCTCGTCCCCTTGTTTCAAACCTATGGTCTACATGCTACTATCTACACCGTTATTCCAGGAATTTTCGTTGCACTATTGCTCTTTTTCTTTGCACCCAAAAATGATGTCCTTGGCGGAAACATGCCAACCTTGTCCGAGGTTTTACATTCTTTGCAGTTGGCACGTTCAGAACTCCTGGCGATTACTGGGGTAATTGCCATTCGATCTTTAGCCTATACCGGATTGTTAACGATTCTTCCCCTTTATTTTCAAGCTCAAAAACTCTCTTCGATCGCCTCCAGTCATTTAGTCTTTATTATGCTGTTCTCAGGAGCGATCGGTGGGATCTTAGGGGGATTAATTTCCGATCATTATGGTCGGAAACCTTTAATTGTCGGTTCACTTGTCCTAGCTACTCCTTTATTTTATAGTTTCTCGCACTCACACGGGTCCCTGAGCATTGTTTTCCTAGCCCTTGCTGGAGCCTCTTTATTGTCAAGTTTCTCTGTGACCGTTGTTGCTGCCCAAGAAGCCATTCCTAACAATAAATCGTTAGCCGCTGGGCTAACAATGGGGTTTGCTGGAGGAGTTGGTGGGCTACTGGTCATCGTAATCGGCCGCATAGGAGATCTCTACGGTTTATCTTCAGCCATTTCTGTGCTGTTTTTTCTACCCATCGCGGCTGGAATCATCGCTCTTTTCATGAAAAGCCAGCCTACAGCGAAAACAGGACGTATAGCCGCAGGCTGATCTCTCCCACTTTACAATACTTTAAGATATAATTAAAAAGGAAGGAATCCCCTGGGTGATTCCTTCCTTTTTATTCGCTTTATAAGCTTAAGGCACATTCAAGAAAATAACTAGTCAGTCTGCCAGTCTATTTTGTGTCATACTCTGCGTCGGCATATGCCCCTAATAGCCCCGCTATGAGGGGCACATGCCTCCTTGTCTGACGCAAACTATCCAAGGCATCATGACTTGTTATTTTCTTTCATATGCCTAAACAAGAGTATCTCAGGTTAAAAACAATTCACTTTAGCTTTGAACCCACTATTGTTTGTCCCCGCTCCGTGAGCACCCAAAATGTATATGTTGCAGACGAAGCAAACCCACATCCTTCACACTGACTGCTTCCTCGATCGCTACCACAGCTCGAGCTACAAGATTGACCAAATTGTTCGTTACGAATATATCCCATATGCTCCATTTGCTCCAAGGCGCTTTCAAGTTCTTTCAGCGAACAGCCAACTTCATGGGCCAACTGTGTCATTGATAATGATTCTTTGCGTGCTAGTATTTTCATAATACTTGTTAGCATGTCTCTTCACCCCCAGAGGGTTAATTTAGGATTCATTAGATTTTATTGAAAGCCAAGAGCCAGACCACCGTGAAAAACAAGCCAACCCATGATAAAACTGAGAATCAGATTATAAGCAACCCCAAAGCTGGTCCAGCCTAAGCTTCCGGATTCCTTATATGTTGTAACAACCGAGGCCAGACAAGGAATATAAAGCATATAAACCACCAAGAATGTGTACGCTCGCAACGGAGTCATGGCTCCTGTCATGGCCTGAGCAATAGATTGCGATGCATCTGCTGCGACGCCGTACAAAATGCCCAGGGTCGATAATGTCGTTTCTTTAGCAGTGAACCCAAAAACGATCGCCACCATGATCCGCCAGTCAAATCCTAAAGGGCCTCCGATAAACGATAACCAACCTCCCATTTTTCCTGCCCACGTTGCGTTCATAGGAACCCCTTGTGGATACGAGCTTAGTGCCCAGACCACAATCGACGCCACTAAAATAAACGTCCAAGCCCTTCTGAGAAAAGAATATGTTTTCTGCCAGGTTGGTAACAACACATTGCGCAAGGTGGGGATATGATACAAAGGCAGTTCCATGACAAAAGCTGAACGTTCTGTTTGCTTGACAACTCTTCTGAAGAAAAGTGCCGAAAACATCACCAGGATCATGCTTAACAGCAAAAGACTGAGCATAACGACAGATCCTCGAGAACCTGGGAAGAATGCTGCCACGACAGCGCTCATGACCCCTAAACGCGGGACACAGGGAATCAACGGATTTATAAGCATGGTAATCAAACGGTCTTTGGGATCTTCTAAGGTTCGTGTAGCCATAATTCCTGGAACATTACATCCAAAGCCAGAAACCAAGGAAAAAAACGATTTGCCATGCAACCCCATCAGTTGCATAAACCGATCTCCTAGAAACGCTGCCCGCGCTAAATAACCACTATCTTGCATAAAAGAAAAAAAGGCAAAGAATATAGCAATTTGAGGAACAAACGCTAAAACAGCACCAACCCCCGCGAAGATCCCATCCCGTACCAAACTCTGGACAAAGTCAGGAACACGGCCCCATTGTAATAAACGCACAACGACATTAGCCGCCCATGCCATACCTTGCGAAACAGCACCACCTATCGGTGCACTGGCAACAAAAGAACCCCAAAACACTACGGCCAAAACCGCAAACATAATGGGGTAACCCCAAATCGGGGAAAGAACCCATCGATCTAATAAATCTGTCCACGTAGGTTTCGAGGGATTTTCGTGCGCTCTAAACTTTGGTAGAATCTGAGAGATATATTTATATTTGGCGTCCGCAAAGGCCATCTCAAAATGATCCTTGCTCCACCCTTCTGCTTCATAGGCTTGAAGTAAGGCCTCTCCTGGAAGTACTGTCGTTTTTTGAAGTTCGTAATTTATTGCATCTCCCGGATCACAGCAAGAATCCTTATCAGTACTTTTTCGGGACTTCGTAGGGATTGTCTTCCACTCTTGCCCTATTTCCGGATCTCTCTCTAAACGTTTAAGAGCTAACCATCGCAATGGATACTTTGTTGCCCAAGGCGTATCCACCAACAGATCTTCCATTGCCTGTATCCTTTGTTCAAGTTCTTCTGGATAAGAAACTTCACCTGGTAAAGGATCCTGCTTCAGTGTTCCTACCCGAATAGCTTCCGTTAAGAATTCCTCGATCCCTTTTCCTTTAGCCGCAACAATTTCAACCACCGGAACCTTTAAGGCCAAGGCTAACTCAGCGGTCTGGATGGTAATACCAGCGGTCTGTGCCAAATCCATCATATTTAAGCCAATAACAACCCGAGGCGCAAGTTCCAGAATCTGCAGAACTAAGTAGAGATTGCGTTCGATATTTGAAGCATCAACCATCGCCATTATGACATCCGGTTTTTCACGGAGAATATATTCACGTGTAATAATCTCTTCTTGAGAGTAGGCTGTCAAACTATAGGTTCCAGGAAGATCAACCAGTTCAATTTCCTGATTAGCCCTTTGGATCAAACCAGATTTCCGTTCAACAGTTTTTCCAGCCCAGTTTCCAACCTGTTGGTTGGAGCCAGTTAAGGCGTTAAAAACCGTACTTTTTCCAACATTAGGATTTCCCATCAGTGCTATCTTCATGGCTTAGCCGCCTCCTTCTCTCCTGCTCTTTGATCATGTTCTAAGCGGCAAAACTCTAAAATCAAACTAAGTTTATCAAAAATGATGATTTTAACGACTTGCTAATGGATGCTCGATCTGCTCCTGATATATCTCACTGACCTTAATTTTAGCACATTCTCCTCGGCGCATTGCTAAATAGTAACCTTTAAGGCGCACTTGAAGCGGACCGCCCCAAGGTGCACGACGAACGACTTCTAACTCAACCCCAGGGACGATACCCATATCCATCATCCGACGACGTAACGCTCCCCCACCTTCAATCTGTTCAACACACGCCCGTTCTCCGGGTTTTAAATCCCCTAAAAAGCGTTCCATCGTTATTTCCTCCATTCAGGTGATAACCATTCTCAATGCAAGTGTTAAAAAAAGCAACTGAGAACTTATCTCATTTGTATATAGCATACTATTCTTTCCCGACCTTGTCAATAGGAATTAATACCGCCTGTTGTAAGTATTATCCAACAGCCTAGTCCTCCTTAAGTTCCGTTGTGATGCCGCGCAGCGGCTTGAGGATTGCAACATCAAAAAAGGCCAAAGGTTACCCTTTGGCCTTTTGTTAATTTTTTAGTAACGACGCATGGATTGGAAACAATCGCGACAATATACTGGTTTTTCACCAGAAGGTTGGAAAGGAACTTCTGTTTGAACGCCGCAACTTGCGCAAACTGCAGGAAACATTTGACGTTGCGGGCGACTACCATTACTACCGAAACTACCGCCGCCGTAATTATTACGACCTCCACCAGTTTGTTGCTTACGAGCTTGACGGCAAGCTGGGCAACGAGTTGGATCATTTTCGAATCCTTTTTCAGCATAGAAATCTTGCTCACTAGCTGAAAATACAAATTCTTGTCCGCAATCGCGGCATGTTAAAGTTTTGTCTTGAGCCATGATAACTCCTCCTTATTGGGTGTTCCTTGTACGCGTGGGATCCTCCACTAATTTTCATCCGTTCACCAAATAAGGTCAGAATTATTGGATTCCAATTTTAGCTAGGCCCATGTCTTAACAAGCACACGGTCAGTATAGCAGAGCGACCGCTTAGAAGCAACTAAACTTTCTCCAGAGATATTGCTTTTTGGACATCAATAGAGCATAGAGCAACTAAATCCAACTATAAAACTATTAAAGCAACAAAAATAATTGTCAATAAATATTAACGGCCCCATTTATGAGGAGCTGCTTTAATTCCTTTGTATCCAGCCCTTGTCCTAAGGCAATACTTAAAAATATGCGTACTTTTTCCGTCGACAAGTCCGCTGAAAACCAAGCCCCAACTCGTTCAAGATCTGCCCCCCCACCTGGATATCCATAGACAGGAGCTGTACGCCCAAATAAACAACGTGACGTGATAACGGTTGGAATGCCGTTTTCCACAATATCAGAAATTTCCCGGATGAGTTGGGGGGGTAAATTTCCGCGGCCGAAGGCTTCAACTACCAAAGCGTCGGTTTTAGCTTGAACCATTGCTCGCAAACTATTGGGGGGCATACCCGTATAAGCCTTACTAATCACAACCTCTGCTAACCTCTCCGGAACTCCCAGTTTAACAGTAGGTTCTGCTTTGCGATGCCAAACGACCTCCCCTGTATCAATACTACCTAAGGCTCCTACGTCTCCTGAATGAAAAGCATCCACATGACTGGTATGCAATTTGCGCACATCACGTGCGGCATGAATTTCTTCATTAAGTGCAATGACAACTCCACGGTTGACGGCACGAGGATCTAAGGCTATGCGCATGGCATTGCGCAAATTACGCGGACCATCCGAATCACTCTCTGAAGCGTCTCTTTGGGAAGCAGTAAGAATCACAGGTCGAGAATCTCTAATGGCAACATCCAGGAAATAAGCTGTTTCTTCGAGCGTATCTGTACCATGGGTAATAATGACCCCTTTTAATAACGGATCGAGTAAAAAGTGCCGCTCGACTTCCATGGCCAACATCCTCATCTGCTTGGGACCGATATTACAGCTTGCCACATTGCTAAAATCGCAGATTTCCCAAGCGGCTTCCTGCGCAAGCTCTGGTATACTCTCAATTAATTCATGACCGCTAACCGCCGGAACCACCTTTCCTGCTTCATCCTTGCCCATAGCAATGGTTCCTCCAGTCGCAATCAAAAGTATTTTTTCAATCGTTACTCACACCTCCCTCACAATAATAAAACCCCAATCCGGCCTCGCTCTTGAATCTACCTTATTTTACCTTGTAAAAAAGGAAAATTAATTCTCTTCCTTCTCATATCTTATCCTAGGAGTATTGCAACATGAGGAGGAGGTCTGTTTGAATTCAAATTGGACACCCACTGCACGACGTCTTATAGACAAGCGCTTATGGATACTTGGTTATGGTTCCGAGGATTTTCAGGGCGATTTGCGGGCAATTGACTCACTTCAACAACAGAGTACCCACATTGATGCCTATGCTGACTTTGCCTTTCAACTTCAGACTGATGGCCAGTTCACTGGTCAAATTAATAAACTCGCACTTCAAACAACGCTGGAACAAAGCACAGCTCTCCTTATTCTCTTCCATAATTTCGACGGGAAACGATTCGACCCTCAACCCCTGCGTTCTGTTTTATCTTCCACCACTTCTCAGCAGAATTGTATACGTCACATGCTAAATCTGGTTCCTCCTACCGCAGCCGGGGTACATGTCGACTTTGAATGTGTAGAAGCTCCCTATCGAATCCCTTTTCTAACGTTTCTAGAATCCCTAAAGACGACATTGCATGAGCGGGGTATACTTTTAACCATTGCAATCCCCGCCAAACGTTCCAAAGAGGAAGCACCAGGCTATGATTTTGCTGGCATAGGCCAGTTATGCGATTCAATTACCTTGATGACCTATGACGAACATTTTTCAAGCGGTTCACCCGGCCCTATTGCCAGTTTACCTTGGATGACTGAAACTCTTGACTATGCCAGCCGCCACATTTCACCAGAAAAACTACTGTTAGGGATTCCCGTCTATGGGTACGATTGGTCCAATGAACTCACACAAATTATTACAATGCGTGATATTCCCGAGTTGGTCGCTCAAACCAACGCTCGCACGCTTTGGTCTGACCAAGCCGTTGCACCTTATTTCTATTATTGGCAAGGCCGTCTCAAACATACTGTCTGGTATGAAAATGAAGTTTCCGCAAAGATTCGCCTCGGTTTTGTCAAAAATTATCGCTTGCGAGGCATCGCCATTTGGCGGCTCGGTTATGAAACAGGCCGTTTCTGGCAAGAGGTAACGAGTAAACTTAAAAAATAAGCTTGTCTTATCTTCAATAACTATTCAGAGCATCTTCTTGAGAGGATGCTCTTTTCCAATCACTACTTGTTCTTTAATCAATTAACCCTTATCATTAGTTAGCAAGGATCTACAAAAAAAATTAAACTGAATTTAGAACAACGATAGCAGCCAACACGACCAATACAAATAATGTCAGCACCCTAAAGGGGGTGTTGATGACCGCCAGCATGCGGACTGTCGTCAATTCAATTTCAATCATACGCTCTTCCCCCCCTCGCTCCTTTCTATTATATGGTCCTGATTGGCACACTGTGAAGCTATGGAATCAGAACGTCTCGCGATTAAGTCAGCAGCGCCATCAATGGCTGGGGAAATGACCAAATGACCCTAATTAAACCTCATCATATTGGAACTTTCGGGTCGTTCCAATTGATTTATTATGTGCCAACACTCTTCCCAACCTATGTTTGATTGACGACGCCAGAAAACTATCGCTGCGCGTAGCTTTTCACATGCTCGTTCGTTGAGCATGCTCGGGTTTGGGGCTTTCCCTCCCCACGCCTTAACCCATTCTTGATAAGCTTGAATCAGTTCTGCCGATTGGCTTTTTAAATATCTCATAGTATAAATACTTGCTAACCAATGGATAACCTCATCCTCCCCGCCTCGATCATATACTTGCCCATCCAAATCTGCTCCAGCAATCAAAAGGAGTAAAAACAAGAAATGAACACGTACAGCTTGCCGCAAAACTTCGGGATTTATTTGAACGATTTCTGCAAACCGACCTAAAGGCTTGAGAAAGAGTTTCACACTGGGATCCCGATAAGTACAAACTCCAAAAGCAGCTAGTGGGAGTGGGAAAATATCCTCTAGACCACTCTCTTGCAATTGGCCCACTAATTCTCGTTCAGCCTGAACTAAACGTTGTTCTCTTATCAAAAGCTGCTCTTGTGTTTCTTTTAAGAACGATTCCGCATCTTTGGGACGTTCCGGAAGGAAATCTGCCCACTCCCGTAACTTGGAGCGCCGCGGCATTAGAATATCAATCAACGATCCCGTTTCTTGATGCAATAGTTTAAATCCTTGGCGTACTCGCTCAGGATCGTGATATAATCCCCGCATTAACGTTTCAGCTACACGGGGAATTTCCACAGATTCCTCAAATCGTACTATCGCCTCTCCGTTTCGCTCCGGGAATTTGAGTCCCATGGCCTGCTCAATCTCTAATCTCAACGAAGACACACTGATCCCCCCTTAGCCTCGTCTCTTGTTTCATCTTATGGAATCCAGTGAGCATTCAGACCATTTCCGGCGTAAAGTTGACCATTATTCACCACTTTGTTAAAATAAGTAAAATGACATCAGAAACGAGCTGACGAACATGTCTATGCGCACTTATCACGAATTTGTCCTCGATCCTTTTCAAGAAGAGGCACTTGATGCCATTGATGCCGGACAATCCGTCATTGTAGCTGCCCCCACAGGAACCGGCAAGACACTTGTGGCGGATTATCTAATTGAAAAAGCTATGAGCGAACATTTAAGAGTGATCTATACAGCACCTATCAAAGCATTAAGCAATCAAAAATACAGAGACTTCAAAAAACAGTTTGGTGAAGATGCAGTAGGCATCATGACAGGAGATGTTGTCCTGAACCCAACTGCGCCCTTGCTCATCATGACGACAGAAGTTTTCCGCAACCAAGTTATCACGGAAGATCCTAATCTTGAGAAGGTATCTCATATTGTTTTTGATGAAATTCACTGGCTTAATGATGAGGAACGGGGAACCGTCTGGGAAGAATCTATAATTCTTGCGCCACCGAAAATGAAGATCCTGGGTTTAAGTGCAACGATAGCCAATGCCCAACATTTAGTGGATTGGATCAAGTCCATCCGCCATGAAGAAGTTGCTCTGATCGAAGAAACCAAGCGGGTCGTTCCTTTAGAATACTTTTACTATACTAAAGACACTGGCCTTGTCGATTATGATCAACTTTGGCATTATTATCGTCAGAAACTCAAAGATCGTATTAACGAGGAAAACCCCTTTGGGCCAACGACTCACTTAGACCTCATCCGCACCATTCAGCACGACCATCTTCCGGCCCTTTTCTTTGTTTTCAGCCGAAAACAATGTGCCTTGAAAGCTATGGAGTTAGCTACGATTGCCAATTATCTAAAATCTCCGGAACGCCGAACAGTTGAAGATAAATTTCTTCAGCTCTTCGGTCCCGAGGCTGACTGGTCATCTTCCACCCGTCAGCTCAAGCGTTTGTGTTCTAAAGGGATCGCTTATCATCATGCTGGTTTGCTCCCCTCCCAAAAAGTGGTTGTCGAAGAACTCTTCTTGGCACGGCTAATCAAGGTACTCTATTGCACTGAAACCTTTAGCGTTGGGATCAATTATCCCGTCAAAGCAGTTTGTTTTGACTCACTCAATAAATATGATGGGCGCAATTTTCGCCCACTTGCCAATCATGAATTTTTCCAGATGTCTGGTCGTGCCGGGCGACGAGGTCTTGATAAAAAAGGATTTTCATTTGCCCTCGTTGACTTAGCCTATATGGAAAAGAGCCCGCCTCCAAAATTCCAGTTAAATCGCCTCGAACCACTTACCAGTCAATTTCGGCTCACCTACAATACGGTTCTGAATCTCACGGCAACCCTAACCCAAGAACAAATTGAAATTTACTTTCAAAAAAGCTTTGCCGCCTATAGTTACCGATTGAGTTCTGATCAATTTCACAGTGAATTAGCTCAAATTCAACAGCAGCTCGTGGGCGCGCAACATCATCTTTGCAAAGAAGTTGGATCATTTAATTGTCCGTTAAAATACCATCCCAAACACAAGGAACTAGAGAGACTCCGCAAGACGTATAAGGCTTTAGGTCCCCGCAAGCAAACCCGCGTATATGGACGAGAAATGGCCCGTAAAATTCGTGCTTGGGAAAAACTGTTATCTCAAACGCCGAAAAATTGCCTTGCGCAACGGCAAGAGAGCTGCAAGGATCAAAGCAAGATCTACTTAACACTCCAACAACGGCATAAAGATCTTCAAACAGCGTTAGCGAGGCTTCCCGAAGAAAATGCCTTTCTCCATGAATTCGAATACAAAAAAAACCACCTCCGCCAAATAGGTTATTTGCGGGTAGATGAACTTTTACCCCGTGGTACCTGTGCCAGCCATATCTATGTGCAAGAACTCTTAGTGACTGAACTCATTTACTCAGATGTTTTCCCTCAACTTGATGACGATCAACTCAATGCCCTGCTTTCCAGCATTGACTTCGAAGCAAGGAAAAATGATATGTTTCAGCGTGCTGCAGTCTTTGACTCGGCACCGATCAAAGAAATCTCTGAATACATCCAAAGTATTTGTGGGCAAGAGGCCATTCGATACGACCCACGCGTCGCGGGAATTACTTATGCTTGGAGCCAAGGTAAAACCTTTCTTGAAGTTCAAGCTTTATGTAACCTTGATGAGGGAGATATCATCAGCGTTTTTCGGCGAACCATTGATCTTATGCGCCAGATGCGGGAGGCTATAAGCGATTCTGTCTTACGAACCCGCTTAAAACTATGTATGGGAAAACTTGACCGAGATGAAGCAGCCATCATGGAACTTTAGAAAGCTCAATTTTCTGACTGGTAAAAGTAAAAGGGAAACGCTCTTTTTAAGCTTTTCCCTTTTACTTACCTTATGACCAACAGCTCCCCCTCAAAGTGTGCAATGAGGGGAAAGTCGGTTACTGGGCAACCTCAAATTCACTTTTACTTGCTCCACAAACTGGGCAAACCCAATCCTCTGAGAGATCCTCAAAAGCAGTACCTGGAGCAACCCCTGAATCAGGATCTCCAACTTCAGGATCATAAACATAACCACAAACAGTGCAAACATATTTTTTCATAAAAACACCTCCATTTATAAAATACTATTAGTTTAAATCTAAATTTAAACTAATAGTATTTTAGCATCTTTTCTGTATTATAGCTAATAGTATCTGGAAGTTCTTATCGTTGTAGATTATCGCAAAGATCCCTTAGACAAAGAAATATTGTAGTTTTTCAAAACATAGCTGCGGAAATTCTCGACACAGTGACAAGGCTCACTATGATCGCAAAAACCCACCTCAAGTTTTCCGATTAAATGGTGGTGCAAAATATATACGTTAACGTATAAGTGATTCACCCGCTCATTTACTTTTAAATAATACTGTGTCGTAAGATAGAATAAAACAAGCATACCCCCGCTTATAATCATGCCAATATCTCGCCAGAACCAAGGAATGACTATAACGCAAAGCCCTAGGAATAAAACACCTAGCATTCCAATTTTCTCCTTAAATCTAGCGATTTTCCACTCTTTATACCGCCCAAGAAATTCATAGAATAACTGAGCCATACGTACTGAAGGGACCGGCAGCTCCGCGCACCTTACCGTTTTATATAGTACGGATTGGCAAAGTATTCCCATGCTTTATCCTCCCTTTCTTGCGGCGGATTATAAATTCCCTTGACTAATTAAACGTAGGAGATCATCAAGTTGACCTACATAATCTGCCTGCACCTCAGTTCCTAATGAGTCTAAAGTCCCTACAAAAAAAAGCTTCATTCCTAGTTCACGACAGACTGCATCTTCTGTATGTTCACTGACTAATAAACAGCTATCAGGTTTAACGCCCAGACTTTCCGCAAGTTCTCTGAAAAACCCAAGCTGAGGCTTACAATAATGAAAATTATCCAAAGCCGGGATAACTTTAAAATGTTCGGGCGAAAGTCCAGCCCAGCGGATCTGTTCCCACATGGCAGCTAACGGCATCCAGGGATTTGATGCCGCAGCGGTTAAGAATCCCTGTTGAATGGCGTACTCGACTACTTTAACCCCTTGAGGAATCAACTGAATCAGGCATCGTAAGGTCGGAAAATCAGATTCGTAAAACTGCTTAAAAATTGGTTGCAGGGTCTGGAAGGACAGACCTGTAGCCTTACTGAAGTCATCATAAAACGTCTGCATATTTGTTTGCCCAGGTTTAGGGTCATTTTTTGCAATTTCCAGTGATTTTAATAGCTGTTTAGGAAACTTGTCGGGGGAGAGAAGATGCGCAAAGCGAGGGGCCAGAATTCCCAAATAATTTCGCATAAAATCCGCCGCATTTACGTTTGTCAACGTTCCTTCTATATCAAATAGAATGGCTTGAATCACGCGCTTATCCTCCTGTTGAGGTCTTAAACACAGAACTATTCCTTGTTCCGGTTCTGTACTATATTATTCTCCTTTTCCTTACGAATTCCTCCTAATACTTGAGATGTTCCTTTCAGGCAACTAAGCGGCTGGCTTAAGAAGCTCGAGCTCCATGTTTTCAGGTAAAAGAAGGCCCCCTGGGAGAGTTAATCCCTTGAGGCTCTCTAACAGCTCTCAGTTTTCGCAACGACCCACTCTGCTCTACAGAGGTGCAATCCTGAGATTTAGATTTTCTTCCCTAATATACTGCAGATACATTAAGGAGAACTATTTCCTTTGTGGGTTATGAATAGGGCTATCCCTAATTGAAGCATGTTTTGTACAGACTCTTTTATAAGGGCGTGTTCCTTTGATCCCTGCTTAAATATCTTAATTCGGAATACAAATTGTAGTGTTCCCCTATAGTCTTAACAAAACAAAGTCATTTTATAAAACGGATAACCCCATCGTCTCCCTCTCTCACCGACAACCTTTCTCCTCAACGCGATTCCGCTCGCTTTCGTGGCAACGCATTGCCTTACTGTCTTCTGAATCAGAGGTTGCCTGTTTCCTTAGTTTACTTCTTGATAGGAGCAGTAAAATCCTCGGTAGAAAAATGTAATTTTTCTACTAATATTATCGAACAAACTACTTTCGAACAAACTACTTGATTTTTTTATTATGCCTTTTGTCTTTTTTCTATAATAGAAATTCTTAAATTTTTTAGAAAAAATTAGACAAAAAAGCTTGCAATTTTAGAACATTGGATTATAATTTATAGTTGTTGGGGGTATAGCTCAGCTGGGAGAGCGCTAGATTCGCATTTTAGAGGCCAGCGGTTCGATCCCGCTTACCTCCACCATTTAAACAACAAGTTAGCAAGGGTTTTGGGGATTTATTAATTCCACCGAAGCCCTTTTTCTTTTGCCTACTTTTCCAGCCCAAATCCGCTATACCCTAAATCACTTCCTAAACCTAGGGAAACTCCTGTGTTCTAATCCTCTACTTTCTGTCGTACAATAAATAGGGGGGATGAAATGCAAGGTGTTCAGTTCGATTCGGAAATAATTTATGTTCAAAAACTATATTATTTCTTATTTTTAGCGACGTTTACCATGCTCACTTGTGTGATCATCCTCTGGTGTTTCGGTTTATATATCGGCCTGCTTTTTCTTGGAGGTGGCCTGGTTATTTCCTATATCGCCATGTTCAAAAAGAAGAGATTTACCCTTCCTGAAAAAAAGGCAACTGCCAAACGAATGGCTCGCTCGATTTCGCAAGACACCAGTCCTGTATCGATCGCTCGCTTTGCCTGTCAACTATATTACTACTTTCATAAACCCACTCAAGCGATATCCCTTCTCGAAAAATTTCTACCCAGCCATGACCCGTTGCTCTGCATGACGCTCGGAGATATCCTTCTGAAAGAAGGCAATGCCAATCAGGCACTCTACGTTTTGCGCGATAATCCCTCTGCCTTAATTGACCCACTTTTGCTGACAACACAAGGCCATGTTCTCAAACAAATCGAGGAAATCCCTGAAGCCGTGAGAATGTTCGAACGAAGTTTACAGATAGCTAAACAAAACGGATTTCCTCAGAACGGGGCCCATTGGTTTACCAAAAAACTTCTTACCCTAAGCTATACGGCCTGTATTCATCATACACTGGCAGACTGTTACATTATGCTTGGAAATCTACCTGAAGCTAAACGTCATTACCGTGCCGGGAACTGGCTTCTCTTTGACCTTTCACTTTGGCGATATCAGCCAGCCCCTAACTGCTCTGAAAGAAAACACTTGAAATCTCGTTAGTTCATCATTCTTTTCTCTTTTATACCGAGTTTAGCTCCCTATTTCAACAGGTTTTTCGGGGATGATTCTCTATAATAAGAATAAAGCTTATACATTATGGCAAAATCGGACAAACCTAATGTTGAATCTTTGAAGGGAGGGTGAAAAATGCTGTCAACTCATGGTGAAGAAGTTCTAGGATTTATTCGTGATTTTGAAACATCCTCTCGTGACTATCTTCGTTCCAAAGGTTTAAGTGAAAATGAGATGATCAACGCCTATCTCGACTTACAATGGAATTTCCTGCATACGATTCTCGAGCAACGTTCTGTATAGGGGCACGATCTATCGTGCCCCTATACAGAACTACCCTAACGTATTTACCTAAAGAATGAGGCCTTATACAAACGTTGATACCGCTGTAAGGCACGAATGGCTGTGAGAGTCGTAGTTAATGGTTCTTCATAATTCCAGCCCTTTGCATAGACCCCACGATAAGAAGGTTCAAATGAACCACTGCTGGTCTGAGCTGCGAGGAGATTCCTTATTCCTTTATCTAATATTCCTCTTGGAACAACTTTGGTATATCTCCATAACCCTGACAGAGACAAGCTGGTCTCGACCACAGAACCCCAGCTCCCATCACTATTCTGGGCATTTATAAGAAACTCTTGTCCTTTTTTTCTTGCCCCTAGGATGTGGCGTGCTGTATTCCACCGCTCCCAACTAAACCTCCACTTGCTGAGTAATTCTAAGGCCTGTGCAGTGCTATAAACAGATCCCTCATACCAAGATGCCGGGAAGGCACCTTGATCGTCCTGCTGGGCTAAAATCCAATTAATACCTCGCCATATTCTTTCGTCATGCGTACGTGAGCGCCACCATAAGGCTTCAAGAACGTGAATACTGACATCAACACTCGGGATATATACTGGGAACTCTGACGAGACATGGGGAGGTATACCTTGAAAGCTGGGAAACGTTCCCCAACTCCCGTCGGCATTTTGCAATCGCTTCAGGAGGTCAACTCCTAACTGATTTTGTTCCCCAAGCACCTGTTGCAAACCGATCAAAGCTACTGCTGTATCATCCAAGTCGGGGTGAGTATACGGAGGGGTACTTCCATAACTTCCATCCACATTTTGCCCTCTCCTTAACCAATCCACCGCTCGATTTAGCCAGGGGATATCTGCAGGTTTCGGAGTTGTCTCTCCAAAGACACTAGCAGCCCAACCTATAGCCCATATTTGGAGTTGGTCAAAAGCAGGCCACCCACCACTTAAATACTGTTTCTTTACTAGCCACCGTCCGGCTCTTTGTGTTTGTTCAGTATAACCGCCCTTATTCATGATCGCGAGAATTGCCAAGCTCGTTGCAATAATGTCCTCTGCCCAGGAACCGTCAGACATTTGTGTTTCCAGAAGGTATTGAACCCCTTTCTGAATTCCCTCTTGAGAGTTTGAGGCTAGGAGTGACGCCGCGACAACAACCGGCCGACCATAGAGGGGCAGCTTAGCCAAAACTCTAGCTTCGAGAATAGTCGGGAGCAAGATCTCCTCCGGAGTAGGTCCTTCCAAGCCGGGAACCACTCTTTGCCCTAACGATAAGATCATATGAGAAAATTGCCGTGCTTGAGCTAAGAGCCTAATCCTGGTCATCCACCCACCTTGGCTCCCTTGCAGAACCGTCCCGACAATTTGCGTAATCTCTTCATCCGGTTTGTCACCGGGAAACTTTCCCCACCCGCCTTGACGGTTCTGCCTTAACCATTGTATTCCTCGCTGTTGGGCGGTCTCAAATCCCCTGCCGATGGCGAGCAACGCCAGCGCCGCAAGCGCTGTTGCCCCTGGGCTTGAAGATACACCATGCGTTTCATCAAGATTCTCCGACAAGATCTGTTCTACGCCCTCCACTACAAAATGCCTCGCTCTAACAAGGCCCTCTTGAACTTCATTTTTAAGCTCCATAGCACCACCGTCTCCGTCCTTATATTTAGCACATACCATAGTATGATTTATGTTCGAGGGAGGAAAATTGTTCAATAGACAAGAAATCGCCGAACCCTATGGTTCGGCGATTTCTTGTCTATTGAGAAAAAATAGTGAACTTTTAAAGAATCCGACTGACTGCAATTTCATCACAATTTGGAAACTTGACACAATTAATACACTCAGTCCAAACTTTCTGGGGCATTTGGTCTTTACTAACCTCTTCATAACCGCAGTATTTAAAGAACTCAGGCTGATAAGTCAAAGCAAAAAGCTTCGTACAGCCCAACTCGCGCGCTTCTTCTTCAAGTCCCTTTACGATCATGGTTCCAATTCCTTTTCTTTTATAGTCATCGGAAACCGCTAAGGCCCGTATTTCCGCTAAGTCACTCCAAAGAATATGAAGTGACGCTACTCCAACTAATTGCCCCTCTTCTTCAGCCAGCAGGAACTCACGAATATTTTCATAAAGCATATTTCTTGACCGCCCAAGCATAAGTCCTTGTTCTGCATTACTATTAATCAATAACATCATCTCTTCAACATCAGCTATACGTGCCTTTCGCAATTTCATCTTGTTTTCTCCTTTTGTATTTAGTACCTTTGCATAATTATACAACAACTCTTATATTGTTGCATCTCCTTTTTAACGAATAAATTCCATTAGACCAGTGAACTCGCTCATGCTAAAGCCGAACGTCGGGACTTCGGTGGGGAGTCTACCCCCACCAAAGTAGAATAAGGAACACCCACTTAAAGAAGTGGGGTCTCGGAATTGGATCAATACTTACAAAGCTAGGCAATCAAACTCCTGTTTTTTGACTTTGCTTGTTCATTTCGCTGAATTTGTCGAATTTTTCTGGTGTTCTTTTGCTCAGACAACCTACTTTCTTTGATTATAAGCCAATTTTAAGCGCGTTCATATTTTTACATATTCTCACTTTTTTTACAATTTTCTGCATCACATTATGATACACTATGTCAGTATTGTAGATTATTATTACTGGAGGAGGGTTTATATTGTGTTTTCCCTAAAATTACGTTTTCTCTATCGCCAAAGTATTTGTTTATTTTTATCTTTAGTCCTAATCATAACCATAGTTTTAATTAATATCTTGCCACTTCCTGTATACTTATGTATTGTTCTCGTTGTCTTCCCTATCCTCATGATCATTTTCAGGTTTAAACTCTGGCAAAGCACTTGGGGCAAGGTCTGGGTCCTATCCGTTACTATGCTTGTAGTTATGACGCAAGTATATTTTAGTGGCCCTATAACTCCCTGGCTTCTAGTTGATCTCCTCTTTCTGTCGGAGATAATCTTGCTCTCTGTCCGCAAGAAAACACAAGAACGCCGACTTCATCAATGTCACATCAAAACAATGCGTGGGTTGCTTCGGCAGAATCCTCCCTTATTACATACTGTCGACTATACTAGCGAAGCGATTATCTTATTAGACAATACAGGGTCCATTATAGAATCAAATCCTCAAGCGTCACTTCTTTTAGCATTATCCGAATCCTTTTTAATCGGCCAACCTATATCCGAAGTATTAGGTATCTTGCAAGATTTTCAGCCTGCCAACCTACCGGAGATGGGTGAATTCATCTGGAAAACTCAGAAAGACACAAAATACCTGCGCTTTCGAACCCGACCTTTACTGAACCACGATTTACCATCGGGAACACTTTTGACAATTCACGATATCAGCGAAGAAAAAAAAAGCTCAGAAGCCTATTTGCAAGCTGCTAAACTTTCCATTATCGGTCAAGTCTCAGCGGGTTTAGCCCATGAAATTCGCAACCCGCTGACGACCATCAAAGGCTTTATGCAACTTATTACGCCTGAACAATGGCCTGAGCATTTTCGGCCTTACCAGCAACTTATGCTCGATGAGATCCATTCGATTGAACAAATGCTCAAGCGATTTGTACTGGTAACAAGTCCCTCCGCGCCTCAAATGGAACCCGTCAACATGACCGCAACCATTCAAGCCCTGACGAAAATGATTCAACCCATTTGCCTTATGCAGGGCGTTCCCCTTGTTCTTGACCTCTCCGCCCATTCAGTCTATGTCCTAGGCGACCGCGAGCAACTTTCTCAAGCGCTTCTATCTCTTCTTAATAACGCGTTTGAAGCCTCCCCCACAGGAGGAAAGGTTATTATCCGAATAACAGAATGCGAAACCCACGTAAGGATAAGCGTTATCGATAACGGCCCTGGTATTCCGGAAAACTTACGCCAGCGTGTTCTTGACCCATTTTTCACTACCCAAGATGAAGGTACCGGACTGGGGTTAACCATTGCCCACAAAATTGTCCTCGCTCACCATGGCAAACTTCACTTTTCCGCACCCTCTTGTGGCGCTGAAGTGCTGATTGACTTGCCCTGTTTAGCAAATTTTACGAGTAGTCTTTCTGCAGGCGTAGAGGAATCATCAGCGTATTTTGACAGTTAAGCTCATATATACCTTTGTCCCGCCAGTTTTCTGGTAACGTCCAGATCGGAAATTTATCCACGTCTTTTAACCAACAGTACCAACGGCGAATCTCCTCCTCCATGCCGAGGGTTGTAAGCCAATGTACTTGCCCGTCCCATACTAACGGATTCCCCTGCTCATCTTTAGCCTGGACTAAAAGCGAGCTTCTTTCCAGTACACCTGTCAATAAAATACTTCGAGCGGCTTTAGCGAGCGGCTTTTCAAAAATCGGGCATACGACACTTAACTGCCCATTGCCTTGAAAATAGTACCATTGTTCCAGTTCAAGCACTGAATTTTCGCCACGCTCTTTAGGCTGCCATGGCCAAGGCCAAGGACTTCCCCAGAGAGATTGTAAAATTCCACTTCCCTGCCGAAGCCATAAAGCAAGCAGATCTTGAGAGCGGAGTTTACCTGCTTTCTCAAGGGATTCCAGGTAGTCAAGTATACTCAAAATGGCCGTACAAAATTCCATATTTAGCGAGTCAGAAGCATCCACCCACCCCTGTTTTTGCCACTTTATGATCTGTTCGTTATTCTTGAGCCACTTTACTTTGCTACTTAATTCAAATTTTTTACCTTTACGACGTACCTCAGCAATCTCAAAGTTCCCCCACAGGAAGGCAATGTGCTGTGGTTTCATTTCTCTATGGACCCGTCGACAAGCCAAATCATCAAAAAAAGTGTTTACTGTGGCAAGTTGTTGCTGAGCGACCGGATTCAGCCCTTGTCCCCAGCGTTTCCAATCGGGGCGTTTTTCTCCCAGAGCGTAACGTGAACGACTGCTTATCTGCTCCTCCGGAATAAGGTATAAGCTAGGCGTAAGTTTTTCACGCCAATAAACTGCTCTTGCGGAAATAATCCCTCCAATTTTAGAGACTCCATTCAAAAAGGCTGCCGAAAAATCAGGAGCTACAAAATAGATCACAGTCTTAGCGCCATTACTGAGCCGATTTCCCCATAATATACCGGCCAGAAAGAATTCCTCTTCGCGTATAATAGAAGAACTGGCAATAATGCCAACTCTTAAAGTCGTCTCACCGCCCATAAAATAGGTAAACTGCAGGGGAAGACGGTTTGCCTTCTTTTTGTCCTCTGGGCATTCCAGCCAGTTCTGAGCAATAAACACATCAGAATGAGCTTCCCAGATCATGTTCCAGGTGATACTCACGATGAACCTCCCTTAGCTTTTCTCCATAAACATGTTTACGCGCTAAGAGTGAGGATCATGACACATTTAAATAAAACTAGCAGTTATTGTTGCCTTTATCTTCGCACAATTTGCAACGTTTCCTCAATGGGCAGAGCATGACGGACGTGTCCATCACGTCCGTCCATAGTATGAGCCAAAAATAAAGCGTTCCAAATACTTTCAGCACTTGCTTCAACCACGGCTCTGAAGAATTCATCCAATTCCCAGTCGGATAAATATACATTGTGTTCGCCCGAATAAGTGCTGACCATCAAGCAAAAATCTCCACTTCCGGTCATTGTGATCGAACCAGTTCGTCCCATCCCCAAACTAGCGCGCCGCGCAAGTTGTTTTAGTTGCCACCGTGATAAGGGCGCATTTGTCATCCCTACAAGAATCAGAGAACCCGGAATCTGCCCTACTCCGGGCAGAGAAAGCAATTGCCCCACCGGAACACCAGAAAAGAGAAAATCACGCAAGAGACCAAAATTAGCCAAGGCAAGCATTCCAACAACATAGCTAACCCCACTCTGATCTCGCACGAGACGGGAAGCGCTTCCAATTCCACCTTTCATTTGAAAACAAGACATTCCAACTCCAGCCCCAACGTTTCCTTGCTCAATTGGACCTTCTGATGCGCGTTGCAGAGCAAGTAGAGCATGCTGCTCCTTAACATGACGCCCGCGAATATCATTGAGGTAAGAATCATCGCATTCCATAACCACAAGATTAGGTGTCCGGTTATCGTTCCCGATCTCTGGATTTTGCTGTAATAGATAGGTGATAACACCGTTAGCCACGTCGTTGACACTGAGTGTATTCGTCAATAATATCGGACAATTCAGGATTCCCATCTCTTGCAGGAAAGGAACGCCAATAGACTTCCCATACCCATTAAAAACTTCAATCCCTGCCCGACACGGTTGACGATAAAGGTTAACAGGACGAGGTAGGATCGCCGTCACACCCGTTCGAACAGGTCCCCTGCCTGGAATTAACCGTCCACCACCCTGAATTAAGGATACATTTCCCACCTTTACTCCCGGAACATCCGTAATATCATTGAAGAGACCGGCGGGCAGCTGTCCCATCCAAAGTCCTAAGCTCCTTGGCGTATTTCGTTTTTGCATTAGAAATCCCTCCGTTGTTACCTTATGGTGAACAACGGAGGGATATGAACAAACTCTATCTATTTAACGCTAGCCTAAACCTAATATGATAAACTTTTTAATGTCCTGCTAACACAAACCCGATCACAATAATCCCAATCAGAAAACGATAGCCTACAAACAGGCCGAAATTACTCGTTTTTAAATACCGTAATAAAAAGGAAATACTTAAAATACCAACAACAAACGCTGAAATAACGCCGACTGAAAAAGGCAAATCAATGGCAGCCATTGTCAAATGCCGAAGTTTTAGAACTCCTGCGCCCAAAATAATCGGCGTAGACATGAGGAATGAAAAGCGGGCAGCATCTTCCCGAGTTAAATCTAAAAAACGAGCAGTTGTCATTGTACTGCCAGAACGAGATACCCCAGGAATAATTGCCAAGGCCTGGGAAAGCCCAATCCAAATCGCATCCGCCATAGTCATCGTATCCATTCTGCGCAGTTGACGTTTTTTATCTGCTAAATACAGCAAGATCCCCATAACAATCATCATAATTCCAATCAGCAAAGGATTACGAAAAGTATTCTCCGCCTGTTTCTCCAAGGCAAGACCAAACAATCCTCCGGGAATAGTTGCCACAACTAAGTACCAGAAAATACGCTTATCATCTGATGCTTGTCGCCGCAGGGCTGCTTTAATTAATCTGACCCAATCCCTCCAGAAATACAGGATCACCGCTAAAAGCGTACCCATGTGAAGCGCAACGTCAAATGTCAAGTCTAGCCCTGAATCTTTCCAGCCAAAAAGCCATGGAATAAGTACAAGATGTGCTGAACTGGAAATGGGCAGAAATTCTCCCAATCCTTGTACGACTCCTAAGATCAATGCATGTAGAACTGTCACTTTTCACCCTCCATCAAAAAAGATAGTTTAACTATACCACATGGCGCAAGGAATTCAAATGCTCATCTGCCCTACTTATGCACCCTGCTGCTTTACTAGTCTTGCTTAGATAAAGCACGGTGCCCCATAATCGTTCCAAGCTTAACAAAAATGACGAGGCTCATAAAATCTAAAGCGACTATTGTCCAGCTTTCAATTGGAATTCCTAAAATACCTGCCACCAAATAGGATGCTAAATTAAATAAAAAGGCCGCGCAGTAGGCAGACCGCAAATTCTCAAGCCGGGGACGGTACCCTACTAAAAAACCAAGTGGATAGAATAGGGCAAAATTAAAAGTGAGTTGATTGGGCAGGCTATCTGCAATAAAAAACTCATTCCAAAAAATGAAGAGCAAGCCTAATATAAGAAAATAGCGCCAAAAAGCAGACTTCATGAGTACCTCCTAATTAGAATAGGAGAGAGTTAGACTCTCTCCTATTCCACTCGTTATGATTCTTAGTTTGAATGTCAAATATTGCACGTTAGCTGTAGTTGGGCGCTTCCTTGGTAATCGTCACATCGTGGGGATGGCTTTCGCGAAGTCCGGCAGCTGTGATGCGAATGAAGCGTGTTTGTGTTCTCAACGCCTCAATGTTGGGAGTTCCGCAATACCCCATCCCAGCACGCAAGCCCCCGATCATTTGATAGATGGTATCAGAAACGGGTCCTTTAAAAGGAACGCGACCTTCAATGCCCTCCGGAACAAGTTTCTGGTCCTTTTCTTGGAAATAGCGATCTCGACTTCCTGCCTTCATCGCACCAATTGACCCCATCCCTCGATACACTTTAAAACTTCGTCCTTGGTAAATTTCTATTTCACCGGGGCTCTCTTCTGTCCCAGCGAAGAGACTTCCGATCATGATGACTCGAGCACCAGCTGCTAAGGCTTTTACTATATCACCCGAGAACTTTATGCCTCCATCGGCAATAATTGGAATTCCATATTTTTCTGCTTCTTCGGCACAATTCATGACAGCCGTAATTTGAGGAACTCCGATTCCCGCAACGACACGCGTCGTACAAATTGATCCCGGTCCAATCCCAACTTTAATTGCGTCAGCACCCGCTTCAATCAATTCACGGGTTCCTTCTGCCGTTGCAACGTTGCCCGCAATGAGCTGTGTCTCTGGAAAACGCTTTTTTAACGCCATCACCGTTTCGATAACCCCTTGGGAGTGTCCATGTGCCGTATCCAGCGAAATAACATCAACGCCGGCTTTAATTAATGCCTCAGCACGTTGTAAGACATCTGAAGTGACACCAATCGCAGCACCTACCCGTAAGCGACCGGATTCATCTTTGGCCGAATTCGGATACTGCCGTGTTTTTTCAATATCTTTAATGGTGATAAGTCCTTTAAGTATTCCTTCTGAATCAACAATGGGTAACTTTTCTATCTTATGCTGGCCTAATATTTCTTTAGCATGTTCAAGGGTCGTCCCTACGGGAGCTGTCACCAAATTAGTCTTGGTCATTACCTCTGAAATCATACGTTCATAATTTTTCTCAAAGCGCAGATCTCTGTTTGTCAATATCCCGACAAATTTTCCTTCGACGGTAATAGGAACCCCAGAGATTCGATAACGTTCCATGAGTTTTAATGCTTCTATTATTTTGTCGTTAGGATGTAAAAAGATAGGATCGGTAATAACCCCATGTTCCGATCGTTTAACCTTATCGACTTCCAGTGCTTGCTGTTCGATGCTCATATTTTTATGAATAATCCCTATTCCGCCTTCCCTCGCTACGGAAATCGCCATACGAGAATCTGTGACTGTGTCCATACTGGCACTCATGAGCGGAACATTGAGTATAATCTTTTTTGTTAAATATGTGCTGACATCCACATCTCGAGGAAGAACCCCTGATTTAGCGGGAACAAGGAGAACATCATCGAATGTAAGTGCTGCTTCTTTGATAATGCGATTGAACGGCATGATTGGCTCCCTTCATAATAGTTTTCCAATAAGTATAACAGATATAAAAGCATAAGGATAGGTTAAAAGAATATTTCATAATACTTGAAAACTAAGATTTCGTTCACTATGATAAGGGAATAAGGAGGCAAGACATGTTCTACCGTGTACACCAATTCACTCATGCATTCTTTCCTCACATTAATTGTTTGGAAATCAAATGGACAAGGAATACCTTATCCCCTGAGGCCTATGCACTCTTTCTTAAGCAGTCGCGGACAGAACAGCGCCACGCACTCGATGTGGCCAAAAGCATCTTCAATAATAACCGCGCTTTGTCTTACTCCGACTTGCAAAACCTTCTCGCTGCAGCACTCCTCCATGATTGTGGGAAATCCATCGTCTCAATTCGCCTCTGGCAGCGAGTATTTATTGTTCTAATGCAGAAAATGCCCCAGCCCCTCTGGTCGTGCCTTGAGAATAGCCACACCATTTTTGCCTTACCCTTAAAGATCTCCACTCAACACGCCACTTGGGGCGGATGTCTGGCTGAAAAAGCAGGCCTAAACCCTGAAATTTGTCTTTTAATCCGCGAGCATCATGCTCCTAAAACAAAGTTAGGACGTATTTTAGCAAGAGCGGATAATACGCATTGAAAAAGCATGAGTCGCCCAAGCGTAGACTCATGCTTTTTATCAGGAGGTTTCCATCTTTTCCTGAAGTTCTACGATTTCTCTGTTCTTGGAAAAAATCCACCTTGCAAATCGTTTGTTATCTCGTTGTAAGCGCAGGTTTTCTTTTTCAAGGCGGTGAACTAAGACTACCTTTTCTCTTTCAACTTTTTCTAACAGGTTCATAAGCACTCGACGGCTTACTCTTAAATGTTCAACACGCTGCTCCAGTTCCCCTACACGCGCCCTTAGTAATTTTAATTCATCCATGGCATCCAATGACTTTCCCCCCCGGCTCTAACTACACTAATATTCTATGCCGGAAGATCGCATTTTAACCCTTGCCCTCTAAAAGACTCATACTATATCTCTCTACTAATTGTGCTGAGCTAAATTCAGAATTTGTTGAATTACATCAAGAGATACTCCCCAACGTCCGAGCTTCACGCCAGGCTTACGCACTTCCCCATGAAAATCCGACCCCCCCGTTGTAAGCAAATGATATTCCTGCGCAATGGCACGGAACAGCTTTTCATCTTCCGGTTTATGATCAGAATGTACTACTTCAATACCTTGAAGACCAGCTTTAACCCAAGCTGGAATCCCTGCTTCTAAATGCCGGACACCGGGATGGGCAAGGACCGCCACTCCGCAAGCTGCTCGCACTAACTCAATGCCCTCCTCTGGGGTCAGTTGATAGCGGGGAACATAAGCCGATGCCCCCTTTCCGATGTAATATTCAAACCCTTCCTCGATACTGCTTACAATTCCCCGCTCCATGAGAGCATGGGCGACATGCGGACGTCCGATGGATTCTCCTTGAGCAAACCGTTGAACTTCGGCAACGCAGATGTGGATTCCTTGGGCTTCCAAACGAGCCAATATTTTCAGCATGCGTTGTTCACGGGCACGACGCAAATCCCTTAACCTTTCGTTAAAGTGATCAGATGAACCATTTACTTCGTAGCCAAGGATATGAACCTCTTTCCCTTGCCACTCCGTACTAATCTCAATCCCCCTAAGTATCTGGATCTGATATTTTTTCCCTGCCTCCTCTGCTTCTTGCCAGCCCTGGATCGTATCATGATCAGTAATACCAATCCCTTTTAGACCTAATTCTGCTGCCAAGAAAACAAGTTCTGTTGGTGTGAGCAATCCGTCGGACGCTGTTGTGTGACAGTGCAAATCTGCTTCGCACAGGGTATATGCTGAATCCACGCTGTAACCCCTTTTCTAAGGATATTTATAATCTTATTTTAACACAGCCGACAAGACACGCATAAAATTGCGACCCATAATCTGCTCAATCTCTCGAGTTGAAAACCCTTTCTTTATTAAGTCATCAAGTAGGTAGCTATCGTCAGCGACATGCTCCAGTCCTTCAGGAACTTCACTAATCCCATCAAAGTCTGAACCTAAGCCGACCGTTTCTACCCCCGCCACCTCTGCAATATGACAAATATGACGTACCACATCCTCTCGCGTCACTTGGCCAGTTTCTTGCAAAAAACGAGGATAAAAGTTCACGCCGACCACTCCGTTTTGTCTTGCCAGAGCACGCAATTGTTGATCGGTTAGATTCCGAGGATGAGCACATAGCGCCTTCGCACAAGAGTGGGAAGCAACGATAGGATCCTTGGAAAGTTCTAAGACATGCCAAAATCCAGCTTCATTGAGATGGGAAACATCGATGAGCATCCCAAGTTTATTCATACGCAAAATAACTTCCTGCCCTAACTTGGTTAATCTGCTATGCGTATCCTCTTCGCCAACCCCATCGGCCAAGGCATTACGTTGATTCCAGGTTAGGCCTAAAGCCCTAACACCTAGTTTAAAAATAATATCCAACATAAAGCTAGTTTCTCCCAAGATTTCTCCACCCTCGACACTTAACAAAATACCAATACGAGTTGGATCTGGTATGTGTTCCAGGTCAAGTTTCTCCTGAACAAGGAATACTTGGTCCGAATGATCCGCGATAAAGCGATGAGCACCTTCGATTAGTTGTAGGCCACGCCATATAGCCATTGACGGCTTATACTTTGTTTCAATAAAAGCAGCCATAAATTGAAGAGCTACGCCTGCAATCCGAGCTCTTTGAGTATCCCAATGACCTCCCTCGGCTGGATTTTGAAGTGTCCTTTCGCCGTTTACAAAATGGATTAAACTATCGCAATGCCCATCAACAATATAGGGATTATCCATACAACAAACCCCTCCTCTTAAACCACATAATAAAGCACCTGCTTGCTATGAAAGATAGCAAGCAGGTGCCACTCAAATGACGCTTAACGTGGCTGTACAATTAATTTAATAGCTGTTCTCTCTTCACCGTCAATTATGACGTCTGTAAAGGCCGGAATACAGATCAGATCGACGCCACTCGGAGCCACAAAGCCACGAGCAATTGCTACAGCTTTTACAGCTTGGTTGAGAGCTCCAGCTCCAATAGCTTGTAGCTCAGCGCCACCGCTTTCCCGTAGAACCCCTGCGAGCGCTCCTGCAACGGCGTTCGGACTTGATTTTGCTGAAACCTTTAAAACATCCATAGATACATCCTCCTGCTCGAATTCGTTTACAAGTATTGCCACAACTTTGAATATATGTATTCGAGAACAGGCAGGCGAAATCCTCTTTTACTCCAAAGAGTTTTCAAATTTTAACAAAACCTAAGACAACAGCGCAATTTAAACCTACTGAGATACTATTCGCGTCTCGTAGCTAACGCTTTTGATTTATACCTCAGCAAACTGTTGAATCCCCTCAATTTGCCGAGCTTTTCCGGATTCGTCATCGATGTCTAAGATTACGGCATTGATCTGGATCGGACCACCAGCTAACTCGAACTTGGCGGGTAACTGGGTCAAAAAGCGATTAATAATAATTTCTTTTTTTACTCCTAAGACAGAATCTCGTGGTCCGGTCATGCCGACATCGGTAATATACGCTGTCCCCTGAGGAAGCACGCGGGCATCCGCTGTCTGTATGTGGGTATGGGTGCCCACGACAGCGCTGACTTTGCCATCGAGAAACCAGCCCAACGCAACTTTCTCCGAAGTTGCCTCGGCATGAAAATCAAGAATGATAATAGGAGTCTCTTGTTTTATCTGATTAATCCAGCGTATGGCGCCACTAAAGGGGTCCTCCAATGGCGGTAAGAATATACGACCTGAAAGATTAAGGACACCAATTTTCCTCCCCAGCACTCGTATAAATCCATAGCCTTGTCCTGGTGCTCCAGCTGGATAATTCGCTGGACGAATAAGTCTGGGCTCATGATCGATAAACGTCATAATTTCTCTTTGATCCCAAACATGATTTCCCATCGTCAAAAATTGAATTCCATATTTATAAAGTTCCTCAGCAATCTCTTTGGTTAATCCTTTTCCAGCCGCAGCATTCTCAGCATTAGCAATGGTTACATCGACGTTATATTCCTCCTGAAGTGGTTTCAAAAAACGTTTAACCGCTTCCCTTCCAGGCTTACCCACAATATCCCCAATAAAAAGTATACGCAACGAACGAGCTCCCCCTTCTAAATCCCCTAAAACGTTATCCCTAGGATACCATTATTCTGCAAATACATACTATATCGAGGCTCGATACCCGAGGTCCGACTGAACGACCCTGCACTGAAGTACAGGGGTTCACGATTGCGACTGGAAGTCGCGATTACGGCTGAAGCCGTTTAAAAAGTGCGGACTGGAAGTCCTTATAAAGACTTAAGTCTTCTGAAAGACCTATTGCTGAAAGCAA
>JARLHV010000171.1 GCA_031292055.1 Desulfosporosinus sp.
TGGCTTCCTTTTTTGTAATCTACCATAGCAGCTGTCACCCCTTTAATATAGTTTAACAGACTGCTACTACTTGCTCCACGCTAGAAGCTGTCCCGACTGGAAGTCGGGGGTATTAAACCAGGCGCATTGAAAATAAATAAACCCCAGCAAAGTTATTTTGACCCTATGATAGGGGTCCGGCTTTAGATCGGGAAAGATCATGGTTGAGAGTTGCAACAGTACAAAGCAGCATAAAGGAGCAATATATACTTAACAAAACTGCAAGAAAGTGATATTATACTCATGGACAATACCGAAGGAGTTAGAAGTATGTTTGCTGAAGAACGGCGCGAGCAAATCCTTTGCGAGGTAAAATCCTTAGGAAGGGTATTAGCAAAAGAACTTGCGGAAGAATTTCAGGTTTCCATTGATACCATTCGTAGAGACCTTACAACTATGGAAGAGGACGGTCTTCTCAAAAGAACACATGGAGGCGCCGTGCCTTTATCAAAGGTCCGAAGGGTTCCAATCGGTGATCGAATTAGGTACAGCGAGGGAACGGAACATCAAAATGCGGTGGCTAAGCTTGCTGCATCATTCATTGAGCAGGGTGATACTTTATTTATAGGTGGGGCAAGTATTCACTATGTTTTATTGAAATATCTGCCAGACGATCGGGACTATACTATAATTACAAATTCACTCATTATTGCAGAAAAACTTAAAAATTACAGTAATATTGAAACGTACATTGTATGTGGAAAAGTTAAAAGTGAGGAAGGGATCGTTGATCCTTTGGCGACTGAATTTATAAGAACGCTACGAATAGACACGGCTTTTTTGACTGGTGGAGGAATTTCTGCCAAACATGGACTGAGTAGCTCAACTCCGGAAGGAGCTATCTTTCAAAGGGCCGTAGCAGAAGTCTCTCATCGAAAAATATGCCTTGCAAATTTTGACAAAGTAGGGTCTGAATTTTTTGCTAAGACGATTGAGTTGGAGACGTTGGATGTTCTTATAACGGATTGGGAAGCACCGGATGAAGAAATTAAGAAAATACAACAGCTGGGTGTCAAAGTTTTAATAGCCAAAGAAAATTAAATGAAAAGAAGGTTAGACGAATTATGAAAGTGAGTTTTTATACGTCGCAAAGGGAATTCTCAGAGAAAAAGGACGAATTTAATCGTGCGATTCAGGATGTCCTGGAGCGGGGGAATTTTATACTTGGCGAACAAGTCGGTCAACTCGAGAACGCAATCCAAGAGTATACCCATGCGAAATTTGCTATTGGGGTAGCCTCAGGAACGGACGCGCTGACCATAGCGTCAGATATTCTTGGTTTTAAGGATGGAAGGGAGGTAATAACTTCTCCATTTACGTTTCTTGCCTCTACCTCTTGCATCACAAAGCATAAAGGTCGTCCGGTTTTTGTGGATATCGATGAAGAAACATTTGCAATTGATGTCAACAAGATTGAAGAAAATGTAAATGCAAATACGATAGGGATACTTCCTATACACTTGTTTGATCAGATGGTTGACATGGATAGAATAATGGATATCGCAGGTAACCATCAACTAAAGGTGCTTGAAGACGCGGCTGAAGCCTTTGGTATGAGATGGAAGGGAAATGGCAGACACTATAAACATTCTGGATCGATCGGTGACTTGGGAGTGTTTTCTTTTTTTCCAACCAAAACCCTTGGGGGTTATGGTGACGGTGGAATGATTATTACTAATGATGAAAAACTTGCTCAAAAAGTAAAATATTATCGGGTACATGGTGCTTCAAAAAAATACCATTATGAGTATGTCGGTTATAATTCGCGCTTGGATACACTCCAGGCGGCGATATTATTGGTTAAATTGAAGTATATTGATGGCGCAATAAGCAAGAGAGGAGAGATTGCGAAGCAATATATTGAAAGATTAAGTGATTGTAAAAATATAAGGCTCCCTAAAGTTAAAGGAGAGCAGCAGCAAGTTTACTATGTGTTTAACCTATTGGCAGAAAATAGGGATAAATTGGCAGAACACTTAGCTAAGAATGAAATAGGGTATAGTATTTATTATCCTCGTCCGCTTCACTTACAGATGTGTTTTCGAGATCTAGGGTATAAAAAAGGAGATTTTCCTATTGCGGAGAGGGTAGCAAATAAGATCATTGCGCTTCCAATCTATCCTGAAATGACGATGGAGGAAGTGGAGTTTGTATGCGAAACGATTAAATCTTTTTATAAAAACTGAACTATGAGTCCTATAGTTGGTTTTCGTATCTTTGCAAAAGAAAGGAACTTGATGATGGTTATTAAAAAAATACCCTTTTCGCCACCGGATATAACTGAAGAAGAAATTGATGCAGTTTCAGAAGTATTAAGGTCCGGATGGATTACAACGGGTCCAAATTCTGCTCGATTTGAGCAAGAGCTTGCCAATTACTGTGGTACTCAGCAAGCGGTTACCTTAAATAGTGCAACGGCAGGTTTAGAGCTCATTTTAAAGGTTTTGGGGATAGGCAAGAATGATGAAGTAATAACGACGCCTTACACCTATGCTGCTACCTCCAATGTACTTGTCCATAGAGGAATAATGCCAACGTTTGTGGATGTTAAGAAAGATAGCTTTTCAATCGATGAACAAAAGATTTATGAGGCAATCACGCCGAAAACTAAAGCAATTATGACGGTTGACATTGCGGGAGTGCCGGTTAACTATGATTTGATAAGAAACGTTGTGAAGGCGAAAAATCGTGAGGATATTACTCTGATTTCTGACTCCGCACACTCTTTTGGAGCGATGTATAAGGGACAGAAGGTTGGCGGGCAAATGGATTTCCATGTTTTTTCGTTTCATGCCATAAAGAACCTGACAACGGCAGAAGGTGGAGCAATTACTTATAACAACAACAGTTTTCATGGCAAAGAAGACTTATATAAGGAATTTAAATATACTTCGTTACATGGCCAAAATAAGGATGCCTTCGCCAAGATGGAAGCGGGAGCTTGGAAATATGATATCTTAACTGATGGCTACAAAAGTAATATGACTGACATTATGGCAGCAATAGGACGTGTTCAACTTCGACGGTATGAAGAAATGTTGAGAAAAAGAGCGGAACTCCATAAAATTTATAGTAATATACTTGGTACGAAAGAATGGGCGATACTTCCCTTTGACAAAAATGATGAAGCAGAAACGTGCTATCACTTATATACCTTAAGACTGAAGGATTTCAGTGAAGAACAGAGGGATCGTGTGATACAAAGGATGGGCGAAAAAGATATTGCCACAAATGTGCACTTCATGCCGCTGCCAATGTTTACGCTTTATAGGAACCTCGGTTATAGACTTGAAGATTATCCAAATTCGCATGCCCAGTATGCGAATGAAATTTCATTACCGCTTTATTCGAAGCTGTCCGTTGATGATGCGGAATATGTGGCAAGAGAGCTTATCGAGTGTATCCAAAGATAACAATTCCTAAGGGTAAAATTAGAATATCAGAGCTGAAGTATAACTTTACATCCCATATCACAACAGGGGTGTAAAGTTTTTTTATAAAACTTTTTCTCAATAATTATTTGTTGTGTGTAAATCCCACTAAACCTGCCAGTTCACAGGGTGGTATGAAAATTCTATTATAATAAGAAAATGAAGATGAAAGAGGTGGGAATTTACATGGAGACATATGTACTGTACTTTAATGAAATTGACAAATCATCTCTGCCTAATGTTGGAGGGAAAGGCGCTAACCTTGGTGAGATGACAAAGGCAGGTTTTCATGTTCCTGATGGTTTTTGCGTTACAACCTGGGCTTATCGAACTTTTATTAATACAAGTAACGACATGAATAAATTATTCGATTTGCTTGAACGGGTAAGTCATAATAATTTGGAACAAATCAAGATATTGGGTCAGCAAATCCGTAAGCAGATAGAAGACATCATCATGCCTGACGATATAAAATCGAGCATTTTAGAAGCGTGGAGAGTAACAGGAGAAGAAAAAGCTTATGCGGTACGATCCAGTGCAACGGCTGAGGATCTTCCGACTGCTTCATTTGCGGGGCAACAAGATACTTTCTTGAATGTGCGTGGGCAGGATCAGCTTCTTAAAACAGTACAAAATTGCTGGGCTTCATTATTCACGGACAGGGCTATTTTATATCGGGCCAAAAACGGATTTAACCATCGGTGTGTTTTTCTCTCAGTCGTAGTTCAGCAGATGGTCTTTCCAGAAGTATCCGGTATCATGTTTACGGCTGACCCTGTTACAGGTCGTAGGAAAACAGTGTCCATCGACGCAAGTTTTGGCCTAGGTGAAGCTCTGGTATCTGGGTTAGTTACAGCCGATTTATATCAAGTTCGTTCTGGGGAAATCCTCAAAAAACAGATCTCAAAGAAAAAAATAGCGATATATTCTGTTCCTGAAGGTGGAACACTCACCAAAGATCTCCCTCCTGAAGAACAAGAATTACAAGCACTGCCGAATGATAGGATTATTCAATTGGCAAAGCTGGGACAGAAAATCGAAGCCTACTACGGTTCAGAACAAGACATTGAATGGGGTTTAGTCGATGCGGAATTTTATATTCTTCAAAGTCGCCCGATAACATCCTTATATCCATTGCCAAATGTTTCAGACGATAAATTGCACGTGTTTCTTTCCCTTGGTCATCAGCAAATGATGACGGATGCGATGAAACCTTTAGCCATATCGCTTTTTCAAAACCTGCTCAAGTTTTTAAATAAAAAGTCAGCGCCCTCAAAAAATAACATAATACTCGAAGTAGGTGGAAGGGTGTATGCTGATCTTACAGGACCTCTTTCCTTAAAATCTGTTCAGAAGAAGTTCCTGCGAGTAATTAATAGTATGGATGAACTAATGGCCTCAGCAATTTCTCAAGTAATTGAACGTGTGGAATTTCGTAATTCAACAACTTCTAAAATGGAATTTTTTAGGATTATAGGGAAAATAGGCCCGATAATTATTCCTATTGGTCTTAAAGTCATAAGCAACTTACTTATTAAAGACCCAAGCAAAGCTAAAACTCAAGTTGAGTTGATCATGGAAAGAATTGTAACGGAAAATGAGGAAACTATTTTTGGGGCTTTAGGAACGGACAAGCTGCGTCGGATCCAGAATAGTATGGAAACTATGATACCTAATGTGCTAGCAAAAATTGTTGTTTTTTTGATCACAGGAGTTTTAGCAGCCAATTCCCTTGAAAATAGACTAAAAAAGCGGATGGGAGATAAGCGAACTGCTTATTTATTAAGCCAATTGAATAAATCTTTACCAGGTAATATCACAACCGAACTCGGTCTAAAGTTGGGGGATCTTGCTGATACTATTAGAAAATCTCCTGAAGTAATCGATTATCTAATAAAAGCTGATCAAAAAACTTTTTATGAGGAACTTCTTAAGGTCCGCGGTGGAGTAGAATTTACGCGGGAGTTAGAAGTATTCCTAAAACAATATGGTATGCGTTGCTCTGGGGAAATTGATATTACAAAACCGAGATGGAATGAAGATCCTACACAGCTTGTATCCTCTATTATTAGCAATATCCACACTTCGGCTGCTGGAGAACGCAGGGAACACTTCAAACAAGGTGAAGCTGAGGCAGAACATGCGGCAAAAGAGATTCTCTCGCAGTTTGGTTTGATTGAAGGGAGAAGAATTTCTCGGTTAATTAAGCTATACCGGAATCTTATGGGAATGCGCGAGCATCACAAATTTATCTTGGTCAAACTTTTGGATATATATAAACGTGCTATTTTAGAAGAGGCGCATAGATTTACTAAAAAGGGAATTCTATCTCAGGAACATGATGTATTTTACTTTACGCTGGAAGAACTAATTACGTTGGAAGAGAACCGTTCTCATAATATTATAGAATTTATTAAAGCAAGAAAAAAACAATTTGAACGTAATCAAAAGCTAACCCCTCCCCGAGTCATGACCAGTGAAGGAGAAATCATAACAGGTAAACTGCGTGATATTCAAGCACCTAATGGTGCGCTCGTAGGAACACCAGTTTCGGCAGGAACCGTAGAAGGAATTGCCAGGGTAGTGCTCAGGCTTGAGGAGGCTAAACTTAATCCCGGCGAAATTCTGGTTGCACCCTATACGGATCCAGGCTGGACACCTCTGTTTAACTCAGCCATAGGACTGATTACTGAAATTGGAGGAATGATGACGCACGGTTCGGTGATCGCTCGTGAATATGGTATCCCAGCTGTTGTGGGCATTGATAAGGCAACTGAGATTATTAAGGATGGATCTTATATTCGAGTTAATGGCACCGAAGGGTATGTGGAATTGCTAGGTGATATAGTTAGGAGACCATGAAGAAACGTTCCAGATACCCACCCACAATTAGTAATTTCAACAGAATAAAGCTGAGTTTCAAAGATGACGATTAAAACTTTAAACTTGGATTATCTGGTGATTGGAAGAGTATTAGGGCGAAAGACCCCCTGAAAAATATAAGCTCCATCGTATTGGGTGGTAAGAGGAGGGAAACCATGCCGGAACGGGAAGAACAATTGACGTGGCAGTGTTTGAAAGAGGACTCGAAAGCCCGAGAGGATTTCTTGGCCGAATCTCAGACGTTTATTCGTCATGTGGCTAACCAGGCGTGTTTTCGTTCCCTTGAATGGGGTCGAGATGAAGAATTATCGGAAGCGTTGATCGCCTTCAATGAAGCGATAGAAGTGTTTATTGTGGATAAAGGAGTGCCATTTTTAGCCTATGCACGAGTTTTGATTAAACGCCGGCTCATTGATTATCATCGCAAGCAACAACTGCGGCAGGCTAGTTCTCTCGACCAAGAGGACATCGGACGAGGAATCGAAATTCATCTTAGTTTAGATGAATTTCAGGAGCAAGAACAATGCTGCGAGCGGGCAGCAGAAATTCAACAGTTCGCTAAAGCCTTAGCAACGTTTAAGCTTACTTTTCAGGACTTAGTTGCCGTTTCGCCAAAACATCGGGATTCCCGTGAGACACTGCTCCGTGCGGCTCGAGAATTAGCCTTTAACACTGAGCTATGGCCTCAGGTTGAACGAACTGGAAAAGTCCCCATGCAAGCTTTAGCTTTAAAAACTCAAATTCACCCAAAGGTCTTAGAACGGGGACGAAGGTATATCTTAGCGGTCGCTTTACTTATGGCTAACCAACATGACTATGTTTATTTACGGGAATATGTGCTCCCGCGGGAAGGGGGAGGGTGGGATGAGTAAAATGAAAGCCGTGGTTCTAGAAAAGTTCGGATCACACTACACTGTCCTCGGAAAGAACGGCACCTTTCGCCAAGTTCATAGGCGACTTAATGCTGAGGTGGGCGAAGAAATTGAAATCCGAACTGGGATAGTGGATTTTAGTGGGTTACGCGCATGGGCTGGGGTTGCTGCACTATTCCTTTTAGTTATAACGGCTCTCCTGGGGTGGAACCTATATCAAGCTCCAACTGCGGTAGCTTTACTCTCGGTCGATATTAATCCAAGTTTGCAATTTACGATTGATGCACAAGGGCACCTATTGAAGTTCCAAACGCAAAATGAGGATGCTAAGAACATGCTGAAGCAGATTGATCTAACAGGGAAACCGATTGATGAGGTCTTAGGACAAATTGTCACCCGAGCTTATGATCAAAAATTTCTTAACTCCGAGCAACATTGGATAGTGGTGGGATATTCTCCGATGACAGATAAAACTTCAGACCAAATGCCTAAAGAACTTAACGAGAATCAAATTATCACATGGGTTACTGGGACAGTTGAGAAAGAAGGGTTTACCCCGCAGGTTGCGGTCTTCCCCCTGACTTCTCAGGAGAGTGCACTTGCGCAAAAAGGAGATTTGACACTAGGTGAATATGCACTTTGGCAGACTGCTCAAAAGGCAGGGGTTGTGACGCAACCAGAGAAACTAAAAGATACTTCAGAACGAGTGCGGTTACTTGAAAACCCACAGGTTCAAGCGCAGATCCGTTCGAAGAAAACCGGACTCGAATCTGGTATACCGCAATCCCCAGGGTCTGCCAAGCAGGATTCTGGATCGATAGATAAACCGAAGCAAGAGAGCACAAGAAAACCGATGCCTGATAAGTTGCCATCCTCTCCAGTCAAGGTCCCGCATAATCCTGCGATTGAAAAAGGCGAAGGGCAATCCAAGGATAAAAATAGCGAAAAAGATATTGGAGAAAATAACGGTCAAGCGGACGCTAAAGATTCGGATAAAGCCAAGAACAATGCAGCACATAAGGAGACTGATCTGGTAAAAGAGCATGATAACGTCAATTTTCCAATCTTACCACCGATACCGACTCCAGAAAATTCGAAGCATGATGTATCCCATAGCTATAAAATCCCTGAGCGATTTGATGTAGAAGAGAAAAGTAACAAGAACGAGGGACAACAACGGAAACACTGAATGATTGTTTTTTTAAAATCTCAAGAGTATTTGTAATTAATGTAATTAAGAAGAATATGGCCTAAATAAAATGCAAGGAAATGGTATAAGATTTCCTTGCATTTTTATTTCCTAAATTTGATTCCCCCCCTTAAAACCTAAGTATCAGACGTATTCATTTTATGAGACGATAATTTTCCATTTATTAATGAAAATAAATCTAGGAGGGGCATAATTTGAAAAAGAAGGTAAAATTAACCACAGCGGCTATGACAAGTACTCTACTCATCTTTACTTTGGTAGGAAGCGCCCAGGCTAAGCCCCATTACAACCGGTACGCTGGTAATAATCGATTCCAAACATCTACCGCTATAGCCCAGCAAGAATTTCCAGAACAACAAGTGCAAAATGTAGTCATTGCTTCGGCTTATAGTTTTCCTGATGCATTATCAGCTAGTACGCTGGCTAAAAAACTTAAAGCATCGATCATCCTTGTAGGCTCCGACATGAACGATTCACAAGATAGTTTGGACTATATCAAAAACCATATAAAAGCAGGAGGAACTGTCACGATTGTTGGCGGAGTTGGTGTAATCGACCAAAAAGTTGAGCAATGGTTACATAATGAGGGGTGTCAGGTGAATCGAATGGGAGGCAAGGATCGTTTTGCAACAGACTCTCTCATCGTCAATAACCTCGCAGTAAGTCATGGAACGCCTGTTATCATCGTTAGTGGCAATGACTTTCCTGATGCCTTAGGTGTCGCTTCGCTTTCCGCTAGTAAAGGTTGGCCTATTCTCTTGAGTGGGTCTAATCAATTATCGGAAACAGCCCAAAATTTTGTTTCTACCGATCAACCAACTGACATTTATATAGTTGGTGGTAAGGGCGTATTGCAGGATTCAATTCAAACTGCGCTCCAAAGTGCTGCTCCTAACGCCCAAATACAACGGTTTGGCGGTCAGGACCGATTTGAAACCTTGTCACAAATCTTGACTAAATTTTATCCTAACCCAACGCAAATTTATCTCGCCAATGGTCTTGACTTTGCCGATGCACTTTCTGGAAGTACATTGGCAGCTCAAAGCAATGCACCAATTTTGTTGATTGATCCAAAATCCAAGCAGTTGCCTCCATCGATTAAAGACTATCTTATCACCATTCGTAATACAGGCAGTACCCCGCAAGTTAACGTACTTGGTGGAACAGCTAGTGTACCTGATTGGGTAGTTACTCAGGTCAATGATATTCTTGGAAGTTCTGCCACAACTCCAGTAGTTACACCTCCGGCTGTTATTCCGTTTACGGTAAGCAACCCCACGACGGCGGGAGTTACAGTGGGATTGAGTTCAGCACTGAATGGTTTAACTGCAAGCAACTTTACTCTTCTCAATAGTTCGGGATATCCTATAACTATTACAAGTCTAGTAACTTCAAACGGAGGACTGACGTACACCCTTAATGCTCCGTTAAGTGTAGGCCAAACTTACACTGTAACGGCAAATTATGGCGGGTATACCCTTGGAACGGCTCAGAGCTTCACAGTACCTTATGGTACAACCAGTGAAACGTTGACTTTAAGCAACCCCACGACGGCAGGAGTTACAGTGGGATTGAGTTCAGCACTGAATGGTTTAACTGCAAGCAACTTTACTCTTCTCAATAGTTCGGGATATCCTATAACTATTACAAGTCTAGTAACTTCAAACGGAGGACTGACATACACTCTTAATGCTCCGTTAAGTGTAGGCCAAACTTACACTGTAACGGCAAATTATGGCGGGTATACCCTTGGAACGGCTCAGAGCTTCACAGTACTGTATAGTACAACCAATTAAACGTTGGACCAAGTAGACAACGCTTACGAACTGACCATAGGTGACAGCCTTGGTTAATTGATAGCGTGATAAGAACCATAAGCCCCCAAACGTGCATTTTCAAAGATGTACGTTTGGGGGCTTATTATATTATCCAACTGCAGATAATTCTAACACGACGGCTTCCTGGGTTTGAGGTAACGAAGCTGAAAAAATGTCCAGAGCTTTTGCCCTTTTGACCTGAGAAAAGTATGCAAGAAAACGATCGTTCCCTTCAATCGGCAGAGGAATTGTATCGTCCAATTTATAGTGCATGGGCAAAACGATCTTGGGGTTGAGTTGCTGTACCACCTGATAGGCTTGCTCTGCATTGATTGTGTAGAATCCGCCAACTTGAACACAGGCGATGTCAACCTGTCCAAGCTCTGCAAGCTGGTCAGGGGTAAGAAGGTGTCCGAGGTCCCCCACAAGTGGACAATGCGTACTCCATCTATCGTGAAAGAAAAGAGGGTATTCTTGCCTCGTTTTGCACCTTGTTCAGTATCATGGAATGTTGTGATGCCTTGAATTGATAAACCAGAAAAGTTGTGTAGGCCTTCGCCTTCGACGATTTGAAGCTTTCCTGGAAGTACTTGAACAGCAGCGTGATCATTGAATATGTAACTAATATCTTTGTAGAGGCAGGATAATTATGAGATGAAGAAGAAATATTAAATTATGGGATATTAATTATGGGAGGTACTAGATGAAAAAAGTATTTTTGTTGCTCATTACCTTGTTAATGGTGTCGCTTGTAGGTTGTTCAACCAAGGCACCTGTAACATCACCACCCTCTACAACAGGTCAAACGCAAGGGCAGCAGAGCCAGCCGATTAAATCAACGGAGCCAAATCAAACAGCAAATCCAATCAAGACTTGGAGTTCGCCACCACCTATGCAAATTGACCAGACAAAACCTTATCACGCAATTCTACACACAAACCTTGGCGATATCAGTATTAAGCTATTTCCAGAGGATACACCGAAAACAGTAAATAATTTTATCTTCTTGGCGCGTAATCATTTTTATGAGGGCTTAAAATTTCACCGCGTGATTAAAAACTTTATGATTCAAACTGGTGATCCCCAAGGAACCGGCATGGGTGGACCAGGTTATAAATTTGCTGATGAGTTATCATCTAAACATACTTATGCACCTGGAGTTGTAGCAATGGCTAATTCCGGACCAAATACGAACGGCAGTCAATTCTTTATCGGCTCAGGATCAGACGTTGCAAATTTAAACCAAAACCCCGCCTATACGATTTTTGGTCAGGTAGACGATGGTATGGATGTCGTGGGGAAGATTGCCAGTGTCAGGGTTGGTCCCAACTCATCAGGTGAAGTAAGTTCACCTCTCGACCCAGTTACTATAAAGTCGGTAGAAATACTAGAAAAGTGATACAAATCATGGTCGTCGATTTGAAATTAGACGGTTTGCAAAAATTGTAAGTAGTGTCCCGATCCAAAATTTATAATCTCAAAAGAATTGCTTTATACTCATTCCGTTATAGCTCCGCGCTCAGCGGGGCTATAATAATTTGAATGGGCAAGCGTTGGTTTGACCTGGTCGAGTAGGGAATATGATAAGCTTCTTACAATTAAATCCTCGGTGAGACAGGTTTCCTCTTACTTTCGCCAGGAAATTATGAGATAATCAAAGCATTCTTGAGTTAATAGCGATGTTTCCTTAGAGTATTGCTCATATATTGGCACATCATTAAAATCCACCTGAGTAAGTACCATATTTATTTTTGAGGAATAGGGGTTGCCTGCCATGGAATTCTTTCAATCTCAACATATAACAGAGGACAACGAAAACGGTATTAAAGAGATTCTAACTTACGTTAATTTTAACCGAACTAGAAACTTATCTGTTATCTTGTTCTCGTTAAACGTTATTTTTCTTTTTATCGACTATATCAATAAAGTCAAGGGTCTCTGGGTTATTGATGATAATTATAAGTATTTATTTTATTCTCATCTCGTTTTAGGTTTGGTTACGCTTCTTTATAGTTTAGTTTACTACAGAATTACAGATAGCTCTGCCAGTGACATAACTATATTACAAAAATCCTATGCAATTATTTTTGTATCTTTCATACTAAGTCTTTCAGCTATAATATCTGGTTGGATCGATCAGAAAATTCATGGTCAAATTACCGTTTACGTTATAATATGTATTACAATAGCTGTGGTTTACAACTATAAACCAAAGATTATAGCATTTTTGTATGGATTAAGCTGGGTTGCTTTTATGATTCTTGTAACTATTGGTCAAAAAGATTCGAATATACGCCAAGGCCATTATCTAAACGCATCCTTATTAGTTGTAATATCATATTTTCTATCTACTGTACTTTATAAACTTAAGATACAGGAGTTAATGCATAAGTATTACCTAGAGAATATAGTCACAGAGCGGACTAAGGAATTACAAATTGCTAATGATTTACTTACCCGGGAAATATTTGAACACAAACGAGCTGAGGAAGAGATACTACGGCTTGATCGGTTAAACCTAATCGGTAAAATGGCTGCTAGTATTAGTCATGAAGTCCGAAATCCAATGACAACAGTAAAAGGCTTTTTGCAATTGCTAAAAATCAAACAAGATTCAAGGGATAAAGAATACTTTGATCTCATGATAGAAGAACTAGATCGTGCAAATTGTATTCTTTCGGAGTTTCTCTCGATCAGTAGAACTAAATCAACTATGCATGGCTGGCACAACCTTAATGACATAGTCACCTCCACCTTGCCACTTATCCAAGCAGATGCGCTAAACAATGATAAATCATTACTTGTTGAGCTTAATAATGTACCAGATTTACAACTCGACATACAGGAAATACGCCAACTGTTATTAAATCTTGTGCGTAATGGATTTGAAGCAATGTCCAGTGGAGGACAGTTAAAAATAAGAACTTTTTCTTCTAACCGTGAAGTAACTTTAGGCATATCGGACGAAGGTAGTGGAATTGAACAAGATATCCTGGAAGAGTTAGGGACACCGTTTTTTACAACGAAAGAACAAGGTACAGGTTTAGGATTAGCTGTATGTTACGGGATAGTTTCACGGCATAACGGGAGGATAAGTGTTGAAACAAGTCCTAAAGGTACTACATTTTATGTGAACTTTGAATTGAGTAAATAGGAAAACTTATTTTTTAGGGGGAGGAGTTTTAAGAATGCCGGAGCCATTGGTTTACCCTTTAACTTTTCCACAACAATCCATATGGGATATCGAAAGATTTTATGAAAATACAAGTTATGCTAATTTAGTAATGACAACAATCATTAGGGAAAATGTAAACATGGATTTTCTTGAGAAAGCGGCTAATCATATCATTCAACAGCATGAAGCTTTACGTTTAAGAATTATAATTAGTGAAGGTGAACCACGTCAATATATATCTGAAATTCGGAAACACAAATTTGATCGTTTTGACTTTAGCCACTCAAACGCGTTAGAGGATTTTGCGGATTGGCAGGATAATAACACAAGGAAGCCTATTCAGCTTTTAGATGCGGATTTATTTTATATTGCTCTCATCAGATTAAGCAATAACGAAGTCGCCTTGTATACGAAATTTCATCATCTTATTTCTGATGCGTGGACCACAATCATGATCATTAGAGATATACTAAATAATTATAAGAATTTAGTGAACCACGTACCACTTTCGACTGAGCAAAAACCTTCTTATTTTGATTACATTATGGAGGACATGAACTATCGGAAGTCTCCAAAATATAACGAACGTAAAATTTTTTGGCAACAAATGTATGAAACCGTTCCTGAATTCACTCTCTTAAAAGAAAGAGCGCCCAAGAGAGATAGCCGAGCAAAGAGAAGGACTGAGAGGCTATCGCCCGAATTTACGGAAGAGATTGAACGTTTTTCAGCAGAATATAAAGTCTCGGGCTTTATCATTTTCTTTGCGGTATTCGCATTATACCTAGCGAAAATAACAAATAAGTATGACCTTGTTATTGGGACTCCTGTCTTAAACAGAACAAATCATCATCAAAAGAATACTGTTGGGATGTTCATTAGCAATATACCCTTTCGCATAACCATCAATCCTGAGTGGAATTTCGTGGCTTATCTTGATCAAATCTCTAAAGTATGGAAACAATTATTAAGGAATCAACGCTACCCTTATCAGGAAATATTAAAGGACTTTCGTGAGGCACATAGTCATTCAGGAAGTTTAACGGATGTCTTTTTTTCTTATCAAAATGCGAAATTTGAAATCGCCGATCTCGACTTTGAGAGCTTTTGGCACTTCAATGGCCGAGAGATTAATACGTTATCCCTTCATGTGAGTGATTGGAAAGATGAGGGAGCATTAAGGCTTGATTATGATTATTTAATTGAAGCATTAAGCGAGACAGAAGTTGAGCAAATTCATCACTACCTTATAACTATTTTAAAGAATGTGATTTTCGAGCCTTCCCAAGCATTGTCTCGAATCTCGCTGTTGACCAGCCGAGAAAACTATATACTTCTTCATGAATTTAATCTCACTAAGCTGGAATATCCGAAGGATCAGATAATTCAACAGTTATTTGAAGAGCAGGTAGAAAAGACGCCTGAGGGAATAGCCTTGATTGTCGATAAACAACAATTAACCTATAAAACCCTAAATGAGCGAGCCAATCAATTGGCAAATGTACTCAGACGAAAAGACATTAAACCGAATAGTATTGTGGGGATCATGGTTCATCGTTCCTTTGAACTGATGATCGGAATTTTGGGGATAATTAAAGCGGGGGGCGCTTATCTCCCAATTGATCCCGATCACCCTATTGCACGGATCGAAGAGGTGTTGCGCGATAGCCGAACGCAATTGGTACTCACGTCTCAGGCTTTATACGACGAGAAAGAAGAAATAAGGCGGATAGAAAAAACATTGGGGTTAGAAATGATTAATCTTGATGACGCCATGTTATACGTTAGTACAGCCTCCAACTTAGTAGCTATAAATAGGCCGACAGATTTGGCTTATGTGATTTACACCTCGGGATCAACGGGTAAGCCTAAGGGGGTTATGATAGAACATCGATCGATTAATAATCTCATTCATGCCCTTACTGAGAGACTTCATTTTTGTGAACAGAAAGTAATTCTTTCTTTGACTACAGTTTCATTTGATATCTTTGTGATGGAGACCCTTCTGCCATTATCTCAGGGTTTATGTGTTATTATGGCCAATGAAGAAGAACAGCGAATTCCCAAATTGTTGTTTGATCTTATTGACAAATACAATATCGACATGCTTCAAGCCACGCCCTCTAAAATGCAATCACTATTAAAAGATCCTTACAGTTCGATAGGGTTAGCCCACATATCCGAAATTTTCATCGGAGGGGAAAAACTTTCTGAAGGATTATTAAAGCACGTACGAAAGGTTGCTCCTTCAGCAAGGATTTATAATATGTATGGACCCACTGAGACGACAGTGTGGTCGATGTATAAAGATGTAACTGAAGTCGATCAAATCACTATAGGGGGACCTATCGCTAATACTCAAATATATATCCTAGATGCGGCAAGGGCGCTTGTTCCTATAGGAATAACCGGGGAGATTTATATCGGAGGAGAAGGGCTGGCCCGAGGATATCTTTACCGGGGGGATCTTACTAAAGAAAGGTTTGTTACAGATCCTTTTCATCAAGGTCAAACGATATACAAGACCGGAGATCTTGGCCGGTGGACGTCAGATGGTGAAATTGAACACTTAGGCCGAAATGATGATCAGGTTAAGATTAGGGGGTTTCGTATTGAGTTAGGAGAGATCGAAAAACGCCTTTTAGAGCATAAATTATTGCAGGAAGTCGTTGTAGTGAGTCGTGAAGATGGGAAAAAGAAAAACTATCTTTGTGCCTATCTAGTGGGGAATCAGGCATGCTCCATCTTAGACCTGAGAGAGCATTTAGCACAGCGGTTGCCAGATTATATGATCCCTTCAAAATTTATGTGGTTAGACGCCATACCCCTTACACCAAATGCCAAGGTAAACAAAAATGCCCTTCCTGATCCGATTCCTGCAGGTATAGTACAAGATGCCGAGCTAATACCTCCTCGGGATTCGCTAGAGGAAGAATTGGTTCGGTTATGGTCTATAGCGTTAGATGTCGAACAAGTCAGCGTGGATGATAACTTTTTTGTTCTCGGAGGAGATTCTCTGGCGATCATCGAGGTACTTACAGGGATTTGGTTTCGTGAGTGGGATTTATCGGCCCAAGACTTCTACGATTATCCGACGATCCGCCAACTTTCGGATAAGGTGAGGGGTAAGATAAGCAGACCGAAAGAAACTGAGCAGCATGCAGAGGATTTTCCAAGCATTTGTTCGGAGTATGATAAAGCTCCTCCAGGCTCGATAGCGGTTCAGATGGGGAATGTACTGTTAACTGGAGCAACGGGGTTTTTAGGAATACATTTACTTTGGGAGCTCCTTATAAGTACACCAGGCACTATATATTGCATGGTGAGAGGCATTGAGTCGGAAATAAGGCTTAGGCATCTGTTTGAACTATATTTTCCAGAATCATTATCAATAATTGACTCTACGCGTATTCGAATGGTGAATGGAGATATTTCACTCGAAAAATTCGGATTATCCAACAAAGGCTATGAAATGCTAGGAAGAAATATATCTACTGTGATTCATGCAGCTGGACTCGTAAAACACTATGGATCGTACGGAGAGTTTGAAAAAGTAAATGTGCGCGGAACACGAGAAGTAATCGCATTTTGCCAGACCTTCGGAAGATATATGAACCATATTTCGACGATCAGTGTTGCTGGAAATCAATTAGTCCAAGCACCGGGCAATGGGCGTTTTAGTGAAACCGAACTATATATAGGCCAAAATTATCTCGACAATCTATACGTTCGAAGTAAATTTGAGGCAGAAGTTTGTGTTCTTAAAGCTATAAATTCAGGATTACTGCATGCCACAATTTTTAGGGTGGGAATATTGACTGGAAGATATACAGATGGCCACTTTCAAGAAAATATTCGTGAAAATGCTTTTTATCAAAAGCTAAAATCACTCTTAGAGTTGAAAGCCATACCGCGTGACTGGCTGCATCAGGAACTGGAATTTACCTCTGTCGATTCCTGTGCAAAAGGGATTATCAGTGTTATTAGGGCAAATACATGGAATGGGCGAATATTCCACATGTTTAACCACAAAAAAGTTGAGATTAAAAAGATTATAGATATCCTCCATTCACAGGGTACGGAGATTGAACTGCTCGATAAGGTGTTTTTTCACCAAAAAATAGAACAGTATCGAAAAAAGCAACATAATGATTCACTCAATGGATTTGTGCTGGATCTTACTGAGGAGCGTCAAATCGATTCGACGTTTAAAATTGAAATCTTGAGTACTATTACACAAGACTATTTAGCTCAAGTAGGGTTTGAGTGGCCGGATGTTACTGCAGATTATTTGAATAAAGTTTTAGACTACATGAAGCGGGTTGGTTTTTGTAGTGAACTGCCCACTGCCCTAAAGGGATAGTGGCTTTACGCCCATACTTACTGAAGTTTTGCACCTATAAAACATTTTAGAAGAAGCCGCATGTAAATACCGCGGGCTCCCTTATTGTAACCACGAAACTGATAAGCCTCCAGAATTATTAGAAAATCCTTTTGGTCTTGTTCTTCACGTTGTCATCTGAGGTCTTCCGTTTCAAGGTAATGGTAGTATCCGGACCTATTTCCAACGATAATGCAATCTGTGTAAATATTTGGTATAATACGATCGTACAGAAAAAGGTACAACCGCAAAACCGATCAGAGTCCGAAGTGGCCGGTTATCGAGATGTTTTAGCCACAGTTCATGCATCTGCGGAATATATGAACCTAAAGCCAGGGCTTATTCTTCAAATGGCCAGGGACCTTATGCAGTATGTCAGTAATACCGGCGGGCGCTTTAAAAATAATGATAATACCATTACAGAGAGTTACCAAGACGGCACGAAGCGAATTCGTTTCGTTACAGTACCTGCATGGCAGACACCCAATGCGATTGATGAGCTTGTAAATACTTATCGACAGGATCGGGAGCTGGGCACCATTAATGAACTAATACTCATCGCTGCCTTTATCCTAGATTTCCTTTGTATTCATCCTTTCTCCGATGGTAATGGTAATGGTCGTATGGCAAGACTGTTGACATTGCTTCTGCTATATCAGACCGGATACGAGGTTGGTCGCTATGTTAGTCTAGAAAAAATCATTGAAGAGACGAAGGAACAGTATTATGAGACGCTTGAACAGTCTTCAGTAGGATGGCCATGAAGGCGAACATAATCTCCTGCCCTGGATCGATTACTTTCTTGTAATGCTGTTAAAATCCTACCAACGATTTGAGGAGCGAGTTGGTCAAATATCAGACTCAAAGCACCAAAAGGGATGGAAAGCAAAGAAGGTTCAAGAGTCTGAAAACTGAGCGAATCTATCCTTATGAATATCTGACTCCGAGAGCATTGAGAGCCGGAATCAGAGAATACATCGACGAATATAATACCGAACTACCACATCAAACACATAACTACATGACGCCAGCAGAAGTCTACTTCGAGAGAAAAGTCGCTTAACTGGATCAGATCATGTAATTCTAAGATCTACTTCGCTAACGAACTACCCATCAAATAACGGTCGGTTCCACAATATGCTGTTGTCAGCACAACCTAATTGGGATTATATGGTTCACTAACAAGCTGAAAATCTTTGTCTTGACAGAGGGGACATAGTAAAAATATACGTTAAGACATATTATGGAAGTAAAAGCCGATTTTTCCTTACTCTAAGGAAAAACCGGCTTTTATCTTGCATCTTTTTATCAAGTTTGTAAAGTATCGTCCTGTTTTAGTCGCGCCAGTTCCAGTGCGAAAATTTTCTCCGTTAATTCTTGAGTTTTAGTTCTTAAAGCGTCATTTTTAGCCAAAAGATCCTCAATTTTATGTCCGTACTCATCTTTAAGTTTCTGTGTCGTTTCTAAAATTCGGCGTTCAGACTCAAGGAGCGTCTTATCCACTTCCAGCTTATGAACTTCATTAAGCTGCTGAATGTCTTTGTCATAGGTGACCTTCAGTGCTTGTATTTGCTTGCGAGCAGCTTCTTCCCCTTCCTTTTGATGTTGCTCAAGGTTGGCTATAGTCTGTCGGGATGTCTCCAATTCTGAATGGAGAAGGGTATTAGTTTGTTGGTAGGAATGAGTTTTGGCTTGGAGGTCTGTGATCTCCGCCTTTAAGGGCTCCACAGCCACAGCTTTTAACCCAAGTTCTTCTATCTTTTGACTTAGTAAATCTACCGTCATTCGATTCCCTCGATTGCTCTCCTCCAATTCCAGATTACGTCCGGTGATATCTTTAAGCTGGGTTTCGGTTTCTGAGTGAGTAGTTACTAGTTTTTCTATCTCCTTGGCCAGATTGATATTTTTCTTCTGGAGGTCTTCCTGAGTAGCTTTATGTTGCGCCTTTAAAGCATCTAAGCGTTCTAGATAGTCTTTTTTTAGATCTTGCACTTTTTGCAAGGATCCTAGAAAGATGTTTTCTGCTCTGTTTAGATGATACCGGATTTGCTGCATATCATCACTGCGATCAATCTCACTTCCAGCCTCAAGTTCAGAGTAATATCGGGTCACCATGGCAGCAAATAAATCCTTATGATTCAATCCTGTCTTCTTGGTTAGCTCTTGAATCCTCTCGGTAACATCTTTGGTCGTTTTGACGGAATAAGAGTCAGGTTTTATGACCACATTTATTTCTTCGCTCATTTTTCAGCACTCCTTAATATACTAATGGTACACCTAAACATATTAACTTGTAAATACATTCTGGGTATACAAGAATACTTATAGTATACCATTGGGCTAAAATGGTATAAACACATAGTTGCAAAGAATAATCTTGAGATAAAAATGATAGATTTCGCTCTATATTAGCCTCTATTTAGCGAATGTTACACAAGGGTATTGTGTAACATTCGCTAAAAGGGCTGAAACTCAAGCGCACCTAAGGTTTGAGGGCTTTTTCTCTGCCGACAAAATTTTACGATATTTCTTCAATGTGTCACAATTAAATGTTATACTACCTTATGACACATTAGAGAATAATAGTGTTTTCAGTACGGATTGAACACGAATTTGCCTGCGTTGATTTACTGAAAAGAGGGAGAAGTGCGTTGGATGGAATTTGTCGAACCCATACGTGATCGAAAGAAGATTGAAGCGATGAAAAAGGTCCTAAGAGGATGTAACTTAAGGGATTATGTGCTTTTTATTCTAGGGATCAATTCCGGGCTCAGAGTTAGCGATCTCCTAAAACTCAAGACCTCTGACGTCTTGGATGAAAAGGGGAAAGTTAGAGATCGAATTACCGTTCGCGAGAAGAAAACAGGAAAAACTAAGACGTTTCCGTTTAGTGATACTGTGATCAAAGCGCTGAAGGAATATCTCGTGGATACTCTTCCTGAAATGGCCTTATTTCCTTCACGCAAAGGGGGCGAGCCAATCACCCGACAACAAGCTTATCGCATCATTAATGATGCGGCGAAAACAGTCGGGATCATGGAAAAAATTGGTACCCATACATTGCGGAAAACCTTTGGCTACCACGCTTACATCGCTGGGGTAGATGTGACCCGCATTCAGTCTTTGCTCAATCACTCTTCACCGAAAGAGACCCTGCGCTACATAGGAATCACTCAAGATGAGTTGGATGATGTCTATTTGAATCTAAATCTCTAAATCTCTAAATTTCAGATAATTATAAGAACAAGGACGAGCAGCTAAGTAAATAAAAATGAGGAAGAGGTACAAATCTATGAACTGCAATTTTGATCAGATAACCAATCGCCGCCAAACTGGATCAGTGAAGTGGGATTTTAATCAACGAACGTTTGGTCGAGAAGACGTTTTGCCACTGTGGGTCGCTGATATGGACTTTCAAGCTCCAGAAGCCGTGATAGAGGCACTTGTAAACCGTGCTCAACATGGAATCTATGGTTATTCAAATGGTATGGAGAGTTATTATAAGGCAATTATTGACTGGATGCAGGAACGTTATGGCTGGGAGATCCAACGGGACTGGATTGCGTTCAGCCCTGGAGTTGTTCCTGCTCTAAATGAATTGGTACGGAGTTTGACTGAGCCTAAGGATAAGATCCTGATTCAGTCTCCGGTTTATCCGCCGTTCTTTCTGGCGATACAGAATCATGGCCGTGAGGTTGTTAACAGTGAACTCACATTGAAAAACGGTCGATATACTATGGATTTTGCAGATTTAGAAGAGAAATTTGCAAGCGGCGTTAAAATGATGATTCTTTGCAACCCGCACAATCCGGTTGGAAGGGTATGGGAACGAGAAGAACTCGAACGTTTAGGGCAACTCTGTCTGGCTCATAATGTCTTAGTCGTCTCTGACGAAATTCACGGTGATCTTATTTATGAGGGTTATCATCATATTCCTTTTGCTACTCTTTCCCCGGAGTTGGCAGCTCAATCAATTATTTGTACAGCTCCTAGTAAGACGTTCAACTTAGCTGGCTTACAAACTTCTAATTTGATCATTCCCAATGCTAAGATTCGTCAGGCGTTTCAAGCGTCTTTTAACTTGACGGGCATTCATAATCCCAACCTGTTTGGAATTACGGCCCTGGAAGCAGCCTACCGCTATGGCAGGGACTGGCTGGATCAGTTAATGCACTATTTAAAGGGAAATGTCGAATTTCTGATGTCATTTCTCGACCAGGAGCTACCACAAATTCAGGCCATTCAACCTGAAGGAACCTATTTGGTCTGGCTTGATTTTCGGTCCTTAGGAATGGAATCGAAAGCCTTACAAAAATTCTTGATACACAAGGCGGGTGTAGGCTTAAATGCCGGCTATCTGTTTGGACCCGGAGGAGAGGGCTTTGCACGCCTTAATTTAGGTTGCCCCCGTTCGACTCTGGCAGAAGGGTTGCAGCGGATTAAGACTGCTGTCAAGGGATTAGATGACTGCGCCAAAACATCTTCTAAATAAGGGGTCTAGCCAATATTTTAGCGAAATATACGCTAGTGAACTCGCTTACGCTAAAGCTGAACATCGAGACTTCGGCAGGGGAGTCTACCCCCACTGAAGTGGAAAAAAGAACACCCACTTGAAGAAGTGGGTGTCTCGGAAAGATAAAATACATACGGTTTAATCGTTCTATCCTACTTTTAAGCACCCTGGATAAAAATACAAAATAATTGCATAAAAGAGTGCAAGACAGACAGGAGATATAGTATTTCTACTTGTAAATAGCGAGGATGCTGTACAGCCGCAATTTAAAGACGATCCATGGAAACACCTATTGAATCGAGATCAATGGACGAGGCCAGATGGGGCAACAAATGAACAGGTGCATCTAATGATTGAATGCATGGAAAACTGGTTTCTAGCTGATCCGGTAACACTCCAGAATTTTTTTGGGCAAAAATTTCAAGCCCGTTCTCTGCCGAGTAATCCAAACATTGAAGCGATAACAAAGCCAGATGTTCTAAACGGTCTTGAGAGGGCAAGTATTCAAACACAGAAAGGTAAATATGGCAAGGGTGCTCATTCTTTTAAAATACTAGAGTTAATAGACCCCAACAAGGTTATAGCTGCCTCGCTGTCAGCACAGCGCTTAATTGATGAATTAAGCAAGGTTCTAAAAACGTGATATACTCCGAATTTAGTGTCATAAGAGCTCACCGTTTAAACGCTTTTATCACTAGCTTTAGTACGACATAAAGCGTTCCCTCTTTAATCTCGAAAGTATCTTTACTGATATTTCGAACTCGTTTTGCGATTTCATAGCCGTATAAATCCTCGTTTTTCAATAAGCTCAGTAGGATACTTTCTACATAGCCTTTTATAGCCTCTTTATCTATATCCATATGGCATACCTCCCAATTAGTAACATACAACGAACTACTCTATTGTGTAAAGTAGTTCGTTGTATGTTACTAATTCTGTGTTTTTAAATATTTCATAGTTCAACACACATGAATCTACGAGTTTAAAAATGGCAAGAGCACCAGTGCAGGTGTTCTTACCATAATCGTCATTATCGGGCGCAAAAAAATAAAGGGAAATTATGTATTGATGGCGAATAGGGAAATTAGAACTTCTTAACCAAATATATCAAACGGGCAAACTAGCTTAAAGGCTAGGGCGCAAAGTCAGGGCTAAGGTTACTGAAAAGTTACTATGACCATTCGACTGCCAAATTGCTGACAGTCTTTTTAATCTTCTACTAGCTTGGCGTATGCCGAAAGGCTATCAAACAAGTGACAACGATAACTACCGATAGGTCTAGACCCATTATAGTCAAGTACAGCTATGTCATTAAGTGAGTGAAGGGGGAAGGGGCCACACAGTTCCGATCATGTGCTTATATGAAAATCTGAAAGGAGAGGGTTATCATGAGAGTGCTTAAAATTAGCAAAGCAAGTACATTTCTGATTGGTCTAATGATGATGACTATTTTATTGTGTTGTAGTAGTCAAGTACAAGCAGACCAGGACGGGGATTTTACTTACACTGTAACAAATAACCAAGCCCAAATTACGAGCTACACTGGGGCTGGTGGAGTTGTTACAACACCTAATACTTTAGGTGGATATCCTGTTACAAGTATTGGCGCCACGGCTTTCAGAGGTTGCACTGGCCTAACAAGTATTAGTATTTCACAAGGAGTAACAAGTATCGGCGGCGAGGCGTCGGCTCATGGATTTGCATCATTCGGGGCTTTTCAAAGTTGCACAGGGTTAACTAGTATTAGCATTCCGCAAGGAGTAACAAGTATCGGTGCCAGTGTTTTTGGAGATTGCACGGGCTTAACTAGTATCAGTATTCCGCAGGGAGTCACAAATATCGGCGACGCGGCATTTTCAGGTTGCACTGGCTTAACAACAATTAGCATTCCGCAAGGAGTAACAAGTATCGGCAATGCAGCTTTTTACGGTTGCATAGGTCTAGCTAGTATTACATTTAACTCGGCAACAACAATATATGATGATCCAACCACAATTCCAGCAACAACAACGATTATAGGATATGACCCATCTACCGCAAAAGATTACGCCTCAAAATATAATAGAATGTTCGAAGATATAGGCGGCTCAACAAAAACCCTGCAAAGTATAGCCATAACAACCCCTGCCACCAAACTAATCTATAACATCGGCGACAAACTGGATATAACTGAATTGATAGTGACCGGTACTTACAGCGATGGTAGCACTAAAGTAGAGCCTATAACTGCTGCTTATGTAACGGGTTTCAACAGTGCCATAACTGCAACAAACCAGGTTCTTACTATCACGATAAGTGGTCAGACTGTCGCTTACAAAGTGCAAATTGTAGCCGCACCAACAACGGCGAATGGAGACATCGAAGATACGAAAACCGGTACTATCTATCAAGAAGCGGATTATAGGTCAAATACTAAAACGTTTGACACTATGATTAATCAAATTATTGGAGAAGACACTCCCAACCAATTTACCTATGCATATGGAGGTAATAAGTTCAATTTTGATGATTATAATGCTGCCGTAACTCAGTTAATTGCGACAGGTGAAACACCTACACAAGCGAAAGCGGATGTTTCAGAAGCTATGCTGATAGCGCTCAGCCTTCCGAGTGCAACCTTGGAAGTTGGAGAGTTAGGAGCCCCGTACACTGCCAGTATCAGCGCCACGGGAGGAACACCTCCTTATAGTTATGTTGCAAGCGGCCTGCCCGCAGGTTTAACGATGGGATCAAACGGAACTATTAGCGGCATACCGAAAACAAGGGGGACCACGAGCTTCACTGTAAATGTAACTGATAATGCAACACCGACAGCCAGAACCGTGAGCAAGACCTTTTGGTTAACTGTTGAGATTTTTGTTAAAGAGCCAGTGATCTATCTATATCCGACTACGGAACAACAAATATCTGTAAAACTCAACTTCAACGGGAAATTTACCTCTACTTTTCCAGAATATAAGGATGACTGGAAAGTAGTTGCACATCCTGATGGGACATTGTTAAATTTACGCGATAATAAGGAGTACCCTTATTTGATTTGGGAAGGAATACTGGATAATAATAGTTGGGATATGGCAAAGGGATTTGTGGTAGCTGGCAAAGATACGAAAGATTTCCTCCAAGATAAGCTTTCCTTAATGGGTCTTACCCCGAAGGAATACAACGATTTCATAGTCTACTGGCTACCTAAGATGCAGGACAATAAATATAACTTGATTACTTTTGCAAACGAGGAGTATAAACAGAGGGTACTATTATCAATAGAACCTAATCCAGACTCCGTACTTCGGGTGTTTATGGTTTATAAACCGATAACTGAAAAGATCGATATCCCTTCGCAACAATTGATGACTTTTAATAGAACTGGTTTTAGTGTAGTAGAGTGGGGCGGTACAGAGATTTGATAGTATTGATGCCTTGCTTTGCGTTATGTTCCGTCAGATAATTACTAGAGATTTTTATGGAGCACCAGCGTTCTTATTGATAGGATGCTGGTGCCTATTCAGTGGAACATGGGCAGTAACTTAACGGTTTTTACGATTCTCTAAAACATTCTCAGCAAGATCGGGAGAAAATAACTCAATATTGCTACAATGAAGGCAAGTAATCACGCTTACTCTAATCTCTGAATTTTTGTCCAGTGGGTATGAGCATAAAGTGAATTTACCGAATGTTTCTACAAAATGGTTTTCAGTTCCACAATGAGAACACTTCATAAGTTTAAAGTTTTCCATAATATAACTTCCTTTCGTGAAAAATCCATTGATTAATATATCATTTCGACACGAAAGAGGAAAACCCTGTAAATATTTACATCACACAATGACATATGTTGCAGGTGAGTTATTAAGTATCTTAGAGGAAGCTGAACTAACGATAGATGAGCTAATTGAGTTGCTATAGAGAAAAAGATGACATCGTCGTCATGCCACATTAGAGGAGAGGAGATGAGTTGAATGGGGAAAGTTATTGCCATTGGTTTGAGAAAAGGCAAACCCTAAAAGGCGCTTCTAAAACAAGTCAAGTAACGCTTGAAGCATCTAAATCTAAGTCGGGAACCATCAAAAAAAAGTCCTTGTAATCTTACGCTATTTGCATTAAACTGTTATCAGCTTAATAGTCATTGTTACTGGTGCCCTGCTAAGGGAGAATAGGGAACTGGGTGAGAATCCCGGACGGACCCACCACTGTAAAGAAGAGACTGATGCATCGCCACTGGGAAACCGGGAAGGCGCATCAAGTTGATGACTCTAAGTCAGGAGACCTGCCTGTAACGTAAGTAAGTCATGAATTAAGGTAAAGTTCATGGTCGATTTTCTTGTCACTTAGTGAGGAGGAAATGGACTATGAACTTTTTAATTTGTCTTAATGCTGAAAGGAGGTGAAATGATGGGATATCTTGGCCGTGATGTTGAGGTTGTTTCGATAAATCAAACACAGTATCTCGTGGCTTCCTGTGATTCCTGCGGGGCGATTGGTATGAAGGATTTAGATGTGGTAAAGATCTCATGGTCCATTACCGGAAGGTTAACGACACGGGTCGCTTTGCTGGAAGTGCTTGCAACGGGGGCAGTGCCTCAGATGATAACCGTAGCGATATCGAATGAGCTGCATCCAACTGGCGATAGAATTTTAGAGGGCGTGAAGGAAGAGTTAGAATCTGCCGGATTGATGGAGCTACCCATGGCGATAAGCACCGAAAAAAACATGTTCACACAGCAAACCGGCCTTGGCATCAGTGTCATTGGAGTGACTGATAAAAAGCAACTGCGCATAGGGACTGCTCAGTCAGGAGATGACGTTTATTGTTTGGGGTTACCTAAAGTAGGTCCCGAAGTCACTAATCCAGAGGATTCGGAGATTGTTCAAGTTAAAGATATTCTGTTCCTCTTAGATATCCTTGGTATTCATGACATCATCCCGGTTGGGTCAAGAGGAATTCGCACGGAGGCACAGCAACTTGCCACTAGAGCAAACTGCCGGTTGAGCGTCGATCCTGCCTGTGTTCTTAATTTAGATAAATCGGCTGGACCATCAACGTGTTTAATTTTTTCATCAGGCTTAGGCTTGGATTTCTCATCATCAGGTTGGCTGCGATCTATAACTAAAGTTGGTAAATTAGACTGAAATTCAAGGAGGAAACGTTCATGGATAATTCAGGCACGGAACAGAAGGACTTAAAACTCTCCGCTTGGAATGTCAAAAGGCTCTCGATTATGGCCATTTTTATTGCCTTAAGTGCCGTAGGAGCGCTGATTAAAATTCCTAGTCCGGTTGGAACGATTGGCATGGATTCAGCACCGGGTTTTTTCTGTGCTCTAGCCTTTGGCGGGGTAACGGGAGCAATTGTTATAGCTTTTGGGCATTTGCTGACCTCAGCAATTGTTGGATTCCCCATGACGATTCCGGTCCATTTGTATATTGCTTTACAAATGGCTTTATGGGCTGTGTGTTATCGCTGGGTAAATGAGAAGCTCGGTCTAATTCCCGCAGTTATCGTTGGCATTATCCTCAATGGTGTTGTATCATCCTTTGCTATGCTGCCAATGATGGGTATGGGCGGAGTTATGGGACTGCTGCCATTTCTGGTGGTTGGAGCAGCGCTTAACGTTATTATTTCGGCAGTAGCCTACAAAGCAATTAAGGGAAGTCGGCTCATTTAGGTGATGGGGTGAAAACCGTGAAGACAGTGGAAACCATAAAATGCATTGAAAATGCCATCGAACTCATTAATATTTCCTATTGCTATCCACATGTCGAAGAACCTTGTTTGAAAAATGTAAGTTTAACCGTACAAAAAGGGAAATTCATGGTTTTAATGGGATCCACTGGGGCGGGAAAAACGACGTTGAGCTTATGTCTAAACGGCTTGATTCCACAGCTTATGGAAGGGAAACTAACCGGACAGGTGAGTGTAGCTGGAAAAAATGTAGGGAAAACAGCAGTCCAGTCGTTGTCCAAAGTTCTTGGCCTTGTCCTCCAAGATCCAGAAACCCAAATTATTGGTCGCACGGTTGAGGAAGACACCGCCTTTGGCCCCCGCAATTTTTTAGTTCCTTTGGATGAGATTAAACAGAGGGTCGATCAAACCTTAGCAAAAGTTCGCCTGAAAGGATATAACCATCGTTTAACTGAGGAGTTATCCGGTGGCGAAAAACAACGCTTGGCGATTGCGGGTGTCCTCGTGATGGAACCTGAAATTTTAATACTGGATGAACCGACTTCAGAACTCGATCCGATTGGACGCTCAGAAATCTATCAAACGTTGGCTGATTTACGGCGAAAAAAGGACTTGACGATTTTGTTAGTCGAACACTCTAGCGAAGAACTGATTCATAAAGCAGATGAGGTCGTCGTACTTAACCAAGGGGAAGTGGCTTGGAGAGGGATTCCAACTGAGCTCTTTCGCAATCTTCCCCTCTTGCGTAAGTGGGGGATAAAGCCCTTACCAGTCAGTCAGCTTGGATGGGATTTCTACGAAAAGGGCTGGATTTCGTTTGCTGAAATCCCTTTAGATATTCCATCTGCGGCAGGCGTGATTAGAGCGTTGTTACCTAAATATGGACATTGGCAGGGGCCGGCAGCCGGACAGAGCAAGGATCGTCTGCTGAAGCAGGAACCGTTCCTGTCCGAGAAAACAATTTCAGTTCAAGTCAGCGATCTAATTCACCAGTATAACTCCGATCAACCCGCTTTGCGAGGGATTAATCTGACGATTGAAGCGGGCGAGTTCGTGGCTCTGATAGGGCAAAACGGTGCAGGAAAAACTACTTTAGCTAAACATTTTAATGGGCTTTTGAAACCAACCAGTGGTGAGGTTATCGTTGAGGGTATGAATACCTCACAATATGATACGTCTGATTTGGCAAAAACCATTGGCTACGTCTTTCAAAATCCCGATCATCAAATCTTCTCTGCTACTGTCGAAAAAGAATTAGAATTTGGCCTTAAAAATGCAGGCTTTAAAGGCCAGGCAATCAAAGAACGAGTCGAACAGGTCCTCCAGTATACTGGGTTGGAAAAGTACCGTAGTGTTCATCCGTTTAGTTTAGGCAAAGGAGAACGACAAATGATTGCCGTGGCTTCGATTCTTGTCTTAAAGCCGAAACTGCTGATCATTGACGAGCCAACCACTGGCTCAGACTGGACCGGAGTTCAGACAATGATGGCTTTAATTCATAAACTACACGCTGCAGGAACCACAATTATCATGATTAGCCATGATATGGACCTTGTTGCCCAGTATGCTAAGCGTATCATTGTCCTGAAAGACGGTGAGGTTTTTCGAGATGGTACCCCTCAGGATGTTTTTGCAAATGAACAAATTCTTCTCGATTCTGCCATTGTCCCACCCCAACTCTGTAGACTCTCCTCGCAATTAAAGGATATTCTAGGGTCTGAGACCTTTATCCAATCAAGCGAATTTACTGCGCTGTTCGAAAGTGGGGAGAAGTCGCGATGTTGATAGAGTATTTACCGGGAGACACCTTGATCCATCGTCTCGATGTGCGCACGAAAATGTTTGGTTTCTTAGGGTTCCTCATTCTTTCCTTTCTATTTCTCGATCCTAAGTATCAACTCTTGATCGTAACCTTGACAGGACTTTTAGCCTTCTGGATAAAAATCCCGCTACAGAAGATCTGGAGAATGATGCTTCCTTTGCTTCCGATCATTATCTCGATAATTCTAATTACTGGATTCACATTTACACCTGGGCGTTTTGAGCGGGTTTCGAGCCAAGCGATCCTCTTTTATGCCCTGCCGGGAGGCCGATTGGGGGCAACGGTGGGAGGATTTTTGATGGGCACTACGTTCATCTTACGTCTTTTTAGTATGATGATAGTTTCGTCCGTCTTGACTTTGACCACGTCTATGGATGATTTCACTCAATTCTTTCAAAAGATGAAGGTTCCTGTTGAGTTATCCATGATGCTGACAACGGCAATACGTTTTATTCCAACTCTGGATAAGAAACGCCGCCTAATCTTAGAAGCGCAAAAGGCGCGTGGAGCAAAATTCAATGAGAAAGGGATTGTCGGTTCCATTCGATCATATATTCCGCTAATGATCCCTTTGTTTATCAATTCGATTATTATGGCTAATTCGTTATCCATGGCAATGCTTAATCGAGGATACGGTTTAACGCGTTCTTGGACATCAATGCGCGAGATTTCATTTGCCCCGAGGGATTATTGGTCGATTTCATGCATTATGCTGTTATTAATGTTGGCTGTCTTTGTTCGATTCAGACTTCATCTAGGAGGATTATAAGCTCAGGCTTTGCTGCCTGGGCTTAATCACTTCCGAGACTCTCGCTTCTTTAAGTGGGAGTTTCTTATTTTACCTCCTGCGTCTGCAATCCATCATGACGTTATGATTAAATACTTTTTCGGAAAGTTCTTGCTTAGAGATAGAGGGATTGTGTAAGTTTAAATCATCGATCGCGGGAAGCGAAATACAATCGTTTTCTTGACTGGCTTGATTGAGATAGCCAGAATTTTTCAAGACAAGGTAGGCTGCTCTAAGTTTTCGGGGTAGAAAGTAAAGATTCTCAATCTTTAGAGGTTTTCCTGAACCAGAAAGGTTTTTAAAATCACCTCTGGCTATTGCTTCCTGAATTCTCCGTTCAGTGAGAATATTAAATATATCCATCATCATGCTATCCCCTTACAATTATAAATGAGATATGACATTGTATTATATGATAAATAACCTGGGGTTGCTTAATGCTGAGAGCGAACATTGTTGATAGGATTTTAGCCGGAAATAGCTTAGGGCATCTCAATTTAACAAAACCCTTACTAACATTTTACTTAAATTTTACATCCAGTAACTTGGCAACAAGTTAAACTGTATGTAGAGTAAAATGAACAGCTCTTTCCGGAAAATGAGACCATCTGTCTAGGCCGTACAGAGCTAAAAGGAGACTTAAATGTATTTAATAACCAACGGATTGATCGTTACCGAAGATTCAATCCTTAGCAAGTACGACCTCTTGGTCAAAGATGACATCATAACTAAAATCCTGCCTCAGGGAACAGTGGAACTAAATGATGACATTCAAGTCTTAGACGCTGCAGGCGGCTACATTTCGCCCGGATTCATTGATATTCACTCGGATTACATTGAGCATATGGCGGCACCAAGACCTACCTGTTTAATGGATTTCCAGATGAGTATTCGAGAAACTGAAAAGGAATTGATTTCCCATGGTATTACCACCATGTTTCATTCTCTTTCCTTATTCAAGGCTACAGAGTACAAATATAAACCGATCCGCGATCCCAAAAATGTCAGGAAATTCATTGATTTAATCGACCAGACTCAGACAAGCCGACATTTGATTAGGCACCGTTTTCACGCCCGGTTTGAGATCGATAATATTAATGAAGTCGAGCGCTTAACGACGTACATTGCGGAAAACAAAGTTCACCTAGTTTCCTTTATGGACCATACTCCGGGACAGGGTCAATACAGGGATCTTCAGGTATACCGGGATATGGTCAAAAGCTATGAAGAAACAAGTGATGAGGAAATTGACAACATGATTTCTCGGCAACAAGCTAAGCTAAAGGTGACCATTGACAGGATGAAAGAAATAGCGGATTTGGCCCAAAAAAACGGCATAGCCATCGCTTCCCATGATGATGACAGTATCAAAAAACTCGAGTTAGTACAAAGTCTGGGAGCAACAATCAGTGAATTTCCCATTACCATTGAAGTAGCCCTCAAAGCCCAAGCCCAGGGCATGTTCACAATGGCTGGAGCGCCGAATATCCTCTTAGGTGGTTCACACAACGGAAATTTGTCAGCACCGGAAGCCATCTTGGCAAACAGTATCGACATTTTATGCAGCGACTATTATCCTCCGGCTCTGCTTCATGCTGTATTTGCAATGCATAAAAATTATGGGATGGATCTTGTCGCCATGTTTAAGTTGGTTACTCTAAATCCGGCTAAAGCAGTGAAGTTGGATCGGGAGATAGGGTCGATAAGAGAAGGTAAAAAAGCAGACCTACTGATTATTGAGAAGGTTGAGCAGGATTTTCCGGTAGTCACCTTGGTTATGGTAAATGGAAGGTTAGTCCAAAGAACACATTACGCCAAAGAAAATCAAACAGGAACTGTCTAACCGCCTTCATGTCTCCCCCCTCTAAGAAGGGGGGCTTTTTTTAACGCATTAAACTATAAATTTTTGAGGGTACTCCTTGACTTGCACTCGTCTAGTTCAGAAACTTTAGTGGTTTTTAGTATTAGTAAAGGCAATATTTTTTCAAAAGATAGTGCCGTTACTATAATTTTATATTTACATTTAACACAAATAGTGTAGAATTACACTAAAGAGGTGTTTAGCTTAATGACAAGACTTAAATTCATAAAAATAGCCTCTGAGAAGTTAAAACTTATTCGCATAGAAAGTGACTATACTCAGGACAAAATGGCTGAAATACTGGGTATCTCCAAAAAGACCCTAGTCCAGATTGAAAAAGGTCGTTCCACCCTTGGTTGGGCAGGTGCCGTAACGTTGTGTACTATTTTTAGAAATAGTGACGTCTTAGAGATGACCTTTGGCGGCGATCCTCAAGATATCATACTTTCTTTAGCCTTTACCGATTATGAAAGTAACGAAAAAACTAGGGGTGGAAAAGTATGGTGGATTAATATTAAGATGACTAATGAATTTCGAATGCAGCAGAATATAATTTCCGAACACTATCGAATCCTAGATGTTCAGAACAGAAGAATTTGTTCTTCTTTTGATTATAACTATATCAAAAAAAGACTACAGGAGCTTTCCGAAGAGTGTGGGGTTTGATGGAGTGCTGAAATTTATTAAAGCTTATCTCAAATCAATGCGACTTTATTATGCTTTTGTGACAGGGATTGCAGGTGCGGTCAGGCGACTCTCATCGCTTTATTCAATCCTGAACTGGCTAGGATCCTTTTTTCAGTTTCTTATATATGATTCCGCTGCAGAAACCCCTTGTTATGCTATTAATATCACGTTTTATTGTCATCCTGAGCGAAGCGAAGGATCTTTTGTCCCTGGACCCTTCGCTCTCGCTCAGGATGACACAAAAATAATTGCAGTGACTTGATATTTTATAACGTTTTTAGACTTGTCGAACAGCGGAATCATATATTTGTAGGTTTCTTATTTGGCCTGCACGCCGATCCTAAATCATAGAGGAAACATCACACCTCGAAATGGAGGAATATTATGAACTTATTTGAACCAACAACACTTGGTCCCTGCTGGTTGCAAAACAGACCTATCCATTCAGCAACCTTCGAGGGAATGGCTGATCAGCAGGGCTATCCGCTGGCAAACTACCAACTCTTGGATAAAGAATTAGCCTCAAAAGGCGTAAGGGGGATCATTACAGGCTTTGCGTATATCTCCCCAGAAGGAAGTTACAAACGATGATTTCAATTTGCCAGAGAAAGGTGAGTGCTGAAAATGGAAGATAGGATAATGTTCACAATTAGGCATCTTTTAAAAAAGGGGTCTAAGATAAGCTTGGAGAGTCGTTTAGTTGCAGACTTAAACTTGGATTCTTTAGACTTGTTGATGATTCTTTCTGACCTAGAGGATGAATTTAATATAACTATTGCTGAAGAGGATTTAAAAGGTGTGGTTACCGTCAACGATATCGCTGTAAGACTGAGAGCCAGAGGTTTATGAGGGTCAAAACATGGATCTGAGAGATTTTTATAACCGCTTTAGGTTATCAGAAGCTTGACAAGGGCAAGGATGTCGACCTAGAGACTTTGATCCAGACAGTCCGTAAGTTGCAAAATATGGGAATTGCATTTTTTAGTATTGAGGGGGAGAGCCCTTTTTAGTCTATGACCGATTGAAGAGGGTTTGCTCAGTCATTGACGCCCGATCGGAAATCTGGATGAACGCCACGGGCGTCGGTATGACCAGAGAAAGGCTAAATGATCTATAGTTCGTGGGACCGGGGGAGAAGGACGGATTTGTATGAGAGGTTGGAGAAGATGAAGTAGTTTAGTGAGTCGAAAGTGAATAAAACCCATGTGAAAAAATTCTAATTAATGTACAATCTGTGATTGTGATTGATCAAACTCATGATAAAAATCACCAAAATTTGAATAATTCACATCCCTTTCAACTTCTCGAGAAGCTTCGTTATCAAACTCATCAGATGAAGCAAATACGGTGGGGTCAGCCAATAAAACCATAGCTTTTGCCGAAGCTAAACCGTAAATAACATTGTTTATTATTGAAGCATATATGAAAACCGTTGAAAGCACTTTTAAGTTTCAACGGTCTTTTTTTGTTCAATTATTAAGATAGTTATAATATCTCCATTTCCAAAGGAGAAAACGAAAACCAAGTTATTTTGGTTATTAATGAGGTTAAGGAAAAATGAGCGAGAGGATCTTCATATAAAACTGACATTGTCGTCACTATTTCTTAAAAGAGATAAATTATGCTTATTTAATAGTTATTAAGCAGCATCTTGACAAATTCTTAAACTCTGAGTGAAATATATTTTTCATAATATGGTTAACTTAGTATTGTTGATTGGTAAATTATACTTGAATAAATGGAGAATGGAGACAAGTGTTTGATGTCAATAAATAAGTCGGATTATAATGATTGTAAAATAAACATAGAAATCGAGCATATCTTTCCTGACGAAATACAAATCATTGCTAATTTATATGAGAAATCTTTTCAAAATCATTTTTTAGGACATATGGGGCATAAATTTCTTGAGCTCTTTATTTCTGAGTTCATAAATTCTACTGATAATTATGGATATGTGGCAAAATTTAAGAATATACCTATTGGTTTTATTTTAGCTACAACAATTGATACTCCTTTTAATAAATTCTATCGTAAAAATTTTATAATGCTAGTTTTAATTACCGTTTTTAGATATTTTAAAGACCCTTTCATTCGCAAGCATATTAGTAAAAGACAAGGGCATATTTATACAGCCCTAAAGGCGCTATTGTTTTTTTTAACTAGAAAAAGCAATAACAATGGACAGGCTGAAAGAGTACGTACGTTAGTACCACCTAGGTTATTAGCTATTGCGGTTGATAAAAACTATAGAGGGCTAGGTGTAGCTAACGAACTAACACTTCAATTCTGCACAGAAATGAAAGGCGCTGGTTATAAAAAAGTTGAACTATCAGCTTTACCTTGGAATCGACGAGCAATAGGTTTTTACAAAAAGGACGGCTGGATTGAGGAAGAATCTAGTGAAACATCAATTAGCTTTTCTCGCCTAATATGATTTGCTCCTTTTGAGGTTGTGATTACTGACCTGACGGTTCGCGGTGGCATGGGTGATAAAAACGGCCGTGAGTGAGCTAATCAAAATGCACGTCTAAAGGAATTTAAAGACCTAATCTTTCAATAATATATGAATCTCCTATCGCATTGGTAAGCATTTCCTCCCAAGAATCAAATTTGGTAGTTTTGGCCACAAGAGCATTAATATCTTCATCTGGTATTGACTCGTAATCATCTTCTGAATTTACTTCAAATCCACCAGCTGCTAGTAAATCTTCAATGGAGTCAAACTGTGTGTACTGATGCATGAATCTAGAGGGGAAAAGGTCAGTAAATGGAATTGAACCTTCGATATCCGTAGACGCTTCCTGTAGGGGATTGGAGTCACAATCGTCGAAACTCTTAATCATAGTTTTTACCTCCTCACCTTGTGTTGATAGTTGTTAATAATTTTGACGATAAAGAAAACTTGTCTGGCACCAAGCCTTGGCGAAGGCAGCTGCCTAGTTGCCCTTATACTTTCTGATAGTAAAATAATGAGCTTTAAAATAAAGTTTACTTTATAACTCTGTATTATACATTTCAACACACTTTTACGGGCGGTATTTTATTTAGGGGTCGGGAATGGATACAGACCAGCGAATCGAATGCAAGATAAAGATTAAATGAAAATTTTCACGGAATTTTCGATTTTGAAATAATAGTTCGATATTCGTTGAAATGAGACACTTTTGGTATTGAAAAATTCGTTAATACGATGCTCCTTTCGACACACTTCACTTCTTCAACATGAGATAATTATTCAGAACTATTTTGAAGGAGTGTAGTATAGGATGAACAGAAAGATAATCGCATTAATTTTAATATCATGTAACTGTATTTTAGTAGGAACATCAGCTGTTGCTGTTGCTGCTACTAATAATCTGAGTTCAGCTACTAATTCGCCACAATTTATTGGCACTACAAGACTCTCCGGACAGACAAGATATGAGACTGCCAAGGTTATCTCTGAGTATTATAACAACGGAAAGGTTAAGAATTTAATCCTTTCAACAGGAAACGAATTTGCAGATGCTTTATCTGCAAGTGTCCTAGCCCATGAAAAGGAAGCGCCTATATTATTAGTAGATTCTTCAGTTGATAGTTCTAAGGATGCATTTGATTATGTCATACAACATCTTGATTTAACTGGAACGATTTATATCATCGGCGGTATTGGCATAATAGGCACAGAATTTGAGACGAAACTTAATGAGCTTGGATTCAAAAATGTTGTTAGAATTGCTGGCATTGACAGGTACGATACATCTTATAAGATAGCCAATTCACTTAATGATATAACTGTATCCACAGTAGTGATATCCTCTGGAGAACAATATCCGGATGCTTTGAGTATTTCCAGTATTGCTGCTAATAAAGGCTGGCCAATTCTGTTATCTCCTCACGATGAACTTCCTCAAGCCATGAAAAGCTTTTTACTGGCAAAAAAACCTTCGCAAGTATACATAACTGGAGGAAAAGGGGTAATCTTAGATAATGTAAAATCTGAAATAAGTCGTTTGTTACCACAGGCTAATATTGAACGCTTGTCGGGAGAATCTCGGTTTGATACGAATGCTCTTATTGCCGAAACCTTTGCACCGAATCCATCAGTAGTCTATCTAGCTACAGGTTACGGTTTTGCTGATGCTTTGGCAGGTAGTACTGTGGCCGCTAAAAATGGAGATCCTATTATTTTTGTAGACCCTTCCGTACCAACATTGCCAAAATCAGTAGCCAATTACTTTGGAGAACTTTATGCAAACAATTCAAACCCAAACTTGGTTTCTTTGGGGGGCAGTGGAGTTGTAACGGATGAGATAATAAAAAGTTCAAGAGACTTGCTTTTGGGGACAGCAAATGGAACCAGTATTTATTCTATAGCCGATATAACTGCAACGGTTACTCAAAATGAAAGCTATTCTTTACCGACAACTGTTCGAGCTAAGCTTTACAACAGCGATACAATTAATGTGCCTGTTCAGTGGAATTCCAAGATCATCGATACCAGCAGCATAGGGGCAAGTTCTTATGATGGAGTTGTCGACGGATATGGCAAAGCGGTCAAACTTAATCTTACTATCGAAAAACCCATCGTTGATGCCGTAACGAACCCAACGTTAATCTCTCAATTTTCTACTACCTTTGACTCAACCATGGGCAATCGTACGGAGAATATTCTCCTTGCTGCAAAGGCTCTCGATGGAAAACTATTAGCACCTGGAGAAAAATTCTCCTTTAATGAGAGTGTCGGAGAACGAACTGCTGAGGCGGGTTATAAAGAGGCACTGATCATCGTAGGAAACACCTACACCCCGGGGCTCGGAGGAGGAATCTGCCAAGTTTCTTCTACGCTTTATAATGCAGTAATTCTTGCCCATTTAGAAATTCTTGAAAGACATCCACATTCCCTACCTGTTGATTATGTTCCTTCCGGACAGGATGCAACCGTAAGCTTTCCCATTCTCGATTTTAGATTTAGAAATAATACAGACGCTAATCTCTTAATCCGTAGTTTTATAAAAGGAAATACCTTAACCTGTCAGCTTTATAGAAAGACAGAGAATTGATCAGCTTCCGCTATTCCAGCAGAAGGAGATAGCTTTATGAATCTTATTGTTGCAAGCTAATCCCTATTAGATGTGATAAGATAACACATAAAAGGGAAACATATCGTTATACTTTTAGAAGCTTGGAGGTAGTTGTATGAACGAAGTCGATGCCCTAATCAAAGAAAAAGTAGTTCCTATGCGTAAAAGAGTGGTTGAAGGTCTAGTCCAGAAACATCCTCACATTCTAGGTATGGTAGATAAGTACATGGCTGGAAATAATAACAAAATCGGGGTACGGGTCACAGAAAATGGAAGTACAATCGGTGAATATACATTCCTTCTAAGCGGCCTGCAAGTTAGTGATGTTGAGTGTGGAATATTATCCTCGGAGTTACACCATCCGCTAGGGATTATAAGGCCATATCTAATTATTGAAAAAAATGTCCTAGAAAAAGTATTGAATGACGAACAGGATTTCATTAATGAGCCTTTTACCGCAACCCGGAAATTTATGCCGGATATTACTATCAAATTTCTGAAATAACGGAGTAAAGATAACCCAAGTCAAAAAAGCCGTCTGAAAGGACGGCTTTTTTGTACTAGTCAGAAAGTATAACAGCAACCATTTGGGTATTATTTTTCCCCCAATTTAACCACAAGTTCAATAATTTCCGAACGACTGGCTAGGCGTATCGGTGGTCCCCATGTCCCATATCCAGATGAAACCACCACATGCATTTGTTCCTTGCGCATATAGCCCCAATCCAGTTCATACAAGCGTTTGGTTATCCAGTGCCCAGGGGCGATTTGGCCTCGATGTGTGTGACCACAGAGCAACAGGTCGACTCCATACCTGGCCGCCAGATCGAACCCGAACGGCTGATGATCGATTACAATAACCGGACGAGATGTATCAAGTTCTGCTAGTAACGCTGTGATGCTTTGGCGGCCTTCCAGATCCATCGACTCCGCTGTCCGATCTTTTCTTCCGACCACGTAAAAGGCTTGATCAACTTCTCTAATTTCATCTTGTAGCACCTGGATACCGATACTTTCCATAAGACCAACATATTGTTCGATGGCTCCACCATAATATTCATGATTACCCAACACAGCAAACACACCATACTTTGCTTTCAATTCTTTTAGCATTTCGCTCATTCGGTCGCGTATGAACGGCTCGATGCTGTCGTCGAGCACATCTCCCGGCAGTAGAATTAAATCTGGCTCCATGGCGTTTATCCGTTCCACCATCCGCTTCAAGTGTCGTTTGCCGATAATATTCCCCAAATGAAGATCCGATGCGACTGCGATTCGAAGCTGCGAGAGGTCAGCCACGTTCTTCTCAATCTGAATAGAATGCGAACGCACGACCGTACTCCAGGCATTCCGAGAACCCCAAATAAGAAGAACCGTCATTAACGTCAGTATGGTCTCTCCGGCTATAGATACGTAATAAGTCGTAGCCACACCAATTTGTCTGAGAATCAAGTACACCAGATCCACAATAGGCAACAAAATAACCGCAAACATCATAACTGCAAAATAATAGGAACCAATCACCTTTAGGAACCTGGCCAAAGGTCGCAACGCCTTCGGCCAAGGAATAGAGCCGATTAAATAGGCATAGACGATAACAGCAAATAAAGACCAGAACACATTTATGGGAACGTTAGGCCACCAATAGTGAACAAGTTGCCAGACATGCAATCCTATATAGAAATTTATGATAGCTAAAACAATCACTATCACAGATACGGAAGTGATTACTTGTCGCGTCTTCATTTATTTTTCTTCCCCAATCTTTAACATCTTATTTCCTGTCACCTTGAGCCTAAATGAGATTGTTTCTTTTTACAGGTTGTCCAACATATTTTTAAGTTTGCTTAAAACATTTGAAAGCATGTATAAGTCTTCGTCTGCAAGTGTATCCCAGTCATGGTTTTCAACTTGTGTTTCCTCATGATATACACTATATTGAAATACTTATTTTATCAACCATCAATTTTAAGAAAGTGTTGTTATCTCACATACTTACCTTGAGTTCAATAGTCTGTTAGGCGTAAAGAAAACTTGGCTGGCTCCCGAAGACACTGTCTTCGCACGTATTACGCATTCTGTCAGCCTTAGCGAAGGTGGCCATCTAGTTGCACTGATGCGCTGGCCAGAGATGGCGGAAAGGGTCCTTCCCGAAAAAATATAAACGTTAGTAAATACTTTCTGACTAGAACTACAAATTCCATTTTTTGGTGAATATGTACTAGAGAGATACCAGAAGTTTAATTTGTACTGGCAGTTCCAGAACTTCCAGTAGTTCCAGTAGTTCCAGTAGCTCCAGATGTTCCAGTAGCTCCTGTAGTTCCGGTAGTTCCTGTAGTTCCAGATGTTCCTGCAGTTCCAGTAGTTCCTGTAGTTCCTGTAGTTCCTGTGGTTCCTGTAGTTCCTGTAGTTCCTGTAGTTCCAGTAGTTCCAGCAGTTCCAGTAGTTCCAGTAGTTCCTGTAGTTCCAGTAGTTCCTGTAGTTCCAGTAGTTCCAGTAGTTCCAGTAGTTCCAGTAGTTCCAGTAGTTCCAGATGTTCCAGTAGTTCCAGTAGTTCCAGCAGTTCCAGCAGTTCCAGTAGCTCCTGTAGTTCCAGATGTTCCAGATGTTCCAGATGTTCCTGTAGTTCCAGATGTTCCTGTAGTTCCAGATGTTCCAGTAGTTCCAGTAGTTCCAGTAGTTCCAGTAGTTCCAGTAGTTCCTGTAGTTCCTGTAGTATCAGTAGTCCCAGAAGTCCCAGAAGTCCCAGAAGTGTGACTGGGCTCAGAAGTTACAGCTTTCGCGGTCCCTGTTGTTAGTGGCAAGGTTGGTTTGGAGAACGGAATGGGTGCTTTTAGCCAGCATATTGTGAGGGGCTCTCCATTTAGCGCCTGGGTTAGGTCAGCAATACCTAAATTTTGTTTTTGTATGATGTTAAGAAGCTTTATCATTTCCTGATCTAGTCCTGGTACCCAATGTAAAAGAATAATGTCTCCAGCTTTTAGTCCCGGGCTACTTCTTGTTGAAAGAATTGAGTTTTCCATTTCGGCATCCCACATCACGATATATTTAATTCCGGACTCCCACGCTACTTGTTCGACTTCTGAATTGAAGTCCCCGTAAGGAGGTCTCAACGCATCCATCGGAGGACCGTATTGACGGAAATAGTCTATAGGTTGAGTAATTTGGTTTTTTTCTTCAGCCAATGACAAATGAGTTAAATAAGGGTGGTTGAAAGTATGGTCTTCTATATGTCCACCAGCGCTTACAAATTCATGCCAGAAAGTTGGTTGCTTCTGAGCAGCTTGTTCAATAAGGAAAGTAGTAATGGGCAGATGATATTGTTGCATTAACTTTAGCACTTTTTCGTTTGGATACCAGCCGTCATCTATCGTGATGTATACTACCGGCTGTTTTCCCGGTAGTTCATATACCACCTTAATCGGTCCAGTAGAAGTCAAAGAGGGATTTAGTTGTTTCAAAGATTCAGAACTCTGGTTCAAAGACTCATTAGTGAATGGATGGGGTTCATCAGACACAGTGTTAGTAAAATATATAATGTTCAAAGCAATGGCAACGACAATTACTAAAAGAAAAATCCCCAGACGAAAATAGTTTAAGTATGGTCTGCTGGAAACCGAATTTAGAGAACTTGGTTTATTAGCCATCATAGTGTTCGCTTCCTTTCATTCCATAAAATGCCATTAATAATAATTCGATAGATTATGAAATTATCCTTTATGAGGAAAGCATTTTTTTAAAAGGGGCTTACGAGCCAAAACCACCCTAAGGTAAAGACGAATTGACATTTCCGTATCTCTGCAAAATCACGTATAATGAGCAACATTTGTTCCGCACCAAAGAGTGAAATGGAGTTAGTATTAATAAATGAAGGATTTACTAAACATTAACCAAAATATAACAAAAATTAACAGACCAATAATAGCCACTTAATATATATATCATATACTAAAGATGTCAGACAGCTTCACTCGCTTAGGTTGTTTTGTAACGATTAATATGCGTAAACACAGGGAAATTTGCAAGTTCAAAACGTCGGAAGGTAGGTGGAATAATCGAAAAAAAACTTCGTTATATCTATGTGAAAGAGGATATCCAAAGCAGAATCAGTTCAGGTATATTAAAGCCCGATGAAAAGCTGCCATCAGAACCTGCACTAGCCAAAGAATATAATGTAAGCCGTCCTACCTTACGAGAAGCATTAAAAATGCTCCAGAAGGAAGGAGTACTTATTAGCAAAAACGGTGTCGGCACCTACGTTAACAGGCGATCGTCGGTGATTGAAAACCCTCTGAGTAAGCTGCAGAGCCTTGGAAAAATGATAAAAAATGCCGGATATAAGGAAAGTGAAACCGCTATTACAATTTATAGGAAAAAAGCCGACGCGGATTGGACGGCAAAACTTTGCACCACTGAAGATATGATTGTTATGGAGAGGATTCGAACTGCCGACGGACAAAAGGTTGCCTTTTACTATAACATCATACCCGCGAGCATTGTAGGAAATAGTTTAAATGAAGACTTTTCCGGAGCAATTTTCGATTTCTTTATAAATAGACTGGGCATAAAAATCACTTATGCCATAACGGAAATCTGTGCTGTAGACCCGGCTAACGAATTGGACAGGCTGGCAATTAAACACCTTGGTAGTGAAGTCTTGTTGTTAAAACAGCTGCATTTTGATGGGAAGGACAGACCGATTTTTTATTCACTTGATTATTTGATGAACAGCGTTTTTAAACTTTTCATTAAAAGGGAGTAGATCTCAAAATACTTAAAATCGTAAGGAGAGATACAAAAATGAAAATTTTTAAAACTAAGCTGATTAGCCTCATAACCTTGTTGATGCTGATTGCAACAACGATCCTGAGCGGATGTGGAACACAAAGTACCGCATCGACGGCGGGCAAAACAGATACAACTAAGCAGGTCACTTCAACGTCAAATAAATTGGTAGTATACGCAGCCTTAAATGATAGTGATGTTGCTTGGATCCAGAAAAAGTTTAAGGATGACACAGGCTTAGAGGTTGAATTTCTTCGTTTTGGAGCTGGGGATGCAGCCGCCAGAGTAGAGGCTGAAAAGGCAGCACCCAAGGCAGATGTGATGGTAGGCGGTTCGGTGGAATTCTATGATAACCTTGTTAAAGACGGGTGTCTGGATAAATACACTTCCCCCAACGCACAAGGCCTTGATAGCCAGTTTATTGACCCCAACGGATACTGGCAGGGTTGGTACATGGGAGTTCTCGGTATGGTTTACAATACCGAGAGGTTTAATAAAGAACTGGCACCGAAAGGGGTCAAAGAACCTGCCACTTGGGATGATCTGCTGAATCCGGCCTATAAAGACTTGTACGTGACATCGAATCCGGCAACAGCCGGAGGGGGATACATCTTTGCAGCGGATCAATTATTCCGCTTAGGGGATGACTTGGGATGGGATTACCTCAATAAACTAAATCAAAATGTCCATCATTATACTCCGGGTGCTGTCGACCCTATCACACTTGTGGCAACTGGACAATTTATTGCTGGGATGGCTTGGGCGCATGATATCGAATCAGCAATGAAAAAAGGATATCCGATCAAAGTGGTGGTTCCCGATCAGACTGCCTATGAAATCGGAGGTGCTGCTTTAATCAAAGGGGGACAAAACCCTGCTAACGCCAAGAAGTTTATTGACTGGTTGCTGACAAAACCGATCCAGGAAATGAACAGAGACAATTCCAATCGGTATTCCATTTTGAAAGATGTCGCCCCCCCGCAAGGGATGATCAAGCTTGAGGATGTCAAGCTCGTGAATTATGACAGGGCAAAGGCTTCTGAGATGAAAGCAGCTGTTGTTAAGAAATTCACTGATATGATCGCCAACAAGGCTGCCAAATAATCAAAAAGGCCCAGTAAAATATGTTTTATTCCTTCGTAAGGGCGGGTTCGATATCCGCCCTTCTGTTACATACTTTTGCAAACAAAGAACCAAGAAGGTGTGAAAAATTGATGCTGGAGATAAATAGATTAAAGAGCGAACCGGTTCTGCTCCTAACCATAATGGCCGCTCTCAGTATAACTGTATTTTTTGTGGTATGGCCTCTGATCAAAGTGATAACTTTCCCGAAACCACAGGAATACCTTCGAGTCCTTGCCGATTCCATCTGGTATCAAGCAGCGCTGAACAGTCTTTTCATGGTGGTTATTTCCACAGCATCCTGTACCTTGGTAGCCTTTTTATTCGCCTATACCATTGTAAGACTCGATGTGCCGCTAAAAGGTTTGTTTCGCTTTATCACGCTTCTTCCCATCGTATCTCCCCCTTTTATTGTAGCTTTATCATATATTTTATTATTTGGAGGACAGGGGCTAATCGCCAAATATATTTTGCACATAACTATTGATATCTATGGTTGGCGTGGGTTGTGGTTTGTTCAGACGGTAACCTTCTTTCCCTATGCTTATGCGGTGATCTACAGCACTATGCAGTCCATCCCGGCGAACTTAGAGTATGCTGCCTATAACTTAGGTGCAAGCCGCTGGAGTACTTTCAAAGATGTGTTTTTCCCGTTGTGTCGGCCGGGGGTAGCCGGCGGCGCGCTGATGGCAGCGATGAACGTTCTGGCTGATTTCGGCAACCCTTTGATGATTGCCGGAAATTTTCGACTCCTGCCCACGGAAGCATATATGCAAATGATCGGGGTTGGCGATTTGTCTACGGCGGCAATTCTGGCGACCGCGCTTTTAGTACCGGCCCTGGGCCTTTTCCTTATCAACCGTTACTGGGTAGGACAACGATCGTATGTGACCATCACCGGCAAGGAAATCTCTCTGCCCCCCATGAAAGTACTTTTGCTTGTCAAATGGGGATTATTCGCTCTATGTTTACTTATCTCCATAGTGATTATTGGAGTCTATGGCGTGCTCTTTTACGGTTCTTTTGCCAAGTTGTGGGGATATGACTGGAGCTTCAGTTGGGGGAATATGGTTTATGTCTTGAATAAAGGCAAAGAAATCGGCAACAGCTTGAAGTTTGCCTTTTTATCCTCCCTCTTTGCAGCGTTATTTGCGTTATTATTAGCCTATATTGTGCAAAGAAAGCAAGTGGGCCTTAACCGGGTAGTGGATTTTCTCGCCATTCTTCCAGGTGCCATCCCCGGGGTATTTTTAGGACTGGGTTTTGCCATGGCCTTTAATGAAAAACCGCTGGCCATGACAGGAACCTCTGCTATTATGGTGATTGCTTTAATGTTCTGGAATATTCCAACCTGTTACAGTGCCAGTACAGCTGGGCTTCAACAGATAGGGAACTCTGTGGAAGAGGCCTCACTTAACCTCGGGGTCGGTCCATTCAGAACCTTTAAAAACATCCTGCTCCCATTGTTGAGGGATTCTTTTGTTTCTGGCCTCACCGTTTCGTTTTTAAGATCCATTACCTGTCTCAGCGTAGTTATCTTTCTTTATTCAGCGCAAACGGCAGTAAGCACCATATCCATCCTAGGTCTGGTACAAAACGGCGAATGGGGTGGTGCCGCCGCTTTTACAACCGTTCTGGTTTCGATCGCCTTCACGGCTTTGGGCGTTGTCTGCTTTTTATTTAAAAAACAGGGCAAGTCTCTGGAAATATAAAGGGAGGATCGGAAACGAGTGAAGGAAGAAACGTATATCCGCATTGAAAATGTTACAAAATCCTTTGGAGGTTTCAAGGCCATCGACCAAGTTTCGCTAGACATTCCCCAAGGCACTTTTACGACCCTGTTAGGTCCCAGCGGATGTGGAAAAACAACTCTTTTAAGGCTGATTGCGGGCTTTTATGAAGCGGATAGCGGAACTATATGGATAGGTGGTAAAAAAGTAAACGGCATCCCGCCCTATAAACGCAACACTCCGCTTGTTTTTCAGGAATATGCCTTATTTCCACATATGAGCATTGCCGAAAATATTACGTATGGCTTAAAAATGAATAAAACACCCCGAGAGAAAATCAAGGCAAAGCTGAAAGAGATGCTGGAAATCTTTGATCTGGAAAACCTGGGCCAAAGACTGCCTAAGCAGCTTAGCGGAGGGCAGCAACAACGGGTCGCCTTTGCCAGAGCACTGATTATGGGGCAAAAGATACTGCTACTTGATGAACCCCTGAGCAACTTGGATGCCAAGCTCAGAGTTGAGGTAAGAAACGAGCTCAGGTCTATTCAAAAGAGATTAGGGATTACTGCGGTTTATGTAACTCACGATCAGGATGAAGCCTTGTCTATGTCCGATCTGGTCGCCGTATTCGATAAAGGTTCTATACAACAGATTGGAACCCCTCGGGAGGTTTATTTCAGACCGAACAGCCGGTTTGTCGCAGGCTTTGTGGGCACTGCCAATTTCTTAGAAGGCAAGGTGGTGGATTCAACAGCCGAAAAGATTGTTGTAAAATATCAAGAGTTTGTTTTGTATTTAAATAACGATAATGCGGCGCAAAAAGGAGATAAGGTTACTCTGGTCCTTCGACCGGAGTGCCTTTCCATTGATAAAGAGGAGCATTCCAAAATTGGGCCCAGGAATACCATGAAGGGAAAAATTACGGAAAGCAGCTTTTGGGGAAGGGTAATGCGCTATTGGGTAGAGGTCGGTAATATCCAGCTTATAGTGGATGATTCCAACCCAGCTTACCATGGTGATTTCCAAGGGGAAGTCCAAATAATCCTTGATCCGGGCAAGATTCATGTTTTTAAAAATATTACTTTGCCGAAAACCCTACCAAATGATGAAAATTTATCGCTGGGTAACTACCAAGAGACTACCTTTTGATTAAGGTAGTCTCTTGGTAGTTACGGTAGTTTCTTGGCCATGAGTTGAAGAATAGTATTTTCAATACCACTTTGTAAACCGGCAAGGTTCATGGAAATCTACATATTAATAATTGAACGATTGTATTTTCGCAACAGCTGTCCAAACACTTCGCATTCTTCATCAGACCAATTTTTAAGAATGTCTGCTATTTTAGACAAGCGAGCTTGTTTGTGTTCGTTATATTCTTTTGCTCCCAAATCCGTTATCTGAAAGGAGTACGCTCGCCCATCCAATGGATCGGGAATCCTATATACATAGCCTTTTTGTTCCAAAGCTGTCGCTTGCCTACTTATAGTAGAAATATCCAAATAAGATTCATCGGCCAATGCTTTTACTCCAGCAGATCCATGGGCGGTTATTTGACGTAATAAGAGATATGCCGATCGATCGAGATTGCCAAATTTACTATAGGTTGTAATTAATGAGACACGGCGAAGGAGGATCGCTAATTCAAGTTCAAGGGTTTCCAATGCCTGTTCATCCATGGTCTTTATTACCTCACTTTTTATACTTACCATGGCCTATTTTAACAGAAACACGCTCAGATTGGAAATACAGGCCCTGTTAATCAAAGCTTGTTGCCTTGACATACGTAAAATGTATTTGTATAATACAACTATATACTTTCGTGATACAACATACTTAAAAATACAAAAATAGTATGAGGAGGATGATTATGCAAGCTTATGAAATTATGATTAACCATGTCTATAAAGTTAAGGAAAGCGATACGGTACGCTCTGTCATCGAAAAATTTATGGCGTATCGTATCAGCGGCCTTCCTGTAGTTAACGAGAAAAACGCAATCGTCGCTTATGTGAGTGATGGGGACATCATGAGATATATCGGCAAGCATGATGATTTTTTTGTTGATGTTTTTGTCTTTTCAACCATAATAAAAGGGGACGATGAGGGATTTGTGGAAAGAGCACAAAGACTGCTGAATTTAAATATTATGGACATTGCCCAGAAAAAAGTTATTAAAGTTGAGTGGAATGAGGAAATCGAAAATATTGCTGCTATCTTAGGAAAAAAGAAGATCAAGAAAGTGCCAGTAGAACGTAATGGGGTAATGGTTGGAATCATTAGCCGTGGCGATGTCATCAGACATTCCTTTAAAGCCCTACTGTAACGTCTTTTTCTCTTTGCCCTATGCATAATTACCAGCCACTTTATTGTTCGGAAATGAAAGAGCCTCATGAGTAACGTCAATAGAGTAGAAAGAGACTTTAGGTTGACGTCACAGACAACATCGAAAAGGAGGCGGAGGTTTGAAATTCCAAGAACACTTCGGAATCAGTGGTTTAGCCATGATCGGGGTTGTTTTAGGTGTCTTTATGGCGGTCTTGGATTCCAGTGTTGTGAACGTAGCTATTCCTAAAATGATGGCGGTGTATGCCACGGATCAAACGACCATTGAATGGGTTATCACAGCCTATACTCTAACGGTCGGTATGTTCACTCCCATCAGTGGTTATTTGGGTGATCGTTTTGGTGCTAAACGCATGTACGTTTTTGCCCTGGTGATCTTTGTGATTGGCTCAGGCTTGTGCGGCGCTGCTTGGAGCGCTTCCACACTCATTGCCTTTAGAATCATCCAGGCTTTGGGCGGGGCCTTATTGATGCCAATTAGTATGACCATTCTTTTCACCTTGTCAAAGCCGGAAAGACGGGGCCTGATCATGGGAATTTGGGGTATTGCGATTATGTTCGCTCCAGCCTTTGGACCAACCTTAAGTGGCTACATTGTGCAAAATCTAAATTTCCGCTTGATTTTCTACCTTAATGTTCCAGTTGGAATTATTAATATCTTTATGGCGCGAGCTTATATTCCGGAACTGAAGCCTAAAGATGCGGGCAAGTTTGACCTGCCTGGTTTTCTAACCTGCGTTATCGGTTGCTTCTGTCTCCTTTACGCGCTTTCAGACGCGCCAACCAGCGGATGGTCATCGGTTAAGATCATTTCGCTACTCATCGCTGCAACTATTTTGCTCGCCTTTTTTGTGGTACTAGAGTTGACCTCGGATAGCCCCATGCTTGAGTTACGTCTCTTTAAAATTCGTGCTTTTCTGGCCTCCAATGTTGCGACTAGTGTGCTGTACATTGCCATGATGGGCGCACTTTTTCTCCTACCGGTCTTTTTACAGGATTCTCTTGGGTTTAGCCCTATGCAGACGGGGTTGTTAACGATGCCGGGAGCACTGATAACTGCCATTGAGATGCCGATCAGTGGTGCGCTATTTGACAAGTTTGGAGCAAGACCTTTAGCCTTAGCGGGTCTTACCGTCATGCTGATACCATCACTTCTACTTATTAACATCAACTTCAACTGGACATACTCGGCAATTCTAGTGGTTTATATGTTGAGGTCAGGAGGCGTAGGTCTAGTCATGATGCCCCTTAGAACGGCCGGAATGAACGCTGTGCCGTCAGCGCTCGTCAATCGCGCCTCTGCCTTGCAGAACACCCTGAGTAATGTGGCAAGTTCCGTTGGAATTGCTATTTTAGGGACGGTCATGACGACCCATTCCAATTTTAGCTTTGCTTCTTATATGCAAAATGTCAGTGTGCAATCGTTGCAAAAAACTTCAGCTTATGGTCTACACCCTTCCGTGTACGGCATCACAAATTCAAGTGATATGTTGCAGTTGATGTCCGTGCTTAAACAGCTGGCTTTACAAAATGGGATACGAGAAGCCTTTATTATAGCCGCAATCTTTGTTGTTATTGCCTTATTTTCATCACTTTTTGTTACAAAAAAGCGCAAACCAGCTTATTCTCAAGAAAAGCAGGCCGTAGCCACTGAATTATAGTCATCGGAACGGCAGTTCAGAATGCCCACTGGGTTTGAGTTAGGAAACTAATTCCTAAACGTAGCCTTAACTTGCTTGTTAGCCATGATAATCTCGCATACCTCTCAACTCAATGTTCATCGAACATTGAGTTGAGAGGTATGTTTCTTAATTACGGTATTGATAACGATTAGAACAACCAACAAACTTGAAACTGCGCCACAGATCAAAATACCCATACCAGCCCCCAGCTTTTGCATAATGCTACCTGCAAAGAGGTTCCCGATTGGAGTTGTCCCCAAAAAAGCAAAAGAATAAACGCTCATTACTCTGCCCCGAAAGTGTTCGCTGGAATTAATTTGCATTGTTGCATTAGCAGTCGTCATAAACAAAATGTTAAAGAACCCGATAATCGCAAACAGCACAGCAGCTAACGATAAGCTGTGAATTGGTTCAATGACCATTAGTAATAAGGATACAGCGAAAGCACTGCCAAAAAGCAGTGACAATTTAGGATTTCCCTTAGCCCAAGATGCCACTAAGAGTGCTCCAATAAATGAACCAGCCCCTGTGGCAGAGAGGAGCAAACCATAGCCACTCACACCGAGATTAAGAACTTCAGCGGCATACAAAGGAATAATGATATTATAATTCATCACGAAAGTACCTACTGCTAACGTAGATAAAACGGCGCTCCGTAGAGGAGGGGATTGTTTGATATATTTCAAGCCTTCAAGTATTTCGACAAGCACCTTCTTTTGAACTTTTGTAGTTTCAAAGGGTTTTGTTTTGATCAAAGAGAGGCCAATAATTACTGGGATGAAGCTAATTCCGTTCACAAAAAACAACGGCCCTGCACCATACTTGGCCATTAACACTGCAGACAGTGCAGGACCAATCATTCTGGCCACGTTGAAAACAGCCGAGTTGAGACCAATAGCACTTCTAAGATCTTTTTTCTCAACTAATTCCGTTATAAATGTTTGGCGGGTAGGTTGATCAAGCGTATTAACGAGACCGAGGAGCACCGCTAGAATAAGAACATTCCAATAGGTGACATGCCCCGACCAAACCAGGAGAGCTAAAATGAAGGCCTGGAGCATTAAGCTTATTTGGGTAAAAATAATCAAGCGCTTTTTGGGATATCTATCAATAACTACTCCTGCAAACAGAGATAAGCACATGACTGGTCCAAACTGGGCAGCACCAAGTAGACCTAACAACAGCGCAGATTTGGTCAGTGAATAGACCAGCCATTGTTGAGCAGTAGCCTGCATCCAAGTGCCAATTAAAGAAATACATTGGCCGAACCAATAATAACGAAAATTACGCTGGGTTAAGGCGGGGTAGGTTTCCTTTAGTTTAGCTAGCATCATTAAATCACTCGCTTTTATAGTTACTTTTTCTAATTATATTTCTAAAATCTTACTATGAGATTATTTCGAATCTGCTAACGATGAAGCCAGTCGCTCAAGAAGTTTCAGCAGATTCTCTTGCTCGTCGGCTGAAAACTCACCCAGTCCATCTGTAAGGCGTTTAGCCCATATAGATTCTACGTTCTGAATCAATGCCTGTCCCTTTGCAGTGAGGCTAACAAATTTGATCCGAGCATCATGGGTATCGGAAATCCGGCGGATTAAATCGGATTTTTCAAGGCGATCAGCCATTTGAGATACCGTACTAGGACGTACGCCAAATTTCTCAGCGAGATCACCGATAGTACTCATTTCTACTCTGTATACATGCCGAAGCAGTATCCACTGTAGCCTTGTAATGCCTTCGTCTGCCTCTGTCAAGGCACCCTTACGAAGATGCCGGTTAATCGATTGCCAATGAGTTAAGAATTGGTCGATGAGTTCATTGTCAAACACTTTATAGCCCCCTTAGCTTTATATTATTTAGTTAACCAAAATAATTTAAAGCTGTCAAGTGACGTTGAAGCATTGTATAATCATATAAATTAATAACCAATGGAAGTGATTTTATTGAGTACTACGTCTGACAACAAAAATGAATTTTTTTCAGAAAGTAAATTTGATGCTATTAAGAATATTTTTATTAATGTTATTGAACTATCAAAAATGATATGCAAATTAAAACTGAATAATGGGGATAGAGCAGTTGATTGTACAATGGGTAATGGAAATGACACTGAATTATTATGCCGTTTAGTTGGAAATGAAGGTAAAGTATATGCTTTTGATATACAAGAAGAGGCTGTTATAAATACAAGCAAGAAGCTTCAAGCGTTTAATTTTCTTGAAAGAGCTGAAATCATACTTGATGGCCACCAAAATATTGATAACTATATCCAAGAAAAAGTTAGATTAGTAATATTTAATCTCGGTTATCTACCAAAGGGGAATCATCAGATTACTACAAAAAAGGAAACCACCCTGGAAGCTGTTCAAAAATGTTTAAACATACTTGAACCTAATGGAATCATATTACTTATTATCTATCCAGGACATGAAAATGGTAAAATCGAAAAAGAGGCCTTGGAAAATTTTACATCAGGATTAAACCAGAAAAAATACAATGTGGCAAAATTATGCTTTACAAATCAGATTAATAATCCACCAGAACTTATTTGTATTGAAAAAGTTTGTCCGAAATAGACGTGCTTCATTCCTCAGACCAAGTCAGAGGATGTCATTGGCTATCTTCTTTTAGTCATGCTATAATTAAGAGGACACTATTTTCATCCTAAATTGCTTGATGACTTATTTTTAGGATTATTTCAACAATTAAATATTTTATCGCTTAATTCTATCTAGAAGCGGGGGAACCATTTTTGGGGTGAATCCTTCACATTTAATTTTTTTGTGAGGGTAGGGTTACTTTTCGACCCGAATCCGTCAGCTAACTTCGTAAGCGTTGAAAGTGAGGAAACGAGCTTGAGCATACTGTAGCTTTGCTTTGTTATTCCTTTGCCTTTTACGTTAGCTGTAACCCTAGACACGCTTTGTCTAGGGTTTTATTTATTCAAATGGAGGGATTTGTATATGATGGAAGATTACGAAATGAAACAGTTTGAAGGAAAACTGCTTAACGAGTTTAGTAGAATGGCTGAAAAAAGCAGTTTAATTAATCCTGAATTGTACAGTAAATATGAAGTCAAACGAGGACTCCGTGATCTAGACGGGAAAGGTGTACTCGTTGGCTTAACAGAGATCGGCGAGGTCCAGTCTTACCTGCTCGATAATGGAAAAACAATTCCTGCTCCAGGCCAGCTGATTTATCGCGGCTACGATATTTCTGATCTTGTTAAAAGTTTCTCAGGTGAGGATCGCTATAGATTTGAAGAGACTGCTTATTTGCTGCTTTTCGGACAGCTCCCTGATCAAGACGCACAAAAGGATTTCCAGCAACTTCTTGCTGGTTATCAAAGTCTACCCGAGAGCTTCGCCCGGGACATGATTTTAACAGCACCAAGCAAAGATATCATGAATGCGCTGGCAAGAGGGGTTTTGACTTTGTACTCCTTTGACGACAATCCTGATGATACTTCTGTGACAAATGTACTAAAACAATGTATTAGACTTATTGCCTGCTTTCCGTCTTTAGCCGTCTATGGCTACCAAGCATTCTCTCATTACCATGGCGATCAAAGCCTGTACATTCACAGTCCGCGAGTGGATTTAAGTACTGCTGAGAATATTCTTTCCATGCTGAGACCGGATAGTAACTACACAAAGCTTGAGGCAACCTTGCTTGATCTGGCCCTGGTGCTTCATGCTGAACATGGAGGAGGTAACAATTCAACCTTTATGACCCACGTCGCGACCTCTACCGGTACGGATACCTACTCAGTTATGGCAGCGGCCATAGGCGCACTCAAAGGACCACGGCATGGAGGGGCTAATATTAAAGTTATTCAAATGTTTGAAGATATGAAAGGCAAATTGCAGGATTGGGATGACGATGCTGAAATAGAGCGCTATCTTACTCAGCTCCTTACCAAAGACGCATTCGACCGATCAGGCTTAATTTATGGGATTGGCCACGCGGTCTACTCCATCTCGGATCCGAGGGCGGTTATTCTCAAAGATTATGTCGCCCAACTTGCACGAGAAAAAGGATTGGAAGATGAATTTAAACTCTACGCAACGGTCGAGAGACTAGCACCTCAAGTTATCGCTAAGTCCAGTAAAATGTATAAGGGTGTCAGTGCTAATGTCGATTTTTATTCAGGTTTTGTTTACAGAATGCTCAATATTCCAGTCGAAATGTTCACACCGATTTTTGCGATTTCAAGAGTTGTAGGCTGGAGTGCTCATCGCATTGAAGAAATCGTCAATGCTGGGAAAATCATCAGACCAGCCTATAAAAGCGTTGCACCCAGACGCAATTACATTATACAGAGCGAGAGAATAAGTGCACGTGAGAGATAAGAAGTTTCAACCACATGCCCTGTAATTCACAAGTTTTCTCAAGAAAATAGATTGTTTGAATTCCTGCTTCTTTCTCCTAAGTTGTTGAGAGAAAGAAGCAGACCTTTGGAACGAAGAGAAGAATGGTTTTATATTAGGGCTGAAAAAGATGAATTAGTTGAGAGTGTGAAAATATGTTCCCATGGACGAGGCACGTGGAGACGATAATAGTGCTATATTCTCCTTGAGTGAAAACCTTGGTATGAGCGGGTTTGGGAAGGCATATAGTCTTTTTATGGTGACGTGGTGAATGGGGGACTGAACGACCCTGCACTGAAGTACAGGGGTTCACGATTGCGACTGGAAGTCGCGATTACGGCTGAAGCCGTTTAAAAAGTGCGGACTGGAAGTCCTTATAAAGACTTAAGTCTTCTGAAAGACCTATTGCTGAAAGCAA
>JARLHV010000172.1 GCA_031292055.1 Desulfosporosinus sp.
CAATCGTTTTAACGTCTTATACTTGACGACACATAGAGTTTTACCTGACAGGCGTTTAACTGCCAGAACCACATACTCTATTCAGTTTTCAATGAGCGTTTTAACGACTTGTGCTTGTCGCCATCACGAATGATGGATTACTTAATTATAACACAGGGTCTTTAGATTTGCCTTATATCCCCATAGCTGAAGCTAGGGGCTTTGCGGCAACACGTGGTAAAAAGATGAGGAGAAGGAGAAGAGGATGTTGACGACACGATTTATTATGGTGAGACACGGAGAAACTGTCTGGAACCACGAAGGCAGATACCAGGGGCAGATTGATACGCCCCTTAGTCCGGTAGGAATTAAACAGGGAAAGCTTGTGGCTGAGGCTCTGAAAAATGTTTCATTAGATGTGATCTATGCTAGTCCTCTGTCGCGGTCCTATGACACAGCCACAATGTGCGCGAAGTTTCATGGACTAGAAGTTGCTAAAGATGATCGCCTTCTGGAAATCAATCATGGGAAATGGGAGGGCCTATATGCTAGTGAAATTGAAGCCCTGTACCCGGATCTCTTACAGAGCTGGCGGACAACGGTAGTCGATGTCCAGATGCCGGATGGGGAAAACATCGAAGATGTTCGCAAGCGGGCAATGGCCGCCTTTCAAGAATACGCCGAAAAACATCAAGGTCAGACGGTTTTGGTTGTCGCGCACGATGCGGTCAATAAAGCAGTGCTTTGCGATATTCTCGAGATGGAACAGAACCATTTTTGGCAGATGAAGCAAGATAACACGTGCATAAATGTATTTGAATATGACAGTGGAAAATGGCGTTTAGTCCTTATGAATTCCACAGTTCATCTTGGCTTTCTTTTTAGTGGGGTTGAGCAGAAGGGGTTATAATTTAACATCAAGAGGTCCCTCATCTGAATAAGGATGAGGGACCTTGTTCATTGGCTTATTTATAATAAGAGATTATAATGTAAAGAAAACAACAAGGGGTGAACGTGTTTGCCTTTATTATTTGGAACCGCTGGTGTTCCACTTTCTTCTACTGATCGGTCCAGTGAAGGTGGAGTTCGTCGTATTCGGGAGCTGAATCTTTGTGCCCTAGAACTAGAATTTGTCCAAGGAGTACGTATGGGGGAAGAGAAAGCGAGAAAAGTTGGTGCTACCGCTCAGGAGGAAAAGATTGCTTTGAGTTGTCATGCTCCGTATTATATTAATCTTAACTCTCGTGAGCCCGAGAAAATCACGGCGAGCCGGGAACGTATTATTCATACCGCGCGTATCTCCCAAATTCTCGGTGTGCGGAGCGTTATTTTCCATCCCGCTTTTAATCATGATAATTTGTCGGAAGTGGTTTTAGCGAGAGTGGTCCAAGAGCTTTCTATCGTGCGAGAGACCCTCGCAGCGGAGGGGAATGACGTTATGCTTCGTCCAGAAACCACTGGCAAAGGGACTCAGTTCGGAGATCTGGCCGAAACGATTCGGATTGCTCAAGAGGTGCCAGGGGTGTTGCCCTGTATTGATTTCAGCCATCTTCATGCTCGGACTAATGGCAGGTACAATACCTACGATGAATTTTGTGCGATCCTCGATGAAACCGCCAAGGCATTGGGCGATCGCTGGGTGAAGAATGTGCATTTTCATATCTCGGGGATTGAATATGGGTTGAAGGGAGAGAAGCGCCACCTTGTCTTAAAGGAGTCCGATTTGCGGTATGAGGAGTTAATGAAAGCCTGTCATACGTTCGGAGTGGAAGGTTTGGCTATTTGTGAAAGTCCGAATTTGGAAGAAGATGCCTTGCTTTTACAGCAAACTTATCTGGCTTTAGGTTAGAATTTTAGAGGAAGTATTTCTGCCCATTCGCTCAGGTTGCCTTGCTCTTTGCCTGGAGATGGGACAAAAGATCCTTCGCTTCGCTCAGGATGACAATAAAACGTGATATTAATAGCATAACAAGGGGTTTCTGCAGCGGAATCCTAAATTGGATAACGAAAAGTTTCAGAAATTTACTGCGGATCACTAAAACTCTGTTCAAAAATGAACGGGTTTTTTTGTTTTATTAGGGCAAGTCTTTTAGAGCGGAGTTGCATTAATATATCCTTTGATGTTCACACTAAGTCGGGGAGGAATGTTAAAAAACTGCTCAGAAGGCCTAGCGTTTACTTTGTCAGGCGATGGAGGAGAGTGGTAAGGCTGCCTTGGCACATGTCACTATGCGCTCAAAACAACGATTTTTCAGTGATCCCGCACTATTTCGCTTGAAATAAGTATATTCGACAATCTTCTACGCAGGAGAAGTGCCCTTCTGTCCCGAAAAAGAGGGCAGGGAGGGTTTGGGGATGGAACAGGAAAAGATCGTTCGAGCGGCATTCCGCACGATTAAGGGCGTTGGAAGTCAACGGTTACGTCAGCTCATTGCTTACTTCGGTAGTGCGGTTAAAGCTTGGGAGGCTCCACAAAGTAGCTATCTTCAAGTTGCTAATCAGGGAAAATGGATAGAGGAAATTCTAAAAGTAAGAAATAATATTGAGCCTCAGGAGATTGGAGAAGCCCTGAGCAAACTGGGAGTGCAGCTGGTTACGCCGGATGAAACTAATTATCCCCGTTTACTGGCCGAGCTGGCGGACGCGCCCCCACTGCTTTATTATCGTGGGCAGCTTCGAGGAGATGCAGAGGTGTTAGCTTTTGTAGGCTCACGCCAAGCGACCACTTATGGTAAATCGGCGGCCCGGGTGTTGGCACGTGATGCCGCAGCGAAAGGAATTGTCATTGCCAGTGGTCTAGCTCGAGGGATTGATACTGCTGCCCACCAAGGTGCGCTCGATAATAAGGGGGTGACTTGGGCCTTTTTTGGATGTGGCCTTGACCGGGTTTATCCTTCGGAAAACCGGCGCCTAGCAGAAGATATTTTAGAAAGAGGTGCCTTGATTAGCGAATTTACGCCGGGCACTCCGCCCAATGCTTTGCATTTTCCGGCGCGCAATCGATTGATTAGCGGGTGTTCTTGTGGGGTTGTAGTGGTGGAAGCGGCGGAAAAAAGCGGAGCTTTGATTACGGTCGATTTTGCTTTAGAACAAGGACGAGAAGTGTTTGCGGTTCCTGGCCCAATCTTTAGTCCGGTGAGCCGGGGGCCACATCATCTAATTCGCCAAGGAGCAAAAATCGTGGCAGGAATTGATGATATTTGCAATGAGTTGCCTGTTTGGTCCAACTATGCTAACCAAGTTTCATTTAACAAAAAATTCTTGCCCGGAGAAAAAGAGAAAGGACTTTCAGGCGATCGGGATTATGACTCAATTCTTCAGCAGCTAAGTGATGTGCCTCTTCATATTGATCAAATCACTATTCACTCAACACTGCCAGTGTCCACGATTTCACTAGCCTTATTAGAACTACAATTAGGAGGAAAAGTCATACAATTGCCGGGCCAACATTATGTATTAGCCCGAGAGTGCTAGACATACTAGGAAAAAGGCGTTAAGATAGGGCTTAGTTTTACCAACGTTAACATAAGTGCTTAAAATAATCCTATTTGGATATAGATGTATTATGAGAATCTGTAAATGGGGATAACTTTAATTGTAAATTAAATTAGGTTCATGAATTATTCGAAAAGGGTTAAGTAAGTTGTCTTTAAGTTTATTTGAGGTGAAATTATGTCTAAAACGCTAGTAATTGTAGAGTCGCCCGCCAAGGCGAAGTCTATCAGTAAATTTTTGGGAAGCCGTTACACCGTTAAAGCTTCCATGGGACATCTGCGGGATTTACCGAAAAGTCAATTAGGTGTTGACTTAGAACACGACTTCGAACCGAAATATATTGCGATTCGTGGGCGAGGAGATTTGATCAAGGAGTTACGTGCGGCGGCTAAAGGAGCAGATAAAGTGTTCTTAGCCTCTGACCCTGATCGTGAGGGAGAAGCGATTGCTTGGCATCTTTCGCATTTGTTGGGACTTAACCCCGGTGAGAAAAACCGGATTGAATTTCATGAAATTACTAAAGTGGCGATACAGGCGGCAATTAAACATCCCCGCCAGATTGATCTGGCTCGAGTAGATGCTCAGCAGGCTCGTCGGGTTTTAGATCGTTTAGTTGGTTACCAATTAAGCCCCTTGCTCTGGCGGAAAATCAAGAAAGGGTTAAGTGCTGGCCGGGTTCAATCCGTAGCTGTTCGTTTAGTTGACGACCGGGAAGAGCAAATTAGGGCTTTTGTTTCGGAAGAGTATTGGAGCCTAATAGCTAACCTCCAATCGCTTGGAGGAAAATTTTCAGCAAAGCTACTAAAGAAATCCGGGCAAAAAGTTTCCATTTATTCAAAAGCAGAAATGGAAATTATTTTAAAAGATCTAGCCGGCAAAGATTTTCAAGTTTCTGATGTGCGTACCAAAGAAAAGAAAAAGCTTCCTGCTCCTCCGTTTATAACAAGTAGCTTGCAGCAGGAAGCTCATCGCAAATTGAGTTTTTCACCAAAGCGCACGATGATGTTGGCTCAGCAACTGTATGAGGGTTTGGACTTGGGTAAAGAGGGAACGGTCGGTTTAATCACCTACATGCGCACAGATTCTGTCAAGATCGCCGAAACTGCCCAAGAGGAGGCCAAAGAATGGATTTTGTCTCACTATGGGAGCGATTATTATCCCCCTGAAGCTCGTCAGTTCACCAATAAGGGGCGGGCTCAGGAAGCACATGAAGCGATTCGGCCGACACTGCCTTTACGGACTCCAGATTTGTTGAAAGGGATTTTATCTCGAGATCAATTACGGTTATATCGTCTGATTTGGGAGCGCTTTATCGCAAGCCAGATGAGTGTAGCAGTCATGGATACATTGACAGTTGATGTCCTTGTGGGTGACTATTTATTCCGAGCGAATGCGTCAACAATTCGTTTTTCTGGATTTTTGGCTGTCTATGAAGAGGGAAAAGATGATGAAGGAAAAGATGAAGCAGAGACTACCGATGAAGAACAAAATTCATTGACGCTTTCAGTTTCTCCGGGAGAAAAATTAAATCTTGTCAAGCTTGAAGATAAACAACATTTTACGGAACCTCCGCCGCGCTTTACAGAGGCCTCTCTCGTTCGCAAGCTCGAGGAGGAAGGAATCGGCAGACCGAGTACATATGCGCCAACTATCGAAACGATTCAAACTCGGGGTTATGTTGTTAAAGAGGAAAAACAACTCCTCCCTACGGAACTTGGAGACATCGTGATAACCTTACTCAAAGAATATTTCCCGGATATTTTAAATCTGGAGTTTACAGCCAATTTGGAAGAAAAACTCGATCTGATTGAAGAAGGAAGCACTCCTTGGAAGTCCGTGGTTGAAGACTATTACAAGCCATTTGCCGTGACCTTAGCTTATGCTGAAGAGCAGATTGGCAAGGTAAAAATTGAGGATCAGGTCTCAGAGGAAATCTGTGATTTATGCGGACGGAATATGGTGATTAAGATGGGGCGTTACGGTAAATTCTTGGCCTGCCCAGGTTTTCCAGAGTGTCGAAATACGAAACCACTTTTCGAAGAAGTAGGCGCGAATTGCCCGAAGTGTTCGAAACCACTCGTGGTTCGTCGCTCCAAGAAAGGGCGCAAGTTCTACGGCTGCAGCGCTTATCCCGAGTGTGATTTTGTTTCTTGGGAAATGCCAGCTCCTGATCCATGCCCGGAGTGTCAGCAGCTGATGGTGATTAAATCTTCGAAACGACAAAAAAAACATGTATGCACAAATCCGGAATGCCGTTATACAAAAGTGATTGAAGAAGGCTAAATTTCGGCTGAACTGCTTGATTGGAAGAAGGAGAGAACGGATACATGCAGCAACCTATAACTGTTATCGGTGCAGGTCTCGCAGGTTCGGAGGCTGCTTGGCAACTTGCCGAACGCGGGGTAGGAGTCGATCTTTATGAAATGCGCCCGGCTAAAACGACGCCAGCCCATCAAACGGACCGGTTTGCTGAACTGGTTTGCAGCAACTCGCTGCGAGGGGCTGGTTTAGAGAATGCGGTGGGGTTATTAAAAGAGGAAATGCGCCGTCTGGATTCCTTTATTATGAGCGCAGCGGATCATAACGCAGTTTCTGCAGGGGGAGCTTTGGCAGTCGATCGGGAACTGTTTTCGAGTGAAATTACCAAACGATTGGAACAACATCCCAACGTATGTGTTCATCGGGAAGAGGTACAGCGCATTCCACAAGCCGGAATCACTGTGGTCGCCAGTGGCCCTTTGACTTCCGATGACTTAGCGGAGGATATCCTGAGGTTAACAGGGGAGGAAGCCTTATCCTTTTACGATGCAGCCGCTCCGATCGTTACACTCGAATCGATCGATTTGAACAAGGCTTTTTGGGCTTCACGTTATGATAAAGGAGAAGCAGATTATTTGAACTGTCCCATGACTAAAGAAGAATACGACTTGTTTTATAAAGCGTTGCTACAGGCTGAGACAGCTGAAGTTCAAGGATTTGAACAAGGTAAGGTTTTTGAAGGCTGCCTGCCGGTTGAAGTGATGGCCAAGCGTGGCCTTCAGACTCTGACGTTTGGTCCCTTAAAACCAGTGGGACTGCAGGATCCCCGCACCGAGAAAAAGCCATACGCCGTCGTCCAGCTTCGTAAGGAAAATCAAGCGGGAACACTCTTTAATTTGGTGGGCTTTCAAACTCATTTAAAATGGAAGGAACAGCAACGAGTCTTTGCGTTGATTCCCGGTTTAGAGAATGCTGAGTTCGTACGATATGGTGTGATGCATAGGAATACGTTCCTCAATGCTCCCAGAGTCCTAAATGCAGATTTTAGTTTGAAGTTGAAACCCGCGATTTTTTTTGCCGGTCAAATGACTGGGGTTGAAGGGTACGTTGAATCTGCTGCCAGCGGGCTCCTGGCAGGCCTTAATGCCTGGCGACGTTCAAATCAGAGGGAGACCCTTGTTTTCCCATCCGAAACGACGTTAGGGGGGCTGGCTCGCCATTTAGAAGGTTCCCCTAGTCAGAGCTTTCAACCGATGAACATTAACTTCGGTTTGCTCCCACCCTTGACAGAACGAATACGGGACAAGCGCGAAAAAAATGCCAAGATTTCCGAACGTGCTTTGATGTCTTTGGAGGAGTTCTGTGCGCGAGAGGATTTAGGGAGGCAAGCAACTGATTGAAACTGGATGAAGCGTTAAGCTTATTTGTGGGTTACCAATATTCCCAAAACCGTTCAGAATATACCGTCGCTGCTTATCAGACAGATCTGGGGCAGTTTTTCCGGTTTGCGGCACTTGAACAGGGTCTAGAACCTGAAAAACTTGCGCTGGATCAAATTGATGTCTATAGTGTCCGCAGTTTTCTCGGTGTTTTGGCAGAACATGGTTTGGCGAGAAAAAGTATGGCCCGTAAGCTCGCCGCGCTACGTTCGTTTTTTAAGTTTCTATGTCGTAAGGAAATACTCCAAGTAAACCCGATACAACGGGTGGCAAGTCCAAAATTAGGACGAAAACTCCCCCATTTTCTTTATCTAGACCAAGTTGAGATGCTGTTAAAGGCTTCGGATTGTACAAGTCTACTGGGTTCCCGCGATCAAGTTATTATGGAGCTGCTCTATGGCTCCGGACTGAGAGTTAGTGAACTCGTCGGCTTAAATCGAGAGAATCTTGATTTAGAGAGCGGGTTGATTCGTGTCCTTGGCAAAGGGAGCAAGGAGCGGGTGCTCCCAGTAACAAATTATGCGATTCAGGCGATCGAGGCTTATCTTGGTTTGCGCACAGATACCGATAAGGCGCTGTTGCTTAATTATCAAGGCACGCGTCTCTCAGACAGGTCTGTTCGACGGATCTTAGACAAACTAGTCACTAAGATTAGTCTGGAACAACATGTGAATCCCCATATGCTTCGCCATTCCTTTGCCACACATTTACTGGATGGCGGAGCGGATTTAAGAAGTGTTCAAGAGTTGTTAGGACATCATAAACTTTCATCGACTCAAATTTATACGCATTTAACTCGTGAACGACTTAAAGATGTCTATGCTCAGTCTCATCCCCGAGCGCATGAACTGCCAAGGCCTGAGGGATAGCTGAATTTTCACAAATAGAGGTAAATTGCCTACAACTGACTTGACACACGGAAAATGCCCTAGTAAACTTCATTAATGGGGGGGATTAGATATGTTTCATGCAACGACCATTGTTGCAGTAAAGAAAGGGGAACACGTAGCCATAGCAGGTGACGGTCAAGTGACCTTTGGGCAGGCAACCGTGATGAAACATAAAGCCCGGAAAGTCCGACGTTTGTTTCATGGAGAAGTAATTGCAGGGTTTGCGGGATCCGTTGCGGATGCGTTTACACTTTTCGATAAGTTTGAACAAAAACTTGAAGAGTATCATGGAAATCTTCAGCGTGCAGCGGTAGAGCTGGCGAAGGAATGGCGAACAGACAAAATGCTGAGAAATCTTGAAGCACTGCTTTTGGTTGCGGATAGCCAAAATCTTTTGATTTTATCGGGTTCAGGTGAAGTGATTGAACCGGATGATGGAATCGCCGCAATCGGATCCGGTGGAAACTATGCTTTAGCCGCCGCTCGAGCCTTAGTGAAGCATACAGACCTGCCGACTGCAGAAATTGTTCGAGAAGCGATGCTTGTAGCTGCTTCAATTTGTGTTTACACTAATGAGCAAATTATAGTGGAAGAGTTATAAGGGGGTGAGACTATGGACAGCTTGACTCCACGTGAAATTGTCCGTGAATTGGACCGATATATTGTAGGCCAAGATGCGGCCAAACGAGCTGTTGCGGTTGCTTTGCGTAATCGTTACCGGCGTTCTTGTTTGCCAGAGCCGTTGCAAGAAGAGATTATACCGAAAAACATTTTGATGATTGGTCCGACAGGCGTCGGAAAGACTGAGATTGCCCGGCGGTTGGCAAAGCTTGTTCGCGCCCCATTCATCAAGATTGAAGCCACAAAGTTTACTGAAGTTGGTTATGTGGGTCGGGATGTGGAAGCCATTATTCGAGACCTGGTCGAGATAGCTTTGCGCATGGTTAAGGTAGAGCGTGCCGATAAAGTTCAGGCTCAGGCGGCGATCAATGCCGAGAAACGCTTAGTTGAGTTGTTGGTTCCAGAGAAACGCTCAGAGAGTTCATCAAGTAACCCTTTTCAGATGTTGTTTGGGCAGACACCAGATCAAGAAAAGGAAGTTGACGTAACTCCTGAAATGGAGCACGAACGCAAGTTAGTAGCAGAGCGTTTGCGCAGTGGGGAATTAGAAGAGCAGGTTATTGAGATTGCGGTTGAAGAAGCTACGCCACTTTCTGATATGTTGGGTAACAACAATATGATGGAGATGGGCTTGAATATTCAGGATATGATGTCAGGGATGCTCCCGAAGCGGCACAAAAAGAGAAAAGTAACTGTACGCGAAGCGCGAAAGATCTTGATTCATGAAGAAACTCAAAACTTGATTGACCAAGATGAAGCAGTTCAAGAGGCCATTCGGAGAACGGAGCACGAGGGAATAGTTTTCTTAGACGAAATCGATAAAATAGCGGGACGCGAAGGTGCGGGTGGTCCAGACGTTTCAAGGGGAGGAGTACAACGTGACATTCTCCCGATTGTGGAAGGATCAACCGTCGTAACCAAGTATGGACCGGTTAAAACCGATCATATTCTATTCATTGCGGCAGGTGCCTTTCATCTCAGCAAACCATCGGACCTTATTCCTGAACTTCAGGGAAGATTTCCTATTCGTGTGGAACTTGAATCATTAAGTGTGGCTGATTTTAAACGTATTCTTACAGAACCTCAATCGTCGTTAATTAAACAATACAGCGCCTTATTAGGAACTGAAGGAATAAAGGTAGATTTTACAGAGAATGCTATTGATGAATTGGCAGAGGTTGCCTATAAAGTGAATTCTACCACTGAAAATATCGGAGCTCGGCGACTTCACACAATTGTCGAAAAAGTTCTTGAAGAATTATCATTTGAAGCATCAGAATTGCCCGATGATTACACAGTGACAATTAATCGCGAATATGTTGAACACCGATTAGGTAATGTGGTTCAAAATCAAGATTTAGCACGATATATTCTGTAGATACAGGTACGTCTAAATAGGGAAGCCAGTTGAAGGAGGATAACAAAAACTTATGGACAAAGCAACATTGTTAGAAAAAACACGCAACATTAATAAGCTAGTCCAGCGTGCTGCTGGAAATCCGGTTGATTTTGAGGAAATGGCTAATGTTCTCCAGCAGGCTGTGCTTGCTAACTGTTATATTGTGGGACGACGAGGGAAAATCTTGGGGTATAGTTTTATGGACGGTTTTGCTTGCGGAGCAATGGAGGAAATTGTCATCCGATCCGAGCGCTTTCCCGAAAGCTATAATGAAGGTTTGATGAAAGTTACCGAGACGATAACGAACACGTGTCAGGTTGCCAATGGCTGTGTATTTAATTCTAGTGAACCCTGTCATTTTACCAATAAACTTACAACTGTCGTTCCTATCTTAGGTGGAGGAGAACGCGTTGGAACGCTTGTGTTAGCTAAGTATGATGTGGAGTTTAAAGAAGATGATCTTATACTTGCCGAATACGGTGCAACGGTTGTAGGTATGGAAATTCTACGCGTAAAGGCAGAACGCGCAGAAGAAGAAGCTCGCAAAAAGGCAGCCGTCCAAATCGCTGTGGGAACCCTGTCGTATTCTGAACTTGAAGCGGTGGAACACATCTTTGCCGAATTGGGTGGCGGAGAAGGGCTGCTGGTTGCCAGCAAAATAGCCGATCGAGTGGGAATCACGCGTTCTGTTATTGTTAATGCTCTGCGTAAATTTGAATCAGCTGGTGTGATTGAGTCTAAGTCGTTAGGTATGAAAGGGACTTATATACGAGTTCTTAACGATTATTTGCTTGACGAACTTGATAAACATGTTAAACACACCAAATAGGTCGTTGCATAGGAGGATGATTTTATGGATGAACATGATTACGTTTATCAACTGAGACCGCTGATCGCTCCAGGCCTCATCTTTCTAATTTTTTATCCCCTTGTTATGGGCAGTATCCATGTCTACAGTAAGCTACCGAGTCTTGAGTTAAGCGTGTTGATAGGAATTTATATCATTTCAGGGCTTGGTATCGTAGCGATCTGGGTTATAGGCAAGAGTAAACACGTGCGCATCAAGGATCAGCAAATTGTCTTTAGCTCATTGTTGGGAAAACACATTTTAGAGCCAAAGGATATTCGACGAGTTGCCTTTTATTTTGATGGAAAAGGGCAGGAAATTGCTCAAATTCGTGCCAATGATATGTTTTATTATGTGAGTGAATTCTATTTCCCCTTTCCTGAGCTTATGAGTGACTTAGAGAATTTTATTCGGCAATACGATTTGCGTTCGAACATTGAGAGTTATGCTGGCTTGAATAAATAAGTGAAATGTGCTAATCTATTGGCAGTGTGATTTAATGACACACGCAGTGGGATCATGGCGCCAGTTCCTTGTCGGGAGGCAGGGGGCGTTGTGGGATGAACTTGCGGAGGAAAAAAACAAAAGAAAGTTGGTTTAACACAATGGCAGTTATTTCTATGAAACAATTATTGGAAGCGGGTGTTCATTTCGGACACCAAACGCGTCGATGGAATCCGAAAATGGCTCGCTATATTTTCACGGAACGTAACGGGATCTACATCATCGATCTTCAGAAAACCGTTAAAAAAGTGGATGAAGCTTTTAACTTTGTTCGGAACCTTGCTACTGAAGGAGGTACCATGCTGTTCGTAGGTACCAAGAAACAAGCGCAAGAATCTGTCAAAGATGAAGCCGAACGTTGCGGCATGTATTTTGTGAACGAGCGTTGGCTCGGCGGGATGTTGACGAATTTCCAAACGATTCAAAAACGTGTCGATCGTTTGCGCGTTTTGGAACGGATGGAAGCTGAAGGCGTTTTCGATGTGCTTACAAAGAAAGAAGTTTCAGCATTGCGCCATGAGATGGAGAAGCTGGAACGCTTTTTAGGTGGTATCAAGAACATGAAAAAGCTCCCGGATGCGTTGTTTATCGTAGATCCGCGTAAAGAGCGGATTGCGGTTGCAGAAGCTCGTCGTTTGCACATCCCGATTGTTGCAATCGTTGACACAAACTGTGATCCGGATGAGATCGATGTTGTTATCCCAGCTAATGATGACGCAATCCGTGCTGTCAAGTTACTCACTTCGAAGATGGCTGATGCGATCATCGAAGGACAACAAGGTAACGAGGATGAGGTCGAGGAAGCCGGAGAAGTAGTCGAAGGCTAAATTTAGAGGTTAGAGGTTAGAGGTTCGAGGTTCGAATATCGCGCCCCGAACCTCTTTGCTCGTGCATTTCGCATAAAAGTTATAAATATAGAATATGATTCCGCTGTTCGACAAGTCTAAAAACGTTATAAACTATCAAGTCACTGCAATTATTTTTGTGTCATCCTGAGCGAGAGCGAAGGATCCAGGGACAAAAGATCCTTCGCTTCGCTCAGGATGACAATAAAACGTGATATTAATAG
>JARLHV010000173.1 GCA_031292055.1 Desulfosporosinus sp.
AAAATCTACGTAAACCTGTTCGAGAAACGACCAGGTATTGGCTCCATTCTGTGAATGGTAGGATGAAGAGCCGGATGCGGGAAATCTGCAAGTCCGGTTCTGTGAGGGGTGCGTACCGTGAGGAGCGTGCCTACTCGACCCCTGGCATATCGCACGCGCAGCTTTGCAAAAGGGAGTTCCGGCAATGGTTGAGGAAATCAGCTTTCGCCACTATCTCTTGACAGTGGATTATCTTATGTACCAGAAAACAAATGAAATATTTCCGGACGGAGCCCATTGAATGCCGTTTATGGGTATAATATAAAGAAAAAACTCCGAGGAAAGCTCGGAGTTTAGATTGTAATAAATAAAGTAATTTGAGTTATAGTAACAGTTATAATGTTAACCTGGATAGCTATTGCTTGCGATAGAATCGTCCCGCTCGTCCTGCATAGCCATTTCATCCTTTTCTTCAGTAGCAAAGCATCCGCACCCTCGTGATATAATAGTATAACCATATTGTTCAGATTTACGACCCAGTAAAAAAGCTGCGATAATACTGAGAATAAAGAGAAATCCGTGAGTATGGTAGTGTTGTTTGCGACGATAAAACATTTTGATATTCCCCCTTTTGTTTTAGAATGGTCTTTTCAGACTGAATTCATGCGAGAAATTTAAGAAAATTTGCTTGGAGGCGTTATTGTGCGTTATGATGTATTGCTTTGGGATTTAGATGGAACGTTGACCGACTCTAAGGAAGGGATTACCCTCTCCGTTCAACACGCTTTAAAACAATTAGACTATCCCTTTCAAGCGGCGGATGATCTAGACTGGATTATTGGTCCGCCGTTAAAAGAGAGTTTTAAGATTCTGTTACAAACGGTGGACGACACTCTCCTGAATCGAGCCATCACACTTTATCGGGAGCGTTATCGAGAGATCGGTCTCTATGAAAATATTGTTTATCCAGGAATTCCGGAGTTACTCGTGCAATTAAAAGAGAAGGGCTGTAGGCATTTGTTGGCGACATCAAAATCCAGGATTTTTGCCGAGAAAATTCTGCAACATTTTTCACTGGATGCTTATTTTAGTGTTATTATGGGAAGCGAGTTAAACGGTCAGTTTGCTGAGAAGGATGCTTTGATTGCGGAAGTGCTGAAAAATGAACCAGCAGGTTCACGATCAAAGACAGTCATGATTGGGGATCGTAATTATGACGTCCAAGGTGCTAGAGCCAACGGTATTGATGTTATTTCGGTTGGATATGGTTATGGGACGCTTGAAGAATTAAGAGTTGCCTCTCCTGATTTTTTTGTGCCGAGTGTTCGTGACTTAGAACGATTATTACTTTCTGACCATGTTTAAGTCGTGGTCAGCGGTCCCTTCTCGCCATCCATGGCTACAGGGACACTTGGCCATCACGGCACCTAGCCATCTTTGGCGGCGCTCTAATCTTAAACGTCCTGTTTAAGTCGTGGCCAGCAGTCCCTTCTCGCCATCCTTGGCTACAGGGACACTTGGCCATCCGTGGCCAGCGGATACCGGACGGCTGCATCTAAATAAACATAATTCTCGTCCTTTTCTTGGCGGACCATGCCTACGATGCCAGTATCTTTCATTTCTGTCAGGCATTGCTGGACAACAAACTGATAAGCACGCTCATCCCAAGGATCAAGGAACTCAGTAACTGTATTGAAATAATGTTCTAAGGGGATTTTAAAATGACGATGATAAATTTGTAGTGTTGTTTCCGATGGATGATGCATAGCAATTCCTCCCTTTAAGGTTAGTTTAGGAAAAAAAGCAAAGAAATATGTGTCTCAAGTGAGGAAAGCAGGAGGGTGAGTATGGATCAAGAAATCGAATCAAATTTAGCGCAGACTGAGAGCCCTCTTCTGAAACGAAATTTGAGTTGGATCGATTTGGCCGTTATTCTGGGTGGAATCGTTATTATATACGTTTTATTGGCTTATGGAACGTTTAGGATCATGGAGTGGTGGCCTCATGAGCGCGTTCTAATGTATCTGAATGCGTTTATGACTCAGTTGTGTTTTTTTCTTTTGATATGGACGCTAAAAAAAATTCGACATTGGGAATGGGCGGATTTTGGTTGGCGGGCTGTGTCGCTGAGGGAAATACTATCCAAGATCTTAGGGCTATATGCCATAACCTGGACCATTAATATCGGTTATGTTCTTGTGTTACTTAAATATGGACTGACCCCTCCGAGCACGGATGTGTACACCAAGTTACTGGGGCAGACCACTTGGTATACTTTGATTCTTAATTTGTTTTTAGCGGGTGTCTTGGCCCCTTTAATAGAAGAAACGCTATTTCGAGGAATTATTTTTAGAGGTTTACAAGCGCACTTCGGAAAATGGACAGCAGCTGTGATAAGCGCCGCCATATTTTCTGGGCTTCATCTTCAAGCTTACGGATTCGTTCCACGCTTTGTCTTAGGAATCGCACTAGTTTATCTTTATGATAAGTACAAATCCCTCTATCCTTCCGTCGCGTTACATGCGTTGAACAACATCATTGCTACCCTGCTCGCCGCAAGTTTGTCGATTTGAATAAAAGGAGGATATTCCGGGTGAAACAAAAACAACAATCGGACTTGCAAATTGCCATCGATGGTCCTGCTGGGGCAGGTAAAAGTACGGTTGCTAAGCTCGTAGCGAAGCAATTAAATCTTTTCTATGTGGATACTGGTGCCATGTATCGGGCGATCGCTTATAAAGCACTAAAACACGAGATTTTGATCGATGATGAACTGAGTGTATCTCAAATAGCTAGAACTACGGAGGTCGTTTTAGATCATTCAGAGCAACAAATCGTTTGGTGTGATGGAGAAAATGTCACTCAGGCTATAAGAAGTCCGGAAATTTCACGTGTCGTTTCGATCATCGCAGCCTATGTGGGGGTCAGGGAGCGTTTGGTAGAATTGCAACGTAAAGAGGCAGAGCGAGGGAGTGTCGTTATGGACGGCCGTGATATCGGCACCCATGTTCTTCCAGAAGCCGATATCAAAATCTTCTTAACGGCAACTCCTAAGGAACGGGCGAGGCGTCGCTGGATAGAGCTTGTCAATGCGGGGGAAAATGTATTCTTTGAAGAGGTCGCTCAAGACATGCAAAACCGTGACCGTCAGGATACCGAAAGAGCGGTTTCTCCGTTAGAGCCGGCTCACGATGCGATCATTCTCGATACGACGGGTTTGAGTGTACAAGAGCTGGTAGCTGAAATTATAGCGTTGACACAGGAGGATAGAAGATGACGTTATATAATTTTATAAAAAGAGTGTTTCGCTTTCAGTTCTGGTTAATGGGTTGGAAAATACAAGGTGTGGAAAATATGCCGCTTGAAGGCCCTGTGATCATAGCGATTAACCATGTTAGCTTTTGGGATCCCATTGTTGCGGCAAGTAGTCTTCCACGTCAAGTTTCCTTTATGGCCAAAGAGGAATTATTCTCGATACCAGTTTTAGGGAGGATTTTCATAAAGCTGGGTGCCTTTCCGGTTAAACGCGGGCGGGGAGATATCAATGCCATCCGACAGTCTTTAGTGATCTTAAGAGAGGGTCGTGTCTTGGGGCTTTTTCCTGAAGGGAAACGTTCTCAGACAGAGATAATTCAAAAAGGCCTGCCAGGAATGGTTCTATTAATGGAGAAAAGCAAAGCCACCGTTGTCCCCATAAAGGTATATGGAACACGGCGTTTGTTAACAAAAGGCTGGGGAAAACTTGCAGTCGTGGTCGGTAAACCTTTGACTGCTGAGATGCTCAAGGCCCCGGAAGGGATAGGAAACCGCCGGGAATGGATAGCCGATCGAATTATGCAGGCTATGCTTGAATTGTCCAAGGCCAGTGATTCTTATAAAACTTCCACAAAATAGCAGGAATTTAAGGACAGCATAGAGAATTAATTCATTTTATATTAAGAGTTTAGGGGGTGCTTGGTATTGAAAGTTAAGCGGGCGGCGAAAGCCGGGTTTTGTTTTGGCGTTAAGCGCGCCCTGGATATGGCAGAACGAACAGTGGGAACGTCATCGGCAGTATCTTTAGGGCCGCTCATTCATAATCAGCAAGTTGTGAAACGCTTAGCAGAACGTGGAATTCGTGTGGTTAATGATTTGGAAGAGGTGAACTTCGAACAAGCCCTGATTATCCGGTCTCATGGTGTAGCACCGAGTGTCTATCAGGAGGCTGAAACTAAGGGCATTCACGTGGTAGATGCCACGTGTCCTTTTGTTCAAAAAGCTCAACGACTGGCTGCCAAATCTGCTCAGATAGGGCAACAAGTAATTGTGATGGGAGATAAACTTCATCCGGAAGTGCAGGGAATTTTAGGCTGGGCTGGAGAACAGGCCATACCCATCCAAACGGTTGAGGAAGCTCAAGAACTTCCTTTTTACCCTAATTTAGCTGTTTTGGCACAGACAACCCAACTAACGGAAAACTTTGAGAGGATTGTCGAAGAACTTAAACTTCATACTGAAAACCTTACTGTTCACAATACGATCTGTAATGCAACGGCAGAGAGGCAAAAGGCGGCCCGTGAGTTAGCAGAAGAAGTTGACGTAATGGTGGTTGTGGGTGGACGCCATAGTGCGAATACCCAAAAATTGGCAAGTATTTGCGCGGAACGCACGAAAACATATCTGATTGAGACGGCGGAGGAGTTAGAAGCCAATTGGTTTGAAGAATCTAAGCGAGTAGGTTTAACTGCAGGGGCATCGACACCCGATTGGATCATTGAGGAGGTTTATAAGAAAATGTCTGAACTAAACGAGGATGAAATGGAAATGGCCAGTTGGGATGAAAGTTTTCAGGAGCTTCATCTCGGTGCCCGGGTTTCCGGTAAGGTCGTTAAAATAACCCATGATGAAATATTTGTCGATATTGGTTGGAAATCGGAGGGAGTCATCCCACTTAAAGAGCTAATAACGGCCCGGAAAACACGCTCAGAGGATCTCCTGTCCATTGGAGATGAAATTACGGCAGTGGTTATCCGGGTGGAAAATGAAGCTGGGCATACGGTTCTTTCGAAACGACAAGCAGATGAAGAGCGAGCGGAGGAACGTCTAAAAAAATTAGCAGAGAGTAAAGAGGAGATTCAAGGGAAAGTTGTCGAGATTGTTAAAGGCGGTTTGGTTGTCGATGTGGGAATGCGTGGTTTCGTTCCGGCGTCTCAAGTCCAACTTGGTTATGTCGAAGACTTGAATCAGTTTTTGGGGCAAACCCTTCGCTTGCGGATGATTGAATTTGATCCCTCTAAGCGGAAAGTGGTTCTTTCTCAAAAAGTTATTTTGGCGGAGGAGCAGGCGCTTAAGCGCAGACAGTTACTTGAAACCCTCAAAGAAGGGGATGCGGTGACAGGAATCGTCCGGCGGATGGCCGATTTTGGTGTATTTGTCGACATTGGTGGAATTGATGGGCTCCTTCATGTTTCGGATATGGCCTATACCAGGATTCAGCATCCTTCAGAGCTTCTGAAAATAGGGGATCAAGTAAACGTTAAAGTTTTAAAGCTTGATCAACAAACTGGGAAACTATCGTTAGGGATTAAACAACTCACCGAAAGTCCTTGGGTTCAGGCGGCTGAAAATTATTCGGTAGGATCTTTAGTTGAAGGTACAGTAGTGCGGATTGTTACATTTGGCGCTTTCGTGGGACTGGCGGATGGGGTAGATGGTTTAATCCATATTTCCCAGTTGGCAGATCATCGGGTCAATAAGGTGGAAGATGTGCTTAAAGTTGGGGATAGGGTTAGTGCTAAAGTCCTTGAATGTAAACCAGAGGGGAAGCGGATCAGTCTATGCCTTCGCGAGGTGATCACAGACTCTGCCCAGGATAACGATGGCGTGGAGAATCGTTCCTCTACAGAAAACGGCGAAGAATAGTGGACAAGCACTACGATTAGGTTAGAATTAAATCTGAAATGACTTCTTGCACTAAAGGCAGGAAGTTATTTTCCTAAAGGGCTTAGAAGGAAGGTGATCAAGCTGGCTAAACGACAATTAGCACCGATTGATTTCCCGATATTGTTCTTATCACTTGCCCTATTAGCTTTTGGATTGATTATGGTGTTGAGTGCTGGGGCAGTGCGCGGGTTCAATGCTACGCAAAACACGTATTTCTATGTTTCCCAACAAATGAAATGGATGCTGATCGGTTTTTGCTTCGCGTTTGTGGCCATTAAAGTTCCTTATGCGTTTTGGCGTAGATTCGCAGGCTTTGGGCTTCTGCTTAGTATTGGTTTACTAATTGCGGTTATCTTTACGGATAAAGGAATTGCGACGCAAGGCTCAGCGCGTTGGATTAAAATTGCGGGAATTACGATTCAGCCCTCTGAAATTACAAAACTGGCCCTGGTACTCTTTTATGCGCATGTATTAGACCGATTTCCAGTCAAAAAAGGCAAAGATTGGCTTAGTCCCTTGGGTATACTGATCCCTGTTACGATCCTTATTTTGGCTCTCGTTTATAAACAACCGGATTTAGGGACGGCAATGGTTCTAGCCCTGACGAGTGCAGTGATGTTGTTGCAGACGGAACTGCCGACGATCTGGTTTGCAGCGGCTATCCCTTCCTTGGGAATACCACTCTTTTATTTTATTCATGGTTATCAATGGCAGCGGATTATGGTCTGGTTAGACCCCTGGAAATATGCTGGAGATATAGGATACCAGATTACCAACGCTGAGATTGCCTTTGGCTCGGGGGGGTTGTTTGGCGTCGGCTTAGGCCGAAGTTTGCAAAAATACGGTTTTCTTCCAGAAAACCATACCGATATGATCTTTGCCATGGTTGGGGAAGAGCTAGGTTTGGTGGGTACCTTTTTTTTATTATTCCTCTTTACGACGTTGTATGCACGAGCTTACCATGTTGTTAGGGGATGTCCCGATCGCTTTGGACGACTTTTGGGCTTTGGGCTGACGTCCACGTTGGCGATCCAGACAGCGATTAATTTAGCAGTTGTTACCGGAGTATTACCAGTCACAGGGATTACCCTGCCTCTGATCTCCTATGGTGGGAGTTCCTTAGTCATAACCTTGACGGAACTGGGTTTGCTGCTAAACCTATCCCGCTATCGTAATAATGCGCCCACGTATACTGAAATGAAGCTCCTTAAAAGTAGTGTAAACTTAAACTAAATGGGAACAATAGGGATAAGGGGTTTGTTGAAGGAGGGGTTTATTTGCTCTTTCCCTATGGAGAATGGGTTATTCTTTGCTTAACATTCGTAACCTGGGTTGAAAACCGAGCCTCCCGACGATTCTTCTTTTTGTTGACCATTACTTGGCTAATAGGAAAAAGCCTGGAAGTGGTCTTCCCTGAGTCGACACTTTGGCATTGGCACTTTGCTCGTCTGGCGGTCATGCTGGTCTTTTGGGTATGGGCATTGCGGCGTTCGGAACGGCGAATTTTGCCCTTTCTATTTACCAGCTTTATGTTAAGTCTAGAAACACTTTTTCTCGTCAATGATCCTGGGGTTATTCCCTATGGAGCTTGGCTTTTCACGGGTGCGCTGGTTTTAACCGCTTGGCTGACTGCTAAGAGTTATTGGGGAACAGCAGCTGCTTTCACGGGGAGCATCATGTTGAACCAAGCCTTAATACGTTTTACCAATGAAGGGCTTGTAAGGCATATGGATTTTCCGGAAGCATTTATTTGGAATTTCGGCGTGGGATTATTTGCTCTTGGAGCAGGTCTGCGTCTGGGGTGGCAATATTATCTCGCCAGAAAAAAGCTAAAAACAACTGCTGAGCATTTATTGCCCGCGAATGGAGTAGGGGCTTATGAGCATCCCGAAGAACGAGAACTCCAGTAGCAGGTAGGATGGATTTGTAGTATACTTGTAAACAATTGAGGCTGGGAACGTATGCCCTGATCAGAAATGTCGGGAGGATGAAATATTTTGCCTAAAGGGCTTGTGGTAGCAGCGGTCGAAACAGGGAGTATTGCAGAGGAAATGGAGATCCAGGTTGGAGATCGCGTTCTTGCTGTGAACGAGGAAGAACTTAATGATATTATTGACTTTCAGTTTGGCATAGCGGAAGAGGAGTTTACGCTGCAAATTGAAACAATAGATGGCGAACTATGGGAAATTGAGATAGAAAAGGCACCTGGAGAATTCTTAGGTTTAGAGGTAGAGAAAATTAGCGCTGAGGGCTTAAAATTGTGTCGCAATAACTGTACGTTTTGTTTTGTGGCGCAAATGCCCCCAGGGATGCGATCAACGCTTTATGATAAAGATGATGATTATCGCTTGTCAATTACACAGGGGAGTTTTATTACTCTAACTAATTTGAGTGAGGAAGAATTAACTCGAATTATTACTCTGCATCTTAGTCCACTATATATTTCTGTCCATGCCTGGAACCCAGAAGTACGTGCTCGTCTTATGAGAAACCCTCACGCGGGCAAGCTGCCGGAGCAGATTCGGCGTTTAGCCGAGGCTGGAATTGTTGTTCATGCGCAGGTGGTATTAATACCAGATCACAACGATGGAGATGTATTGGCAGAAACAATCGAACGGTTAGGGGAACTCTATCCGGCAGTACAATCAATTGCCGTTGTTCCAGTAGGATTAACCCGCTATCGTGAACACTTGACAACCCTGCGTGGATTTACCTCTCAGGAAGCGTGTCAATTATTAGATCAAGGTGAACGCTGGCAAAAAAACTTTTTTGAGCGTTTAGCGCAACATCTTGTTTATTTCGCGGATGAATTTTACATTATAGCAGGGCGAGAGTTTCCAGAGGTCTCAGTTTATGACGATTTTCCCCAATTAGAAAACGGTGTGGGCATGGTTCGAAAATTTATGACCGAGATTGAAGCCGGTTGGAAGCTCTTGCCGGAAGCGGTTTCAAAACGGCATGTGCATCTTCTCACCGGAACATCAGCACAGCTGCTTTTTGAGGGGTTACGGGACCGGTTAATGAATCAAGTGAATGGGTTGAAACTCTCAGTACATGCTATACGCAATGATTTTTTCGGGTCCTCTGTCACCGTGGCAGGATTGCTGACGGCTCAGGATATTGCGCTTCAATTGGGAGATTTGCGCGGAGAGGAGTTTCTTATTCCCTGTGTTATGCTTAAAGCGGATGACGATCTCTTTCTTGATGATCAAAGCGTACAATGGTTAGAAAAAAAGGTTAATGGCAAGGCGAGTATTGTTGAAAACGATGGCCTGGCATTTTTAGAGCATGTGATTGGATATTCTTTGGGAGGTAAAACTATTGAGTAAACCTGTTGTAGCTATTGTAGGCCGTCCGAATGTCGGGAAATCTACGTTGTTTAATCGTATCACCGGCGGACTTGTGGCCATTGTGGAAAATATGCCTGGGGTGACGAGAGACCGTCTTTATCGAGATGCGGAATGGCTGGGACGGAAGTTTGCCTTGATTGATACCGGAGGTATCGAATTTAAGGATGAAGGGACGCCAATTGCTTCTCAAATGCGCAGGCAAGCAGAAATCGCCATGGAAGAAGCGGATGTCGTTGTGTTTGTTGTGGATGCTCAGATACCTCCTACGCCGGATGACGATTTGATTGCCCGTACGTTGCGTCGTTCCGGAAAACCAGTGTTGCTCACTGCAAATAAAGTGGAAGATTTTGAAAAAGCAGAAGGACAACTTTACGACTTCTTAAGTCTAGGGTTAGGGGAAGCCATTCCCATTTCTGCAGTTCACGGTATGAATACGGGAGATTTACTCGATTTGGTGATTTCCAATCTACCGGAGAATAACGAAGAAGAGTTTGATCCGGATGTGATACGTATTTCCGTCATAGGACGTCCAAATGTGGGAAAATCGTCCTTGGTCAACACTATGCTCGGGAAAAATCGAGTTATTGTCAGCAACATTCCAGGAACTACCCGGGATGCGATTGATACTCCCTTTGAACATGAAGGGAAGCATTATATACTCATTGATACAGCCGGTATGCGTCGTAAAGGGCGTATAGATGAGCTAACGGAGCAGTATAGTGTTGTTCGTTCTCTGCGGGCGGTTGACCGCTCTGATGTGATCCTCATGCTTATAGACGCAGTGGATGGAGTTACAGAACAGGACAAAAAGATTGCCGGGTATGCTCATGAAGCGGGTAAAGCAATTATATTGGTGGTCAACAAATGGGATCTCGTTGAAAAAGATGAGAAGACCATTAACAAATTTGAAAAGACGATTCGCGAAGAATTAGGTTTTATGCAGTATGCACCGACGATGTTTATTTCCGCTTTAACGGGACAACGGGTTAATAAAATTTTAGAACTTGTCGATTTTGTGGTTGAACAAAACGCAACCCGAGTCACGACTGCCACCTTAAATACCCTACTTAGGGAATGGCTCCATCTCAATCCACCCCCGTCCGATAAGGGACGGCGCTTAAAAGTTCGGTACATTACTCAAGTGGGAGTTAAGCCGCCAACGTTTGTGTTTTTTGTCAATGATCCTGAATTAATGCACTTTTCGTATAAACGATATTTGGAAAATCAGATGCGGAAACATTTTGGGTTTGAGGGTACTCCAATCCGAATTGTCGTTCGACAAAAAGATGAAGAGAAGGAGTAAGTCATGCCACGCTACCTGATTTTTATTCTGACGTATTTACTGGGTGCCATTCCTTTTGCCTATTTAGTGGGCCAACTCAAAGGAATTGACGTACGTCGGCACGGCAGCGGAAATATTGGTACGACAAATGCCTTTCGCCTGCTTGGAGTTAAATTGGGCATCTTGGTGTTGCTTGGAGATGCCAGTAAAGGTGCGTTGTCAGCTCTGCTTGGTTACTGGGCTTTTGGCCCTTGGGGAGGGATCATTGGAGGATTACTTGCTATGGCTGGGCATAGCTGGAATCCTCTGTTTGGCTTTCGACCGAGTGGCAAAGGAGTTGCGGCAGGATTTGGCATAATTATCGTATTAATGCCGAAGGTCATGGTGATAGCAATCGTATTGTTTTTGCTGGTGGTTGGGACGACACGCTATGTTTCTATGGGATCGGTTGTTGGTGCTCTCACAGTTGCCATCGCAGTTTTTGTCTTTCCGGAACCGATGGCGTATAAGTTTTTTGGATTGGTCGGCGCATCGATCGTCTTAGTTCTTCATCGTGCCAATTTCCAACGAGTATTGCATGGAACGGAGCGTCGGTTTGGCGAAAAGAAATAGCGAGGGTTGTGCCTCGCACCTCGAGTAAAGGGGGAAGTAATGGTATGCCCAAAATAGCGGTTTATGGAGCCGGGAGCTGGGGAACTGCTTTGGCCGTGTTGTTAGCGAATGCAGGTCATCAGGTCGCGCTCATCGGTCGTCAGGCGGATGAAATGGAACGTATGGGGAAGCAGCGTGAAAATGTACGTTATTTGCCGGGCGTAGTTTTCCCGTCAGAACTTCTACCCACAACGGAACTTGCGCTTTTAGATGCTGAGCTAGTTGTCTGCAGTGTGCCGTCCCACGGTGTTAGAGAAGCTGCCCGGGTGATTAAGCCTTACCTCAGGCCGGGTTGTATTGTAGTCAATACAGCTAAGGGGATGGAAGAAGGAACACACCTTCGCCTCTCAGAAGTATTGATCAAGGAGCTTCCTCAAAATCCGATTGCCGTGTTGTCCGGTCCCAGTCATGCAGAAGAAGTCGGACGAGATATGCCGACAACCGTAGTGGTTGCTTCGGATGTACAAACCGCAGAAGCGGTTCAAGACTTGATGATGACTCCGAAATTTAGAATATATACGAATCCGGATGTCATCGGGGTTGAACTCGGTGGCGCTTTGAAGAATGTCATTGCTTTGTGCACAGGGATTGCGGAAGGCTTAGGGTTTGGAGACAACACCAAAGCGGCTCTTATGACCAGGGGATTAGCAGAGATTGCCCGGTTGGGTGTGGCTCTTGGAGGGCATCCGTTGACCTTTGCCGGGTTATCGGGTGTGGGTGACCTGATCGTTACTTGTACCAGTCCACATAGCCGTAATCGTCGGGCTGGTGTTGCTCTCGGACAAGGTAAGCCTTTAGAGACGGTGCTTAGAGAGGTTGGGATGGTGGTTGAAGGGGTAAGGGCAACCAGGATTGCTTATGAACTTAGTGTGGAAAAACATATCTCTATGCCCATCACCGAACAAGCCTATAAAGTTCTGTTTGCCGGTGCGGATCCGAAAATAGCGGTTGCCGATTTGATGTTGCGTGGAAAACGCCACGAACTTGAAGAAGTTGTGGAGATGAGCTGGTTAAAATAGCATACATATTTTTGTACTTTGTTTCATAGACGTAGAAGAGGTTGTTTAAATACCTTTTCTGCGTTTTTTATTGTGTTGTCATAATTAGCCAAAAGAGTCAATATACTTATACTGCTTAAGGTGCTAGTCCGGTCAGCGGAATCCACGTGTTACAGGGGGGTGGAAGGGGAGAGAAGGTGGAGGCCCTTCGCCAAATTTTGGGACAGCACTCAAAAGGGAGGGGAATTGCTAATGGAAAAAATAGAAATTTTTAGAGATATCGCTGAACGAACAGGAGGCGATATTTACCTCGGTGTCGTTGGGCCAGTCCGTACAGGAAAGTCCACCTTTATCAAACGCTTTATGGACCTCTTGGTCCTGCCCAACATCCAAGATGCTTTTGAACGGGAGCGAGCTAAAGATGAGCTTCCTCAAAGTGGGACAGGAAGAACGATTACGACGACAGAACCCAAGTTTATCCCATCGGAATCTGTGGAAATCATTGTGAAAGACTCAATTCACATGAATGTACGTTTGGTTGATTGTGTTGGTTATAGTGTGGAAGGTGCTTTAGGGTACGAAGCAGAAGATGGTGAAGAACCTCGCATGATGAAAACATCATGGAGCGACGAACCTATGTCTTTCCAAGATGCGGCTGAAATGGGCACCCGTAAAGTAATAACGGATCATGCCACGATCGGGATTGCGATTACGACAGATGGCTCAATTACAGACATTCCACGTGAAGCTTACTTAGACGCAGAGGAACGAGTCATTTCCGAACTCCGTCAACTGGGAAAACCATTCGTTGTACTCTTAAATACTATTCATCCCTACTCAGAAATCACATTAGAATTATGCCGCTCCCTAGAAGATAACTACGGGATACCAGTTATTGCTGTGAATTGTCTGGAAATGAAGCAGGAAGATATCACGCAAATCTTGGAAGAAGTGCTGTATGAGTTTCCCGTAGCTGAAGTCAATATTGACCTGCCCAAATGGGTCGAGGAACTTGATACCACTCATCCGATTCGAGCAGCTTTTGAAGAAAATGTGCGCAAAGCAATTGAGGGAGTACGGCGGTTGCGAGATATTGATCAGGCTTTAGACGCTTTGACAGAATGCCAATATGCGCAGGATGTTCTCCTTAAAGAGATGAACTTGGGTACAGGAATCGCCAATGTTGAGATAACCGCTGTTGAAGGGCTCTTTACAACCGTGCTGCAAGATCTCACAGGGATAGAAATTGAAGGCGATCATACCTTACTCCGCTTAGTGTTAGACTATAGCAAGGGTAAGAAAGAGTGGGATAAGCTGTCCGATGCTATTACAGAAGTCCGTCTTAACGGTTATGGTGTCGTCACACCTCAACTTGAAGAGATGTTCCTTGAAGAACCGGAACTTGTCAAACAAGGGGGCCATTATGGCATCAAGCTCAAAGCGAGTGCTCCGTCGCTGCATATTATTAGAGCAGATATCACGACAGAAATTACGCCCTTGATCGGAACTGAAAAACAAGCTGAGGAATTAGTAAAGTATATCTTGGACGAATTTGAAAGTGATCCCAAGAAGGTATGGGAATCGAATATTTTCGGTAAATCCTTGCATGACCTGGTTCGCGAGGGAATCCAAAACAAACTCTATCGGATGCCGGAAAATGCCCAACATAAGCTTCAGGACACCTTACAGAGGATTGTCAATGACGGCAGTGGAGGTCTTATCTGTATCATTATTTAAAGGAATTTGCGAGTAAACGTCTAAGAAACCAATAACTTCCAACAATTTTAAAGAGGCTGAAGGGCTAATAATGGAACGGATAGGTCATTGCTCAAAGGCAAGATCTGGCGTTCCTATTCCTTTTCGTTAGGTTCAGGTTTAGTCGCTAGAGCAATACAAAGTTATCATCATTTCCCGGATGAACGTCAAAATTAGTGTTCTTGCCAAACTCATGCAGATTAGCTTATAATATGTCTGAACATTTAGACGCAATGAGCTAGGGGATAGATAGGGGAGATTTGGTGGTTGGCAAGACAAATGAATTTTTAATTGTCAGTAAAAACATTTTGCCGGAAGCCATCTTGAAGACCGCCAAGGCGAAAGAACTACTTGTCAAAGGGGACGTCTATACGATCAATGATGCCGTGGAACGTGTAGGGCTTAGCCGAAGCGCCTATTATAAATATAAGGACGGGGTGTTCCCATTTTATGAGGCGAGTCGGGAGAAGATCATTACGATCGCTCTCATTCTCGAAAATAAAGCAGGAGTGCTCTCGCACGTTCTTAATTTTATTGCTTCTATTAAAGGCAACGTCCTTACTATTAATCAAGGGATTCCACTGCAAGGAATTGCCAATGTCTCGGTTTCCATTGAAACTGCTGGAATGGCAGATACCCCTGAAAATCTTTTGTCTGGGCTTGCAGAAATCCCTGGGGTAAGAAAGATAGAAGTAATCGGTCAAACTTAGGGTTGCTTTTTTTTACTTAATATGATATCTTGTATAAGTCTTCAGATGAGGGCATTAAGTCGGGGCGTGGCTCAGCTTGGCAGAGCGCTACCTTGGGGTGGTAGAGGTCGCACGTTCGAATCGTGTCGCTCCGACCAAATAAACTGGTCGTCAAATTATGAAAGCCTTGATATAAGCGGGTTTGAGGGTTTCCGTTTTAATCGGGGGTTGGACAAAAGCAACTTAAATACCCATAAGTTTCCCTTAATTCACCTAAGTAGTCGGTCAAGTGTCGGTCAAGTCCGTCAAAAATTAATCATTTAGCTATTGTAAAACACTCATTCTATATTTTTGGAATGAGTGTTTTTTATGGTTAAATAATAATAGCCTATGGAAAGAACGGCATATTTCCATATTGTGAAGGACTTTCCTCTTTTCCGTCGAAGATTTCAGATGGCAATAAAATCATTCGGAGGCGAGTATGGATATTTACTGCGATACCTACGAACACAATAAATTAGAAGTCAAAAGACAGGAGCATTATAACTCCTGTCTTTCTATTCGTAATTAACTATTCATTTTCATCTACAAAATCATCATCAAAATATTCCCTAAGATTAATTCTGATGAGTTTGGAAACAACTTGAGACCTATCTTTACCGTTAATTTTTTTAAAATTATTAAGTGCTGTAATCTCATCTTTAATCAAACGTATACCAGCAGGAATCTTCTTATTTTTTTCATCATCATTCTCTAACTTTGACTTTTTACTGCTCTCAACAAATAAAGAAAATTGTTCTTACTCAGAGACTCTATTGATTTCAGGAGTTGTTGGAGTAACGGGAGCAGAAGATTTTTCAGGTTTCTTACCATTGAATCTTCTTTTGAATTTTATAGGTTTAAAGTTTTAATCGTCATTATTACTCATTTAAAATCCCCTTCTTCAAATATTTTTAGAGATTAAAAAACATAAAACTTAAATTTTGATTGATTTATACATAGAAGATATCAAATTGCTATTCTTGTGTCAACTAAACACACAATAATTTAGAATAAATTCTTAATACGCCTTATATAACCATATTAATAAATAATAAATAAAAATAAAACTCGTTATTAATAAGTGAAATATAATTTAATTATAATATAACTCAAAAAAATGTCCTTTTTAAGTCGCATAACCCAATTGAATGTGAATAATTACAGGATATAACACTTCTTAAATAAAATTGCTCTAAAAACTAACACAATTAACCCCTAAAACGGGGAAAATGATGCCTAATTAATGATCAAGAAATAATGTTGAGGCAAGGTGAGGGCTTGAAACCATCCCTTTTGGATCGAATGGACGGTATAAATGAACAAATTTCATCCTATACTATGGAGTTTCCGGAAAGCGGCAATCCGACAATAGGATTTGTTAGCTCAACAACGTGTTATTCACCCATTCTAAAGGTCGATTCATTAATAAGAAATAAAAATTACTAAAGGGAAAGGGTTAAATTCATCTTTTTTGTCAAAGGACGTAGAAATATAAGGAAATATTTTACCCGGTTTTATTGAGGATACCTCAATAACTAATCCCAACAAAAGGGAAAGCTGTGATATAATATGGTATAAGGACTAATCTTCAAAACGATATTTATGCATCAGAATATTTAGGGGGTTTACTTTGGATACATCTAATTTATTTAGTTACTTAACGATAATTCTCTTAACGCTAATTGGGATATCTGGATTAGGTTTATTAATAAGCGGGATTTTCCATTTTGAGATCAATTCAGATAAGACTCTATGGTTAGTATTTTTGATAAGTTTAGCATCAGCAATATTTCTTATACTTATTTGTGGTGACGCACGTTTTTTGGCGGTCAACGAAATACCGCCAAAGGCGGCGATTATCCGTTGCTAATAAAGCAGGAATCTTGGCAGAAAAAGTAGAAAAGCCATCCCTTGTAAGATTAAACAAGGAGATGGCTTCTTTCATCATTGGCAGCATAGAGAGTAGTGAGTTTGGCAGCCCTACTTGTTGTAATAATTCATGCCACAGACCGCAGTGGCATGCCCGTTGGGAGCGTGAATTATGCCAGGATCATGTCAACGCCACCAATATAACGCTCTTCAACGCTTACTGCCAAGAGTGCCACGAGACGATTAGTTATTGGCCGGAATTTGTGTTGCCCTATCAACGGGAACCGTTGGAAACCCATGAACAGGTTGTTGTCGAGCACCTGCAAGGAATTAGCCTTAGAGATAGTGCCCTTAAGATTGGATACGATCCACGAACGTTGTCCCGTTGGCTAAAGCTTTTCTTCGTCCAGGCTTTGATCATCATGGATAAGTTCGTGCCGCGTATCCTTCATTTTATGGGGCAAGAACTATTGCCCTTAACAGCAACGATGGCCCGGGAAGCTGTCCGGCTTCTTCTCGCTTGGCTTCGTAACTATGCTGGGTGGATTAGTTTTCCTCATCGAAACCGATTGATGGGTTTATGTAATCTGCTCGGCAAAGGTGATTGGGATCTATGGGGTGCCCCATTGGGGAACGCAAAATCCCGGGTAAAAACAGAGTACTCACCCGACTAAATCGGACTCTGCGGGGTGAGATTCCCACAAACACTGGTTATCGCTAAACTCTCTGACTTGCAGCATGATGGTGATTAGAGGGAAAACCCTCAAATTAGCAAGTCAGGAAGACGAAACGAATGAATCCACCATCCAATGATGAGCGCGAGCGGATAGCACAGCAACGCTATGAGGTGATTGCCCCCCTGCTAAGACCCACGCTTCCCCGGGGTGCCCAAAAAATCCTACTTGAAAAACTGGCCAGTAAAATGCATCTTGATGCCCAGAACCGTCTGATCTCTTTGGGTAAACGCACCCTTGAGCGTTACTTAAGCGATTACCGGAAATTTGGCAAAGAGGGCCTCATGCCAAAGGTTCGCCCAGACCATGCAACGCTTAAAGCCTTTCCCCAAAAGGCTTTGGATGAAGCGGTGAAGATTAGGGAGGCTCGGCCGGAACTCTCTGCGGATAGCATCATTGATCTTCTACGCTCAGACCTAATACCAGGAGTAGAGCGGATGCAGGTGAGCACATTAAATCGGCATTTTCGTCGTTTGAGTAAGGACCGCCCGGCTTTGAAACGCGTGGTCCGCAAACGTTACCGTCTGCTTAACATTGAAGGAGCCCATGTCCTTTGGATTTGCGATTTTTGGGACGGACCGTATCTCTTTGACGACAAAACGAGCAAGAAACGGCGCTTACGCCTGGTTGCCCTCTTGGATGCCTATACCCGCTTCATTGTGCATGCTGAGTTCCATTTCAATGAGAACCGGCCTTGTCTTGAGGATGCTCTTCTTAAAGCTATTTTGAAACATCGTCTTCCGGAAATTTTTTATTGCGATAATGCGCAGACCTTTCGTTCTCAGCACCTGAAGCGTATTGCGGTAGAACTGGGTTTTAGCGTCAAACATAGCAGAGCCGGCCAGCCTCAAGGGCGCGGACGGATAGAACGTTGGTTCAGAACGGTGGCTGAGAAGTTTGAACCCTTGCTCAAAGAGCAAATTGACTCCGGCAAGATCGCCACTCTAAGGGATGTCAACACCTTTCTCATCGCTTGGGTAGAAAAGCGCTACCACTCTCGCCGGCACGGCACTTTAAAAATGACTCCCCAGGATGCTTTAGCCAATGCGTTGGCTAATCATCTGGATATGTCCCGTTTTGTCGATCCTTCGACGGTGCATGAAGCCTTTTTATGGCGCGAAACTCGTGTGGTTAGTTCACTTGGAGCCGTAAAGATTTACAGTAACCTCTATGAAGTGGACGAAACCTTGCTTGGCAAGACCGTTGAACTTCGTTTTAACCCCTATGATTTAAGGCGTATTCTCGTGTACTACGAAGGAATTTTTCGTGGCGAGGCTCGCCCTTATCAAATGAAAAACTTTACGGAAAAACGGGTAACTCAGCGCCAGACAGAGAGTCATCAAGCGCTGGAAAAGGCTATGCAGGCTATTATTCAGGAACACCAAGACGACATAAAAGAACGCTCTGGTCTGTCCTTTGCCAAGGCCCTGGAGGTGAATGCAGGTGAATAGCCCTTATTTCTCGTTTACAAGGGAACCTTTTTCTCGAGAATTAGCCCCTACAGAAATGTTCTTATCCAAAGGTCACCATGAACTTTTAGCCAGGCTCAGGCATGCCATCGAGGCAGGTTCTTTGGCTGTGATCACAGGCCAAGTCGGTTCCGGCAAATCGACAGCGATTCGGTCCGTTATGCATTCCCTGGAGGCATCCCGTTATCGTTTCATCTACTTGGCCAGTTCGGATCTAACGCCTGCAGAATTCTACAAGAGCCTACTTCACCATGTCAATATCCAGCCTAGCCGAAGTTTCTCTCAAAACAAGCGCTTAGTGGCCCAGACAATGCTAGCTCTGCATCAGAAAGGGATTAAGCCGATAGCCTTAATTGATGAGGCTCAGGAGCTGACGGTATCCCTGCTCAGTGAATTGCGTTTTGCACTTAATTACCAAGCCGATTCCTTTTCACCCTTAATGGTTATACTCGCCGGTCAACCTGGACTCGCCGAAACACTACGCCTTCAAGTGTTAGAATGTATTCGTCAAAGGATTACTGTGCACTATCGTTTGCCTTGCCTGGAAGAAGAAGAGATCTCCGCTTACATCGTTCATCACCTGAAAATCGCTGGGTTGGACAAACAAATCTTTACGGATTCGGCCATCAAGCTTATCTACCAGTATTCTAAGGGCATACCGCGCCGCATCAACAACTTATGCCGATATGCGATTGTGGCGGCAGTGGTGGCCGACAGCCCGACAATTGATGCCAACGCAGTCCAAAAAGGCCTGGAAGATGATGACTTAATCTAGGTCGGAGAAATTACACGCATTCATCCTTTAGGAAATCTTAAAACCGTACACGAATTACTTGGGGGTATTGGCATGCTTAAACAATTCATGTCCTTAAATGGGGATCGGCCGAATAAAGCGGAATTAGAAGAATTCTTCATTACCACTGGTTTCTACGATTTAATGCCTCTGGCCTTGGAATTGGCCGGATGTTTGGGTTATGATCAAACCGAGATGATTGAAGCAATATGTAAAGCGAATGATAAATTCTACAAGTATCCTCCGACCAAAAACAGAACGGCATGGTTTAGAAAAGTCTATGAGGAAAAGTTGCGGGAAGCTAGGGGAGATATCTTGACACATAAGGCGAGGATGAAATATTTGGGCAAATAACAGACTGACTGATTGACTGATGGAAATTGCCCACTTAGAATCTCCCGAGTTCTTAAAACACACTATTGCCAGTGGCGGGGATCTCTGAAATATGGAACCACCGTCAATGGCAATAGTTTTAAATCTCCCAAACCATTGCCATTGACGGTAATCCTAACGTAGTTGTTAAACGTTATTGGCGGTAATTAGGGTTAACGCCAATGAGCGTGAACCGCTACACATATATTGTCAATGAAAGTTGAAAGGCCACAGCAGTTCAAGTAACAATAATGCACTTCCACGAATTGACCGATAATAGTCTTTTCATACTTTGCCATGATTCATCCTCCCTCATATTACTTCTAATTAGTAATTTACTTGGTCTTCTAAAAGAACATTATTGACATTAACATTCCCATCCTTTATTTCCAATTGTCCTTTTAAGTGAGGAACATCTTTTAACATTTCAGATGTTGAGTAAAATTCGAAGGAATATATTCCATCATTAAACTTCTTGTTAAGACTTTCATACCAAATGTCATAGCCTTGCCCGATATAATTAATATCTCCATTAGCTTCGAGTATTTGATGAGTTTCCCAATTATATCTAGCAACATTTGGATTATCTCTATAATTGTCAAATACTACATTTCCGTCCTTTGACAATATGAAATCAAATGTATGCATATTGGGAGATATTAGTTCAATATTTTTCGATGAGTAATTTATAATCAGAAATTTCATCATGGATTTATTATAAGTTATGTCTAATGAATATCTCAAATTTCTTTTTACTAGTTTGCTATCATTTTCTGCGATGTTCTCAACCTTGGTCAATTCGATTGGGTATGGGTCTCCATGTTTATATATTTCGCCTTCTGGAACCCCTGCAACACCTGTCGGAGAAATGGCTCCATTATTATAGGTGTAAAAATATATCGCTTTTGGTTCGTCGTTATATCTAACCCAAATAACCCATTCATTATATGATAGGGCTACATTCAAAAACGAGTGCTTAACCTCTATACTTTTTACCACACTCCCTTTGAAACCTCTATTCGTTAAATAGTCCTCCATTTTATGATTTATAAATGTTTTACCAATAGATACGTAAGAAAAAACTGCTAAAATAATCGTTAAGGCAATTGCCAATATTAGGGCAATTATCTTCTTCTTTTTCATCTTAATATTAATCCACCTCATTTTTGCTACAAAAGAGTTACTAAGCTTAAATAATGTTATCTTTTACATCAACATCAAAAATAATTTTTTGGTAATTCTTACAATAATACGTTTCCAATTCATTTAAGTTCCAAGCGTCGGTTAACTTTATACCTCTTTGGAATGGGCTTATCATTTGGCCCTTATCTCTTAAATTACTTTCCACATCTTCGTATAATTTCCTCTTATTTATAGGAAAAATCTGCAAAAATGCAAAAGGTCACAGCACGTTCGGCAGTCACTCCTTTAATGACACAGCTTGGGAATGCAAAACAACTAGTATAAGAAAAACGCGAACTACTACCACATATCGCTAAACAACCAGAAGGCATTTATTGTATTAATTTTAAAATTTTGCTTATAATGAAGAAACGACCTAAGAGGAGAAGTGTAATATAGTATGAAAAAAAATTAATGCACTGGCTAATATACGTCGTAGTAATGGGGATATTGGGTCTCGTTGTTTTTCCAATATTCATTACCCCATATATACCGTTGGTTACGGGTAATGGAAGTAGTAAGATCGGTGATACCGTGACCGTTGATAACCCAGAATAACCATTAACAAAGCCAAATCCGATACTTATTCTGGTGGGACTTTGTCCTATATTTTAGGAACTGGTAAGAAAACAGTCCACGTGTCTGTAGCAATTAAAAACCCTACTAATAAGGATTTTAGTATTAACTTGAATTCTCATTTTATAGTTTCTGATATTAGGAAATCTAATAGCTTAATTTCTTTATCTACCAAGGATTTAAATAAGACAATTCCAGCAGGAGGAACTATTCAAGGTGGATTTTCTTATGAAGCCCAGTCCAACCACAGATATTTCGTTATAAATATAGGGAAGAATACAAATGATAAATTTGATCCTTCAGCCGAAATAGCCCTGATTAATTTAGTAACCCCTTAGGATACGAAAAGGGCTATTTTACAACTGGGCTTGTGAAAAATTTTGATACCAAGAGCCTCAGAATTTTTTGATGTCCAATTACATAAACTTGCCCAGAAAGTCGCTCATAACAAATGGTTTTGGCGACTTTTCTATGCCAATCAACACAACGCCCAACTTCCCATTATCCATAGCAAATTATCCGAAGTTAGGGGCGAAAAAAGAACTCCTTAGAGGAGCTTAGTATATTAAAACGGATATCTTGGATGATCAAATTTCCCTAACTTTGGATAATTTAGATAGCACGAAACCGCGATGGTTAACGAAATCTATGGGGATTGAATACCTAATCGCTTGGTAATTTTCAAAACTTTGACAGTAAACATTGTATAATATGTATCTCAAACTTTCAAATATGCTGATTCTGGACATAGCTTCCCCCTCCCCATGACAGGGCAATTTTTAAACACATGCACTTCGGATAATAACAGGGGGAGATTTGCCTAGACTCATACACTGTCTTGGTTTTTCTGATCCGCAGTTAGGGCATTTAGTTAAGTCTTTTCCTATGAGTTTCTGGATAAGTTGGAGGGTTGAAGACTTCTCCCTCATTAATAAAGACGTATGGGTGAGTAGCTTACAAAGCTTGAGCTTAGTGGTCTTGTTGCGATTGCCAAGCAACCCGTAATGTCTAATTTTCATAAATCCATTCGGCAAGATATGAATAAGAAATCTACGAATAAACTCTTCTGCTGAAAGAGTCATCACTTTTTGTTTGCTGTTGTCCTTGTAGTCCCGCCATTTGAAAGAAACTGTATTTTTTTCAATGTTGATGATACGCTTATTTGATATGGCCACCCGGTGAGTATAACGACCCAGATATTCCACAACAAAATCTATATAAACACCAGTGTAGGAAGAGTGTTCTTCCATACTGGTGTTTTTTAAATCCTACCATGTTTAGCCTAATACTTAAAAAATACCTAGGTATTTTGATGTTTTTCCACGGGATTGTACTGAGGAAAATATTGTTCGGAGCGCTGACCAAAACTGCGTCCTCTAGATACTAGAGATACCAAGCACTCGGGGCCTGGTATACTTTTACTGAGCGCAAAAGGCCTGATTTTCAATCGCCTACGGTACCCTTTAGAGAGAGCGTATCCAGTTTATAGCATTTTAAGAAATTTCGAGAATCAGATTTAGAAGTGTCAATTAAGCCGTTAGGGTACACGAACTATTCCTTTTTATGGAACTAATATGCGCGTTGTAGTATAATGGAGATATAGGAGCGTAAAGTTTAGTTATTGATAATAAAGTTATCTACTGGTGGTTGGTTACTACGGTAGATTTGTTAATATAGTATTCTCAAACTAGAGAGAGGATGAAGTCGAAATGGTTGGGAGCAAGAAGAGTAAAACTAAACAAACACCAATGGTTGATGGATTTCTAATGTCACCAAAGGTAGATTCGTGTTCAAGCTGATCTTTGGAGACGAAAAGGAATAAGGACCGGCTAATTGCCTTCCTTAGTGCCGCAAACTCTGGAAAAAGTATATCCACTATTGAAGATGGTTAAAAAGTGAGCATAGGCTGCCAGAGGAAATGTTATACTGCTGAAGAATTATGGGGGGGGGGCAATGGAGAAGAACCAGGAATCTATTGAAATTGTCAATGTGGATCAGTTAAAAGCTGTTAAGCGGGAAGACAAAGGTTATGTTGTTATTAAGGATACTGTTAGGAATACACTTCGTCGGCCAGGGTGCGAAAATGTGAACGTGGTCCATTTTTGGGAAAAGGTTTTAGACAATGGAAGAAAGGATGGAAACTATTTTCGGGTAGACACTGTTGAAACAGCAAGAACCTTATTCAAAGCTAAGTTTTGCGATAATTGTCAATAACATATCGGAGAGACGTGAGTTTGGAGTATGCATTCGCGGGCGGCAAGTTTTCTGTAGCTGTAGCGATTTTCGCGAACGTGGGGTGTATTGCAAGCACAGTTCAGTCCAGGAGATACTATATTATTCTTAATGGATCTTCAATATATTTATGATATAATATATGTAATTAATTGTGAGCGAAATAGAGGTTAAATTTTTGGGGGGGATTCGGTATGACTTTAGCGCAAAAGATTGAGCAGATTTTGAAAGATGAGTTAAAGCCTGAAAATATTAAAACAATTATCGATTTAGCGGAATTTTTAAAGGTTAGAGAAAGCCAAAAGAAATGGGATGAAATTAATGAGTCCGAACATGAATTTATCACTGCGGAAGAACGGTCCCATCTTGATGAAGTAAAAGCAAAAGGTCAATTTATTGACCAAGATGAACTTCTACAAGAATTAGGGATAAACGAAGATGAGATACAAAATTAAGTATGAAAAAGATTGTCTTAAATACTTGAAGAAATTGGATAGAAATACTCAAGTTAGAATCATTAATGCTATAAGCCAACTTCCATTTGGGGATGTTAAAAAACTGCAAGGAAATATTGATGACTACAGATTGAGAGTTGGTAATTACAGAATTGTATTTAGCAAAGATGATGAAAACATATTAATTTGTGTCATCAAAATTGCTCCTCGTGGAGAAGTTTATAAGAAATTATAGGAGGCCTGAAGAAGGTCTTTTTTAATTAGTATTTCTCAGCGAAGCCAATGTATTAGTTGAGGTTAAAGTCAGCGAGGATGATGGAGGAACATGGCATAGGAGCAAAAACCTTTTCCCAAAGCCCAAATAGTTAAATGGGCAGCGGAATGTATAGGCCCACAGCTTTTAGCAAGTAATGCAGCTGTTAATGCAACCGGTAATGCAACGGGGGTAATAATAGGTAATAAAGCATAACAAAATAAGAAAAGGCACCGGTATGACCGATGCCTGAAGCCCTTGGTACTAAAGGGTTTTAACAGAATAAGCTAAGTTATAACAAGGTGGGTCTTGTCTTTGGGGTGGTAGAGGTCGCACGTTCGAATCGTGTCGCTCCGACCAGTATTATCAAGGCTTTCAGCCTTTTAAGGTAGGCAGGTCAAACCCCAAAT
>JARLHV010000174.1 GCA_031292055.1 Desulfosporosinus sp.
AATATCAAGTCACTGCAATTATTTTTGTGTCATCCTGAGCGAGAGCGAAGGATCCAGGGACAAAAGATCCTTCGCTTCGCTCAGGATGACAATAAAACGTGATATTAATAGCATAACAAGGGGTTTCTGCAGCGGAATCATCCATGTAACTAGTGCGTAATGTGATAGTCGAACTACGAACTACGATAGGGCCTGATGCGATGTTCGATAGTTGATATTCGAACCACGAACATCGAACCACGAACCACGAACATCGACTAAGGAGGTGAAGACATGGAAAGCTTGGGAATCGAAAATTCCCTCGGTTCTATTCGAATTGCTGATGAAGTTGTAGAAGTTATCGCGGGCTTAGCTGCTTCTGAAGTGGAGGGTGTAACGGGCATGAGCGGGGGTTTGGTGGGAGATCTTGCCCACATGTTAGGGAGAAATAAAAATCTTTCTAAAGGAGTTAAGGTTGAAGTTGGCGAACATGAGGTTGCCGTAGACCTTTTTATTGTAGTGGAGTATGGTGTATCAATTCCTGCAGTTTCATTAAGGGTGCAGGAAGCGGTAAAGGCAGCCATTGAAAGCATGACTGGGCTCAAGGTCGTAGAAGCAAATGTTCATGTACAAGGGGTGAATTTTAAGCCCATACCAGAAACTAAAGAAGAAGATTTTCGTCTGAAGTAGAGTAGGCCCCCCCTGGAAATGCCAGGGGGGGTTTCTGAAAGAGGGGACGACAAATGTTTGCCTATGCTTGGGGTTGTTTTCTGATCGTTGGGGCCTTATGGCTATTAGCCATTGCTACAGGATGGGCGCTTCCTTATTTCCTTATTGTACACGGGCTGGAGTGGTTAAAAGTGAATCCTTGGGAAAGTGCTTTTGTGGCTGCATTTTTGCTTTTGTTGGGTCTGCTTTTGTTTGTGCGGCCGCGAGCAAGCACAGATCGTGCCTTTCTAACCTCTTCTAAAGGGGGAGAGGTCCGAATTTCTCTGGAAGCCTTGCAGGAAATTATTGCTCGTAGTGCCACAGTAGTGCCTGGTGTGCTGCAGGTTCAATCAAGCCTAAGGGAGCGCGAACTTGGACTAGTGATTATGGTCTCTTGCCAATTTGAGCAGGATGTTCTCATTCCCCAAATGTCCAAAGAACTTCAAGCTAAGATCAAACAGGATGTTGAACTTTATACAGGAATTCTAGTGACAGAGGTGAAAGTGCTTGTGCGTAGTCTGGAAAAGACCCGTTTGGCACGCGTCCGATGAGTGGGTTTTGGTCGAAAATTGCAGAGAAGATTTCCCGGTTTCTGACTTGGGCCATAGGTAACCATCCGGGCAAACTCATCGGAACTTCCGTTGGGTTTTTCTTAGGTTTACTGATAGTGACTCTTGGTTTTTGGCGGACACTGGTTTTAGCTCTGTTTGCTAGCTTGGGGTTTGTCTTAGGAAAGAGTGAAGATGATCATCAGACTATCACCACTTGGTTAGAAAGAATTATAAACAAATACTAGGAGGAATTCCCTTGAGTCGAAGATTAGCCCGTGAAACGGCCTTACAAGTGTTATTCCAAAGGGATTTAACGAAAGAACCGCTGATTACTGCGGAAGCTGTGCAACGTTGGGCCGCAGAATTTGTAGTCCCCGAGGCCAGTATACCCTTTGCTCAGGAAGTAGTTGATGGGACGATAGCCCATCAAGATGAAATTGATCAAAAAATTGCTTCCTTTGCTCAGGAGTGGACCATTAATCGTATGGCGAATGTGGATCGGAATGTAATGCGTTTAGCGACGTACGAGATTCTTTTTCGACCGGATATTCCAGGTCGAGTGAGTCTCAATGAAGCGATTGAATTAGCGAAGCGTTTTGGGGGCGAGGAATCCGCGAAGTTCGTTAATGGAATTCTTGACCGCATCGTAGATAGTGTCTCGAAAGTAGAGCGAAAATAGGTTAGTTGTAATTATCTAACTTTTCTATTTATTTTCTCTAAACAGAGAAGGAAAATGCCTAACCATCTCGAACAATAAAAGGATGTAGTGGAATTTGATTGGATCTTGGTGTAGGGTGGCAGGCAACTTACATAGGAAGATCGCATTTTTGAAAGGAGTGTGTCAAGTGGCTCAACTATTAGATGGTAAAGCGGTGTCCAAAATTCTTAAGGCAGAGGTTACTCAAGAAATTGCACAGTGGAAAGAAAAAGGGGTACAGCCAAAACTTGCGGTGATTTTAGTTGGAGATGACCCAGCTTCAGTAGTCTACGCGCGCTCAAAGCAAAAAGTTAGTGAGGGCATGGGAATGGCCTTTGAACTTTTCGTGATGCCCGCAGACTCGAAAGAAGCCGATGTTTTAGAGCGGATTGAAAGTCTGAATCAGGATCCTGCAGTTCATGGCATTATGATTGAGTTGCCTCTTCCTAAGGGAATGAAAAAAGAAAAGATCATGGCAGCAGTACGTCCTGATAAAGACGTAGATGGAGTTCATCCTATTAATCGGGGTTATATTTTAAGCGGCGAAGACGGGCTTTTTCCGGCCACTCCGCAAAGTTGTATCGAGTTGCTTTTGCGTTCTGGTGTTGAGATTGCTGGAAAACATGTTGTGATCGTCGGGCGCGGAGAAACCGTGGGCAAACCCCTGGTTTTTCTTATCTTGAAGCACAATGCCACTGTAACTATTTGTCATTCCAAAACACCAGACTTGGGGTCGTTTACTCGTCAGGCTGATATTTTGATTGCAGCTGTAGGTCGCGCTAAGATGATTAAAAAAGATATGGTCAAACCGGGCGTGATTGTTGTCGATGCAGGGATCAACGAAATTCCTGGCGGAATTTGCGGAGATGTGGATTTCGAAAACGTCCAGGAAGTGGCCTCTTTGATTTCTCCGGTTCCAGGTGGAGTTGGTTCGTTGACCACGGCCTTGATTATGCGCAATGTACTGAAAGGAATCGTTCTTCAAGGAGGAAAGCTTTAATGGATATGAATAAGGTTTGGGAATGGACGACGGAAGAATTTCTAACGGTATCTGCCAGTTCCGCGCCAACACCGGGTGGGGGCAGTGTTTCTGCTTATGTTGGAGCCTTAGCGGCAGCGATGACTTGTATGGTTGCTAACCTCACGATCGGTAAGGAAAAATATAAAGAGGTGGAACCCCAAGTCAAAGAAATTCTGGCTCAGGCGGAAACGGTATTGAACGCTCTGAAAACTGGATTAAGTCAGGATATCGCTGAATTTTCGCATTTTATGGCCGCCTTAAAATTACCCAAAGGCACAGATGAAGAGAAAACCGTGCGTACTGGGAAATTGCAAGAGGTCTTGGTTTCTGCCACGGATACTCCGCTCGGGATTGCCCAAAATTGCTTTAAAGTTCTGCAATTAGCCCAGCAGCTAGCTCCGATTGGAAATACAGGAGCAATCAGTGATGCTGGCGTAGCCGCATATTTGGCTGAGAGTGCGCTGAAATCAGCGATGCTGAGCGTGGATATTAACCTTCCTCAGATTAAAGATGAAGGGTATAAAGAACGAGTTCGAGCCGAACGAACAAGACTGTTCGAACAAGCGGCTGTTATCTGTGCAGAGACAATGGTGGTCGTCCAAAGCCGACTGTAGAGTTCGTGGTTCGTAGCACGCTATTCGTGGTTCGAACCTTGGACTCGATATCGAATACCGAGATAGCAGAGCACGATGCATCGTGCTCCTACCTTCGAACATCGAATATCGAAGATCGATCCGGGGGTGAGGATTATTTCCTTACCTCTGTTTTTTTGTTATGATAGGTACTGAGGTGAAGTTTGTGCCGAAAATATGGACGGTATCTGAGATTGTAGGTCAAATCGGCCAGGTCCTGCTGGATCAAGCAGATTTACAAAATTGTTGGATTAGTGGCGAACTTTCGAATTTTAAGAACCATCGTGCTTCTGGGCACTGGTATTTTACCTTGAAAGATGAGTCTGCCAGCTTTAAAGGGGTTATGTTTAAAAGTCGCTCGGAACGCGTGCGTTTTGTTCCGACAGATGGGTTAAAGGTCATGATTCGGGGAAATATTCGTATGTATGAGCGGGAGGGAACGATTCAATTTTATGCCGAAGAGATGGAGCCGAGTGGACTCGGTCAACTCTATTTGGCTTTTGAGCAACTCAAAAAAAAGCTTGCCGAAGAAGGGCTGTTTGACCCGCTACACAAAAAGGAGATTCCCCGTTTTCCGCGGCGGATCGGAATTGTGACGAGTCCGACTGGAGCAGCGATTCGGGATATTATTAACGTTACAGGACGTCGTCATCCGGGTATGTCTTGGATCTTGGCGCCAGCGGCGGTTCAGGGAGAAGCGGCACCACGGGAAGTGGCTCAAGCAATCGAGCGTCTTAATCGCTATGGAGCTGTCGATGTCATTATTGTTGGGCGTGGTGGCGGGGCCTTGGAAGAGTTATGGGCCTTTAATACAGAAGTAGTGGCCCGTGCCATCGCAGCGTCTGTAATTCCGGTTATTTCCGCAGTAGGGCATGAAACTGATGTGACCATTTCAGACTATGTGGCCGATTTGCGAGCGCCAACTCCTTCAGCCGCCGCTGAGCTGGCTGTGCCAGTATTGCTGGATATACAGTTTCAAGTGGCCCAACTGGGTATTCGGCTTCAAGGGGCGATGGGGGCGCTAATCGAGCGAAAGCGTCAGTGCCTTACTGGGATTGCCAACAAAGGGCCACTCAAAGATCCTTTCTGGCGTATTGATCAAAATCGCCAACGTCTCGACAACCTGCACATTCGCCTTCAGGAGGTCATGACTAGATTTGTAATCGATAAAAATGGTATACTAAAGTTATTGGCGGCTAAACTGGATTTGTTAAGTCCTTTGGCTATTCTGGGGCGTGGATACTCGTTAACCTACGATGAAGAAGGGAATCTTCTTCGGTCCGCTCAAAATGTAGAGCTTCATGAACAAATTCAGATTCGGCTGGGAGAAGGAAGCTTGCGCTGCCAAGTGATGGAGAAGGGGATTTGATCTGTGAGCAAAGAACTATGGACAGAGGACCTATTTGTTGGAGAATCGCAAGTTGTGAAAGATGGAGATAAAACCGAAGCAACTGTTTCGTTGGAAACAGGCCTTCAGCAGTTAGAAACGATTGTCAAAACGCTTGAGCAAAAAGACCTGCCCTTGGAAACGGCGTTGAGCCTATTCAAGGAAGGAGTGAGCCTTGTTCAGTATTGTTCCGGTGTGCTGAATCAAGCGGAAAAGCAGATGGAGATTTTGCTTGAAGGCCCCGATGGACAGTTGCAGATTAAACCAGCAAGTTTTAAAGTGGAAGGATGAACGTAAAACGTGTTCGATGCAACCTTTCAGCGCTATCTTACTATGATTGAACAGTTCCTCGCTCAATTGGCTTGGGACAAAGATATCTTAAGCCAGAGTATGTATTATTCCCTGATTGGGGGAGGTAAACGTATTCGACCGGTTTTGGCCCTGGCTTCTGCAGAAGCTGTGGGAGGTAACCCAGAAGCGATTTTATCTGCTGCAGTTGCGTTAGAGTTTATTCATACCTATTCATTAATCCATGATGATTTACCGGCTATGGATAATGACGACTATCGAAGGGGAAGATTATCAAATCACAAGGTGTTTGGTGAGGCCTATGCAATTTTGGCGGGGGATGCCTTATTAACTTATGCTTTCGAATTGCTTGCTGATCCGGGACTTGGTCAGCCAGAGAGGCAGCTTCGTCTTATTCGTGAGGTTGCTGTGGCTGCAGGAAAAGTCGGTATGGTTGGAGGGCAGGTTGCCGATGTGGCGGGAGAAGGAAAAACACTTACTTTGCCTGATATTGAAGAGATCCATAAGGCTAAAACAGGTGCCTTGCTGACGATTTCTGCTCGCCTCGGAGGAATTTTAGCCGGCGGTACAGCGGAACAGGAGCAGGCCTTAACTGATTATGCCCAAGCGTTGGGATTAGCTTTTCAAATAAAAGATGATATTTTGGATGTAGTGGGAGACAGTGAAACTTTAGGTAAACTTGCTGGGAGCGACCTTCGTCAAGGTAAGTCGACCTACGTTTCTTTGCTAGGACTCGAGGGTGCTGGACAAGAGTTGCATGTCCAAATTCTCAAAGCGCAGTCCGCCTTGAAGCCGTTTGATGAAGGCGCAATCTTTCTAAGTGAGCTAGCAAACTATATTGAACAACGCCAGCATTGAAAGAGGTCGTTATCATGTCGATTTTACCAGGGATTTTTTACAATGCAATTCTCGTATCTGCTGTAACAGCTTGGTTTATAGCGCAATTGCTCAAGGTCGCGGTTAATTTGTCGTTGTTAAGGAAACTGGATTTTCAACTTCTCTTTAGTTCCGGTGGTTTTCCAAGTTCCCATTCTGCAACGGTAAGTGCTTTGGCTTTAGGAATTGGAAAGTACTATGGGTGGGAATCTCCCATATTTGCTGTCTCGGCAGTGTATGGTATGGTTGTGCTCTATGATGCGGCAGGAGTACGACGAGCCGCCGGGAAGCAGGCAGAGGTTCTTAATCAGTTAGTTGAACGCTTATCTCAGGGGTCTGATCTTGCCCAGGAGCGCTTGAAGGAACTGATAGGGCATACGCCGTTTGAGGTCTTCGGGGGTGTGCTCGTAGGGATTATTGTAGGTCTCTTGTTATAAGGTGGGTTGGGTTGGGGAGGGAAAATATTCCTTTGGTAGTGCGTAAACGAAAAAGCGGGAAACATCTTTTGCTGGTTTTTATCGGAAGTTTTGTCATTGCAGGCATAGTTGGAATTAGTTCAGAACTACTAATGCGCCGGACGTCGTCGCTATGGGTGGCTGCGTTATTTCTCTTAACTGTGATCGGTGTTCATATTGTCTTTGATATTATTGGGATTGCGGCTACCGCAGCCAATGAAGCACCGCATCACGCCAAGGCAGCAAACCGTGTTAAAGGCGCCCGCCAAGCCGTTTATCTTGTCCGTCATGCGGATTTGGTTGCCAATATGGCGAATGATGTTGTAGGAGATGTTACGGGGACATTAAGCGGAGTACTGGCAGCTGCGATGGTTATAGATATCGTTCGTTTATACCCGACTTTTGGAGCGAAAGAAATCTGGCTGTCGACGCTTATGTTGGCCTTGGTGGCGTCTATAACCGTTACTGGCAAAGCCGTGGGAAAATCCTTTGCCATACAGGACGCCAATAAAGTTATCGCCTGGGTGGGGAGTGTCCTGGCAGCTATTGAACAGGTTACGGGTTGGAACCTGACCGGACCGAAAAAACGAGGGGGCAAGAAGGATGGGACTTCTCGAAGAAATTCATGAGCCAAAGGACTTGCGTACTTTAGGCTCAGCTGAACTCAAAATACTGGCGCAAGAGATTCGGCAAGAAATGATTGACGTGGTCTCCAAAAATGGTGGACATTTAGCTTCGAACCTCGGAGTTGTAGAACTCACGTTGGCGTTACATCGGAAATTTGACAGTCCCGTTGATAGGATTATATGGGATGTCGGTCACCAGACCTATGTACATAAGCTCTTAACCGGCCGATTGGGCCGATTTAATACCATTCGCCAATATAATGGATTGTCCGGTTTCCCTAAACGTGCGGAGAGTGTTCATGATTGCTTTGAAACTGGCCATTCCAGTACCTCCATTTCTGCAGCTGTCGGATTTGCCAAAGCTCGGGATATTCTGCGCGAGAACCATCATGTTGTGGCGGTGATCGGAGATGGGGCAATGACAGGTGGGATGGCCTTTGAGGCTTTGAACCATGCTGGTCATAGTGAAACGAATATGATTGTGGTCCTGAATGATAACGAAATGTCGATTTCCCCCAATGTCGGGGCCATGTCTTCCTATCTTAACCGCTTGAGGACGGACCCACTGTATGATAAGCGCAAAGAAGATATTGAGGAGCTCTTAAAACGTATTCCTGGTATAGGCTCAAAGGTTGCTAAGGTGGTTTCCAAAGCCAAAGATAGTTTGAAATATCTTCTGGTCCCGGGTCTGCTCTTTGAGGAATTGGGGTTCACGTATTTAGGGCCAATTGATGGACATGATCAAGCCTTGGTTGAACAGGTTCTAGAGCAAGCGAAGCAAAAAAAGGGACCAGTGCTTGTCCATGTCGTGACACGCAAGGGAAAAGGGTATAAACCCGCCGAGGAAAATCCAGGCGTCTTTCATGGGGTTGGTCCGTTTGATCCGGATACAGGCAAGATCATTGAAAAATCAGCGCCTCCAACCTATACGACAGTCTTTGGAGAAACCCTCTGTATGCTTGCTAAGACAGACTCCAGGATCGTGGCGATCAGCGCGGCTATGCCGGGCGGAACTGGCCTTAATGGGTTTGCGAGTCAATTTCCCGAACGTTTTTATGATGTTGGAATTGCAGAACAGCATGCTGTAACGTTTGCAGCGGGATTGGCGTTTGGGGGACTTAAACCTGTTGTCGCCATTTATTCCACTTTTTATCAGCGAGCCTATGACCAAGTACTGCATGATGTCTGTTTACAGCAGGCCAACGTTGTTTTGGCAATCGATCGTGCTGGAGTTGTAGGGGATGACGGGCCTACGCATCACGGCGTATTTGATATATCCTTTTTTCGGATTATTCCCAACCTGGTCTTTATGGCACCCAAAGATGAAAATGAGTTACGCCATATGCTCTATACTGCCTTACAACACAATGGACCAGTGGCGGTTCGTTACCCGAGGTCAGTCGGTCAGGGTGTGCAGCTGGATGAAACGTTAAAGGAGATCCCGCTTGGCAAAGCTGAAGTCTTGCGCGACGGTAAGGATGTGACGCTGCTTGCCGTTGGTCCCATGGTTCATACTTGCCTTCTTGCTGCTCGGGAATTACGCCATAGCGGCGTAGATGCTGCGGTTATTAATTTGCGTTATATTACCCCACTTGATCGTGAACTCCTTGTCCATTATGCGCGCTTAACAAAACATTTTATTACTGTTGAAGACCATGTTCTCAAGGGAGGTTTGGGAAGCGCCATCCTTGAACTTCTTGAAGAGGAAGGAATAGAAGGGGTAGCGTTCGAACGTCTCGGATATGCGGGATTCGTGGATCAAGGATCAATTTCCCAACTTCATATTGCCCATGGCTTATCAGTTAAAGGGATAGTACAAGCAGCAGAGCGCTTACAATTGATTCGTCGCATTGCACAATCCTAGCAGGTCAGGCCTGGACAAAAGAAAGGGACGGAAGGGATATTGTGGCTAAAGGGAAAGAACGCATTGATGTTTTAATGGTTAAAAAAGGGCTGGCAGCCAGCCGTGAGAAGGCCAAGGCAACGCTTATGGCTGGAATTGTATTTGTTGGCGGTCAGCGTGTGGATAAGCCGGGCACGGAGCTTCCGGAAGATACTTTGATTGAGCTGAAAGGGGAAACTCTGCCCTTTGTTTCACGTGGTGGACTAAAACTGGCCAAAGCTGTAGAAACCTTTTCACTGCTGTTTAAAGATTTGGTGGTCGTTGATATAGGATCTTCAACCGGGGGTTTTACAGATTGTGTTTTGCAAAATGGTGCGAAGCGGGTTTATGCAGTGGATGTTGGGTATGGACAGTTGGATTGGAAACTCCGGACGGATCCTCGTGTCGTCTCGATGGAACGAGTGAATGCCCGCTATTTAACGAAAGATTCTCTCCCCGAACAGGTGGATTGGGTTGTTTCAGATGTTGCGTTTATTTCGATTACGAAAATATTCTCAGCCATGCTAGCTATCCTGAAAGACGATGGGCAGGTGTTATCTTTAATTAAGCCACAATTTGAGGCCGGTCGAGAGTACGTTGGAAAAAAAGGGGTCGTTAAAGACGCTAAGGTGCATAAACAGGTTCTGGAGAAAGTTCTTAGCCAAGCAGAAAATGTAGGCTTTCAGGTCTTAGGTTTGGACTTTTCGCCGATTCGCGGCCCAGAGGGTAATATCGAATACTTAGCTTGGCTGGGGTTACAAGCTAATTCAGGTATAGATTGGCATTTTGAGCTGGAACACGTGGTTCACAACGCTCAGAAAGAGACGGAGTGACGGATGGAAAGAGTCGTCGGTTTATGGATCAATATGTCGAAACCGGAAGCCCAGTCGTTGGCCCTACAAATTAAAGAATGGTTCGAAGGCCGTGGTTGGATCGTCTTAACAGAGTGGTTGGATGTTGTTGAGCACAAAGCACAATTTCTTATTTCCCTGGGTGGGGATGGAACGCTTCTTCAAGCGGCCCGCGAAGGCGCGTTGTTTGGGATTCCTGTCTTAGGGGTCAATCTTGGGCGGTTAGGGTTTTTATGTGAAATAGAGCGGGAAGATGTTTTTGGTGCCTTAGAAAAAGTTTTGCATCAGGAATTTCAAATCCAAGAGCGTTTGATGTTGGAGGCAATTGTTAAGCGGGTAGGTTCTGACGATCTTTCCAAGTTCGTTTTAAATGATGTTGTGTTTTCCCGGGCAAGTACGGACGGGATCATAACGCTTCAAGCCAATCTGTCGGGGGAACCCTCCGTTAGTTATCCAGCCGATGGCTTGATTGTGGCGACCCCAACTGGTTCCACTGCCTATTCGCTCTCGGCTGGTGGGCCAATCATTAGTCCGAATGTCCAAGCAATTTTGCTGACCCCTTTGGCTGCGCATACTTTGTCTGCTCGCCCTATGGTCGTTTCGGATCAGGAATTAATTGAAATTATTTTAGCCAGTGGGGAGCAATGTTTGGTGACCTTTGATGGACGGAATAATATTCGGATTCGCTCAGGAGAAGCGGTAATTATTAAGATCGCTCCTATTAAGGCTCAGCTGATTCGTTTGGGAAGCCGAAGTTTTCCCCAAGTAGTTCGAGAAAAATTGCGGGATCGATGGCATGAGTAGGATAAGAATAGGGAGGCATGTCCATGAAAGCTCGGCGGCAGATGAAGATCCAGGAAATTATTACCAAGCAGGTCATTCGTACTCAGGAAGAGCTTGCCGAGATATTGCACCTAGCCGGCTTTGATGTCACTCAGGCAACAGTCTCACGGGATATTAAAGAAATGGGACTCATAAAGGTCCCTAGTGCGGGTGACGATTATCGCTATGCTGTTCCGACTGAAGCAGTGTATCCGTCCAATCTGCAAGAGCGCCTCAAACGCTCGTTGCGCGAAACTGTTGTTTCCATCAATGATACAGAAAGCCTGATCGTTATTCGGACGATTCCGGGCAATGCGCATGCCTTAGCAGCTGTTATGGACAATAGCAATTGGGAAGAGGTCATCGGGACTGTCGCGGGGGATGATACAATTCTTCTGATCATTAAACCAAAAGAAGTTGTTCCTGTAGTTCTAGAACGACTTACCACCTTGCTGGGATAGGAGGGACATTTATGCTAGCGGAGTTGCACGTGGAGAATTTCGGTTTGATGGAAACGGTACGTCTTAATTTCGGTTGTGGGTTGACAGTATTTACTGGAGAAACTGGCGCCGGGAAATCAATGTTGATTGACGCCTTAGGAGTTCTCTTAGGTGGACGAGCCAGTGCAGATCTTATTCGACACGGGGAAGCGCAGGCACGGATAGAAGGGGTCTTCGAAGAGCTTGTACCGGACTACCTGGTGAGGCTTGAAGAAGCAGGTTATCCCGTTGAAGAAGGTCAATTATTCCTCTATCGCGAAATTAATGCCTCGGGAAAAAACATCTGCCGTGTTCAAGGTCGTACGATTCCGCTGACTCTCTATCGTTCACTCTGTGAAGGGCTAGTGGATATTCACGGCCAAATCGAGCATCTCTCTCTCTTTCACCCTGAAACCCACCGCGATCTTCTGGATGCTTTAGGGGGACTTCAAGAGGATGTTATTTTGGTGAATGATGCCGCCAAAGCTTATCAAGCAATTATCCGTAAAGAACGGGAATTGTCCATTTCAGAAGAGCAACGGCAAAAACGTGAAGAAATCCTTCGTTATCAAATTGAAGAGATTGATCTTGTTAATCCAGTTCCAGGAGAAGAGGAAGAACTCACTCAGGAGAAAAAACGCTTAAGTAATGCGGAGCGCATTACGGGTTTGATATCTGAAGCATATGTTGCGCTCTATGAAGGTTCAGCGGGCAAGCTTGCGGTTTTTGATTTGTTGGGACAAACGCGTAAGGCCCTTCAAGAGCTGGCCCGACTCGATGAGGGGTTCAATGTTTTTGAGCAAATTGAGTCGATCTATTATGCGGTGGAGGACTTGGCTGACCAAGTCAGAGTTTATAAGGATAATTTTGAGTTTGAACCGGGAAGACTCGACAGAATAGAAGAGCGGCTTATTCAGTTAAATAGGCTCCGGAAATATGGGACAATCCTTGAAGAAGTTTTGGCCAAACGCACGGCAATGCTTCAGGAGCTGGATCAAATCACTCATGTTCAAGAGCAATTTGCAACAATACATAAAGAGAAGAAAACCACACGCCAAGCCTATGAAACTATTGCGGAACAGCTAAGTAAGAAACGATTGGCAATCGCTGAGCGAATTGAGAAGGGTCTCAGGCTTGAACTGGCAGATTTGGGCTTAGAAAGAAGCCGGTTTGAAGTTCGGTTTACACCAAATCGGGAGCCAATGACTGGTGGAGCGGAGGAGGTCGAGTTTTATTTCTCAGCTAATCTCGGCGAACCACCGAAACCTTTGGCCAAAGTCGCTTCCGGAGGAGAGATGTCGCGTTTAATGTTGGCTTTAAAAAGTTTATTGGCAAAAGTTGAGGCAGTAGGAACATTCATCTTTGATGAGGTGGATAGCGGGGTCGGCGGCAGGACGATTCATAAAGTTGGTGAAAAGCTGGCCAAAATCGCCCAAAATAAACAGGTCTTTTGTATCACTCATGCTGCACAAGTAGCCGCCTTTGCTGATGTTCATTATGGTATTGTCAAAGAAGTTAAGGGCGAAAGGACACGAACGCGAGTTGAATTATTGTCAGAGTCTGATCGCCTTGAAGAACTTGCCCGGATGCTTGGGGGCGGGGAGGTAGCGGTTACCCGTAAACATGCTCAGGAGTTATGGGAACATTGCAGGCAGGTAGGTAAAATAAAAAAGGTTTAATATGTTTAATAGGAAGAGTTATAATAAAATTAATACTCCTATAATTGCCGCTTGGAACGAATTTCTTGGCTTAAGACTGTACTAACCTAATTAGGCAGTCTTTTTTATTGTTTAAATTGCCAATGTTTTAGATAATATGGAACAGATTTTACAGGATGAAATACAAGAGATTTGGATAATTTAAGATTAGAATTCAATTAAAATTACAAAACGCTCTAAACCGAGGAAAAAGGAAGAACGTGGAATGGGGAGAACAGAGAGTGGAGGGATAAGAGAGTGAAAAAGAGGAGCGTTTTAGTTTTTATCAGTCTCTTGTTCTGCACCTTCCTTAGTTTAAATCCTACCGTTCAACAATTAGTTGAATTCCCAGACCAATATCTTGCTCAAGCAAGCCAAGAGGAACCTCAAGTAAATGGAATTTGGTCCAAGTTTATTAAAGTAGAAAAAACTTCAACCGATCAAATTGTTTCTGCAGCATCGGGATCGTCTCCTTCTCTAGGGTCAAGATTTGAAGTCTCTTATAAGCTCTTTGGAATTTTCCCCATACGATCTGGTGAGGTCGAAGTAATGACTCCCATGAAATTAATACCCGGCGGGCAATCAATTGGCGTGACACTGCAAACAAAAGGAGTAATGGTAGTCGGACAAGCCCCAGTGGTAGATAAAAGTGGCAGGAAGGCATTTCCTGCTAAGGAAGCCGGAATCGAAGTCGGAGATATTTTATTGAAAATTGACAACCAAGAGGTTCACACTGATCAAGACGTATCGAAAGCAGTTCATCTTGCAGGAGAAGAAAAAGGAAATGTGAATGTGCTCTTCAAACATCAAGATCAGATTTTAGACAAAATTATAAAACCAATTTTTTGTGTAGAAACAGGTAGATATCGTATGGGATTATTTGTTCGGGATGAAGCAGCAGGGGTGGGAACGTTATCGTTTTTAAACCCGGTTTCTAAGCAGTATGGCGCCTTGGGACATGTGATTACGGATGCGGATACAAACCAGAAGATTGAAGTTTCTCAAGGGAAGATTGTTGCTTCATCAATTTACGCTATTGAAAAAGGGAAACGAGGGCATCCTGGCGAAAAACTTGGTTCTTTTGTCTCGGATTCAGCCTTTACTGGAACAATTGAAAAAAATACCATGACTGGTATCTTTGGCACAATGAGTGGTCAAGTCGTTAATCCTTATTTCAAGGAAGCAATACCGGTTGGTTGGGAATCTGAGGTTAAAGTTGGTCCTGCCAAAATTTATACGGTGGTTCAAGGAGAAAAAATTGAGGAGTTTACTATAAATATTGATCGTGTTATGCATAATCGTACCGATAGCAAAAATATGATTGTGCGCGTAACAGATCCAAGGCTACTAGAAGTTACCGGTGGGATCATTCAAGGTATGAGTGGAAGTCCGATCGTCCAAGACGGTAAAATTATCGGAGCTGTAACCCATGTTTTTGTGAACGATAGTCAACGCGGATATGGAGTATTTATCCAAAACATGATCACCGAGGGCAATCCCCTTGAAAGCAAGCAAGCGGCGTGAAAATTTTCCAGAGAGCGGCCTTTGAAAAAAGGGCGCTCTTTTTCTTTTTATAAATTAACATTTTCTATTAAATAAAAGAAGGAGTATAGAAAACTATTGTCGAAATTATATTTCTAATACGTTCTAATATGAGGAGGAGCCTGGGAAATGCAAAGGCCTATACGAGTCCTATTGGCGGATGACAATCGGGAGTTTGTTGAGATAGTCAAAGAATTTATAGAAAGACAAGAAGATATGAGCCTTGTTGGGGTAGCATATCATGGGAATGAGGCTCTGGAATTAATTTCTCGGGAAGAACCTCATATTGTACTTTTAGATATTATTATGCCTCATCTTGACGGTTTAGGTGTCCTTGAAAAACTTCAAAACGTTTCCCAAAGACCTAAAATTATTATTTTAACTGCGTTTGGACAGGAATCTATGACACAACGGGCCGTAAATCTCGGAGCGAATTATTATATATTAAAACCTTTTGATTTGGACACTTTAGGTAAACGCATTCGCCAACTGCAAGATGATTTCTCGGATGTAATGAACGGCACTCAGATTTCGAATGCGGGAATTATTAATGGAAAAAATACGTCAACCAATTCACAGTTCTTAAGTGGAATCTCGCCGCCGCCAACTAAAAATCTTGAAGTTGAAGTTACGCGCATGATCCATCAAATGGGAGTACCAGCGCATGTGAAAGGGTATCAGTATTTACGGGATGCTATCGTTAGCGTCGTTCTAAATGTGTCGCTGCTGGGCGCGGTGACCAAAGAGCTTTATCCTATGATTGCTGTTAAATATCAAACGACCCCCAGTCGTGTCGAACGCGCAATTCGACATGCCATTGAATTGGCTTGGGATCGTGGCAATGTGGATTTTATGAATCGCTTTTTTGGTTATACGATTAATGTCGATCGCGGTAAACCTACGAATTCAGAATTTGTCGCTATGGTAGCTGATAAGCTGCGTATGTCGATGATGTATTAAGTATTCCCTTGTACCACAACATCTCTTTGTTGAAAAACTTGGAGGTGTTTTTTGTTATGGAATTTAGGCTTTATTGTTTCAGCAAAAATGACATACTAGCAGTGAAGAATAAGAGTGCTAGAAAAATTATGCTTTGGGATGAAGGCTAGACAAGGGGCAAGCAAAAATGTCTTTGTATTTTAAACCTATTAAACACTTTATACAGTGTCTCATAAGCTCAATCATCAAACACAATATCGTTGCCTTGGCGGCCGTGATCGCTTTTTTCGGACTTTCCGCTATGATCCCGTTGGCTCTTCTGCTTATATACGGTGCCTCAATTTTCATTCCGAATACCTCTGTACAGAATTTTTTATCAGATATTTTACAATCTTATGTTCCGAACTTACCAGAGGCGAAATTATACCTTGTCGAAAACGTATCAAGGTTGGTTTCCTTGGGTTCGAAGCAAGTTGGCATTGTGGGCATGATTGGTTTGCTTTGGACCACTGTGAGTGGATTTGTTTCATTTCAGCAGATTCTGGATATGATCTGGGAAATTCGTCATCGGCGGTCATTTGTCAAGCAATATCTCGTGGGTTTTGGTATGCTCGGAATACTATTGTCCTTGACAATTATAACGTCATTGGCAACATCGGTATCACTTGAGATGGTACAAAGAATTTTCACTAGAGGGAACTTAACGTTTTGGCTGGCGTTTTTTCATGACATCTCTCGTATGTCGTTTCCGTTGCTGTTGTTTTTCACTTGCTATTTTTGTTATCGTTTTTTGCCGTCCCAGACGATCAGGAATTTCTATCTCTTGATTGGTGCCTTGGTTGCGACACTTGGAATTTACCTCTCCAGGGAAGCGTTTGTTTGGTATTCATTTCACTTGGGGCAATACGAAATGATTTACGGAAGCCTGACATTTATTATGCTGTTTACATTCTGGATATATATTGTCTGCATAATAGTATTGTTTGGTGCCGAGGTGGCTGTGACATTAAGTGCTGTCAGAGAATGATAATGATATTATGGCGTTACATGAGATTATTTGACGTTACCATTAATCCCCACGGTTGTGTTCACCTATTTCAACAAATAATAACTATGAAAGAGAAAGTTGTTCCATCCCAGCCAATTATTTTCAAATAAAGGTCGAGGAGGTCACTATGGACAATTTGCAAGAAGCTAATCAAGACCAAGTAAAACCAGTTCCTTTTGAAGCTATCCAACACGATTTAGCGAATATTATGCCTTCGGCTTCAGAAATCGGTCACCTTTGGACTAGTTACTTAGCAGAAAGTATGGCTATATGTTTTCTTAAAAATTTTATAATTAAATCTAAAGACCAAGATATTCACGCTGTATTGCAACGCGCACTTGATGTCTCAAGCCAACGGGTAAAAACAATGCAGGACATTTTTAATTCATTCCATCATCCCATCCCAGAAGCGTATGGACAAAGGGATGTTGATGTTAATTCGAAACAGTTATTCAACGAGATTTTTAAAATTAAATATACAAGACTAATGCACAAGTTTGTTATGATAAATTATAGCAACTCATTAAGCTTATCCTCCCGTTCAGACATTCGTAGTTATTTTACTGAATGCTTAGATACTTCCAAAGAGATACATCAAAAAGCGACCGAGGTATTAATAGCAAAAGGGCTATTGATAAAATCACCTAGTATTGTGATTCTCGACAGGGTAGATTTTGTTCATGATAAAAATTATTTTGGTTCTATTTTGGGTCTCGGAAATAAACGACCACTTAATGCCTTAGAAATCAGTCATATAGTTTCCTTGATGGAGACTAAGCAGTTATTAAGAACCTTAAAATTAGGTTATGGTCAAGTCGTTAAGTCTGAACAGATTAAGCATTATATATCACGGGCAAAACAAATAGCCGATAAGCAACTCAATAAACTAGGTTCTTTTTTAGATGATGAAGATTTACCCCAACCAATCTCAACCGCTAACCTAGTTAGCGACTCCACTGAATCTCCACATAGTGATAAATTATTCTTGTGTCATGTCACTGTGACGATAGCGTTTATACTTGCGGAATACGGACTTGCTTTGACGAATACTGCCAGAAAAGATTTGGTAGCCACCTTCAGTAGTTTCATGCTCGAACTGCTTGATATAGCAAAGGACGGGGCGGAATTGATGATGGAAAACGGTTGGCTTGAAAGGGTGCCTGAAACAGTTGACCGTGAAAAATTATACCTACATTAATAAACCCTGATTTTGCTGGCATTTTGGTGTTTTTGTAGGTGCTCAGTTAATCAACCACAGATTACACAGATTAACACAGAATAAATACATTTTGGCTCTAAACTACAAATCGCTTGTAACGCAATTGATATTCGCCATTTTTCTATACTTAATTCTTCTTAATCTGTGATATCTGTGTTAATCTGTGGTTTCTCTTAGCGTTCTTTTCATGTGTAATCTGTGGTTCCCCGTTCAGAATTTCCCAAGGCGTATTTACAGCGTTTTTCCTTGTAGGTATAAAACAATGCGGGATTTTAGGATATAAGATATTGACTTATATATAAAATTGTCATAAAGTAAAATTAAGGGCCAATCTTAAGATCTTAAGATTGGCCCTTAATTGAGTGACTTATGATATTTTAAAATTTACTTCGGTTTTTTGGGTTGTTTTGGCTTTTTGGTCTCCTTTTTATTAGGACTCTTGTCGCCCATCTTCTGTCACTCCTTCCATACTATAAAATATAACATAGAAATTCTTCAAAGAAAAATCCATTTAGGCATGATAGCAGGATTTTCACCCTCAACGTAGGAGAACTGTTAAGGAAAGAGGAGAACGCCTTGGAAGAATCAAAGCGGAAGGAAGAACGCCTCAGAGGAGAGGTTCTTTTCAAAGGGAGATTGCTTTGTCTGGAACGGGATGTGGTTCGTTTGCCGAATGGCTTAGAGTCGTTCCGTGAAGTGGTTAGGCATCCGGGAGCTGTAGGTATCATTGCCTTGCAGGATCAGCACGTGCTTATGGTTCGCCAATATCGTTATGCAATTGCTCAGGAAACCTTGGAAATCCCGGCAGGGAAACTCGATCCGTTTGAATCTCCCGAAGCTTGTGCGCAACGAGAACTTCGCGAAGAAACTGGTTATCGAGGGACGCTGGAACCTATCAGCACCTTTTATACTACGCCAGGCTTTACGGATGAGGTGATTCATCTTTTTCTGGCTCAAGATCTGGTTTGGGATCCGTTAGCTCCCGATGACGACGAATTTATAGGTGTGGAAAGAATACCCTGGGATGAGGCTGTACAAAAGGCACAACGAAATGAGTTTAATGACGCCAAAACCATTCTGGGAATTTTACTGGTTCAGGGACGGAGTGATTGATTTTTGCAGCAGAGTTGTGGACATACTTTCCCCTTGTGTTGAATAAAATCCCATAGGAACATATGGGAAGGGGTGCAGAGGATGTGGAAACAACTCGGCGAACACATTCGTCAATATTGGGTCATTTATCTCACGCTTTCGAGTGTCTATCTTGCAGGTGTGGTATTTGGAGCGGTTGGAGTCAGCGCTTTGGGAGTCTCGGAAACCTCACAACTGGGGAAATTCCTGGATACGCTTTTGAAAAGCCAACCGAAAACAATCGATCCGGCCTTCTTAGAGCAACTTGCTCGGGATATGTTTATTATGATGGCCGGAATCTGGATCTTAGGACTCACGATTATTGGAGCTCCCTTAATTTATCTCATTGTCTTTACACGGGGATTTATACTTGGGTTTACCGTCAGCTTTATTATTGGACTCAAGGGTACGCTGGGGCTTGCTCTGATCCTAACAACCGTCTTTGTACCAACTCTCTTGGCGATTCCTTTGCTGCTGCTGGGAGCGGGCCTGGCAACAGTTTTTTCATTTTTGTTACTGCGAGGAAAAGCTAGAGGGGAATCTCTGCGTCGAGAATTTCTCTATTACACGGCTGCAGCCACGTTCGTTTCGCTGGGGGCAGTGGCGGTTGGCGTCGTACAGGGATATTTCTCAATACTTGGTGTTCGTTTATTCGGTATTTAAGGGCTACTTGAAACGTTACGTTCAATTGGCAGAAAGTTGACTACTCTGTCGTTTGGCACAATACTTGAAGCTATTAACTCGGCAAGGGATTATAATTAAGATGGAGGTTGCAATTATGCGAATTGGAGTTCCAAAAGAGATTAAAAACAATGAAAGTCGGGTGGCTATTACTCCAGCAGGTGTCCATGCTTTAACTCTGACAGGACACCAAGTTGTTGTGGAAAAATCTGCCGGCGAAGGCAGTGGTATAGCTGACCAAGAATATATTGAAGCAGGTGCTCAGATCCTTGATTTAGCAGGAGACGTTTGGCAAGCGGACATGATCATAAAGGTCAAGGAACCGCTACAAGCTGAATATGGATATTTTAAGCCAGGACAAATTCTGTTTACTTATTTGCATTTGGCGAATGAACCAGAATTATCAAAAGCACTGCTAGAGAAACAAGTCGTCGCGATTGCCTACGAAACCATTCAACTGGATGATTTTTCCTTACCTCTGTTGATTCCGATGAGCGAAGTTGCTGGACGGATGTCCATTCAAATTGGAGCCCAATTTCTTGAAAAACCCTTTGGGGGGAAAGGAATTTTACTCGGCGGAGTTCCGGGAGTACCTCCTGCCAAAGTAACGATTATTGGCGGCGGAATTGTGGGCACGAACGCAGCTAAAATGGCCATTGGTTTGGGTGCCGATGTTACAATTGTTGAGAAAAACGAGCAACGGTTACGGGAAATTGATGATCTTTTTGGTGGTCGGGTTAAAACCTTGATGTCTAATCCTTACAATATCGCCGCCAATGTGGCTCAGGCAGATTTGCTCGTGGGGGCGGTACTTATTCCTGGTGCCCGTGCGCCGCACTTAGTTACAGAGGACATGGTAAAAGCTATGACTCCAGGAAGTGTAATTGTGGATGTGGCAATTGACCAAGGGGGTAGTATTGCAACCATTGATCGCGTGACAACCCATAGTGATCCCACATTTATTAAATATGGGGTTGTTCATTACTCAGTCGCAAATATGCCGGGAGCGGTTGCTCGGACGTCAACGTTTGCGCTGACCAATGCCACGTTAGGGTATGCCTTGGAGATAGCCAATAAAGGTTATCTTAAAGCGATCCAGGAAAACCGTGCGCTTCGCAAAGGTGTTAATGTCATTAATGGTAAATTAACCTATAAAGCTGTCGCGGAGGCTTTGAACATGTTGTATGTTCCGTTAGAAGAAGCTTTACGTAATCCATCATTCGTGATGGCGACAAGCACAAGTCGTTAAAACGCTCATTGAAAACTGAATAGAGTATGTGGTTCTGGCAGTTAAACGCCTGTCAGGTAAAACTCTATGTGTCGTCAAGTATAAGACGTTAAAACGATTG
>JARLHV010000017.1 GCA_031292055.1 Desulfosporosinus sp.
CTCTCCCCCTGATCGCGCATTGTCTGTAAACTTGCTAAGGCCGCTTGCTGATGCTCGTGTAGCTCGATGAGTTTTCCCTTTTGTTGGGGCAGGTAATCCTCGATCATCTTAAATGTCGGGATCTCTCCCACGAAAATGCGCAATTCATCCTTAACCTTCTCTGGATGCTGCTTCAACTGATTATAAACCCAGCGGTAGACCTTCCAGTTTTGATAGATCAGGCTATTTTGCTTGGTGAGATCATCATAATATTTATTAGAGGAAATCTGATTGGGGTTGTGATAGGTTTCTCCATCAATTTCTATGGCTAGTTTTAAGTTCTCACTTTCCAGAGCAAAGTCAATCGAGCGCCTGTTGCCATAAATATCGGTGAACGGATACTGAAGAAAAAGATATTCCGATTTTTCTGGACCAAAGGTGTCACAAAACAACTCAACAAAGAGATCTTCAGCGACACTACCCAGACTTCCCTTCTGCTTGATTTTAACTGTCATTTATTCAGCTCCTCAGATGTCGATAACTTCTTTAAGCAACAGTTTCTTCTTAAAAGCGCCTCTCTCCTGAACTTTTTGCTTCCTGATCAATTCAAACTCTTGTAAGGGGATCTTCTTATCGTCTAAGATCGCATAGACAACTTCAACCAAGTCAGCCAGCTCTTCAACACTCTCGCTGTCTAGATATTCTTGTAATTCTTCACCCAATTTTGCGTTTAGTAATTCTAAGTAGACCTTACCTGAGACCACTTCGACGATCGCCTGTTTTCCACTTTGTTCGATAATCTGGGGTATTTTATCACGAATAAGTTTATTGTAGACTTTTACACTCATTGATTTGAATCTCCCTTTACTTCCTATTATGTTGATGGTCATAACAATAAACTTTGCCGCTAAACCTCTGTTGATTGGATAAGCAATATTGCCTCACCTTTTCAGAAACTGGTTTATTGCATACAGCACAAAGGTCATTTCCGACTTCGGCTTGTTCTACATTCGTAGCTGCAACTTCTTGTTGATGCTCAACAACAGGACTGTCCTTCTTAATTGACAACAGCGCCTTTACCAAGCGGTTCCTGTTCCACAATCCAACTCTGTTTGCTTTAGCCAATTCGATTGCAGCTTTTGTATAATAGCTATTAGTCACGACCATGGCCTCCGAGCAACCGTACTTTCCCTTTGCTGCTACCGCCTCTTGTAAGGTCTACCATACGACCCAGCTCAGATTTTGTTACTCCAAACTCAACCTTTCTTTTGATTTTATATTTAATGGGGAACGCGTTTGCCAAAGTCACCGATAATACAAATCCCGGATTCTTTGCTATAGGTCCACGCTAAGTCAATTCCAATATAGTTCATTGCTTAACCTCCGATAGTGCTTGACTTTTTCTTGTGACAAACCCTATTAATAAGCCTAAATTCCACATAATTCTGTAAAACCCTGCCAGCAGCTGTTTCTTTTTACAATATTCTTGAAATTAGATAACTATTCGCACGAACTTTCTGTATGATAGTCTTTCTTGCCTTACATATTCTGCGTAAACCATAGCACTCAACTCAGACATTTCTATGTCTATCAGACCAATAAAAGGAGCGAAGCCTAAGGTTAACTTAGTTTTCGCTCCTTTTATTGGTTATCTGCTCAAATGATACGCTCTTCCAGTTCTAGCTTCAAAACATCATCTCGCCGTTATCCGCGCTGCTAAGGTCTGGATTCTTCACAGTATTTCGGCATTAGTGTCGATATTTATTGTGGCTCGATATTTTATGGGCAAAGTAAGTTGTTAGCGAAGATCCTATGAGAACTTGAAGGAAAAATTCAGTGTTTCTTTTAGCCTTCAATGGGCCAAAGTGGAGCACTTCTTAATCTGGATAGCTCTATTAAGTTGATTCTCCGTTGTAGCGAGGGATTATATGCCCCGTATCGACGAAGCAATACTCATCGTGATATCACGAATATTAATCCTTATTCATCGATTCCAGTAACTTCTGAAGATATTCTATTTGTTCAGGCGAAAGCTTTCTGGCTGTATCCACCAAACGGCGAAGTTCCGGCTCAAGCTGAGGGCATTCCTCGGCAAAAAATTCTGTAAGCGTGACATTGAGCGCCGAACATATCTTTTCGATCGTAATAGCGTTTGGTGATTTCTTCCCAGCTTCTATATCGCTAATCGTAGTTTGACCAATTTCTGCAATATTGGCCAAATCCTTTTGACTTAGCTTATTCTTCTTTCTTAACTCCAGAAATTTAGCGCCATAATCTATTCCCATTATTTCACTCCCTATCGCTAAAGCAATTATAGCAAATAAAAAAGCCAGCCAATAGTACGCTAAAGCGGTTGTAAAGTACTGCAAAAGCAATTATAATTGTTATTAAAAGGAAGTATGGCTTCATGCAAAATCTTAATTATCTTCGAACCAAACAAAAACTGTCTCAGGCTGAGCTTTCCAGACGCTCCAGTGTTTCCCAGACCTATATTTCTGAACTGGAGGCCAACAAGAAACAGCCGACCTATCCGATCCTGAAGAAACTCGCTGCCGCTCTCGGTGTTAGTATTGCCGAACTGATCGGAGAACAATCCCCTAAACAGCGGGAGGAAGACGATGTCCAGACAACACCACAGTGATTTTGAGATTGGCTATGAATATGTCCGCAAGCGCTATTCGTTTTTGGCCAAATATGGCTTCCAACATTTATGGGAACTGGGAAACGCTTACCTACAGACAAAGGGTGCTGACGCCGAGCTTTCCAGAGGCATGGGATTCTATTTTCTGGAGTTAGGAATTAAAATGCGCCTTGCTGAAATTACACCGGTCCATAAAAAAGAAGACTGCGTTTAGCAGTCCGCTTTGCTTTCTTCGTTGCCGGCATCTCCCTTACTTGTGCTAAAAACTCTCTATTTGTTATAAAATGGGATTAAAACAGAACGTGGTACATGAAGTCAAGTCGCTCCGTTTTGAGGTTCAAAGTTTAAATTGACAAGCCAAAGTGCAAGGCAATTTGAAGCCTGTCAATTTTAGGTTTTCTGAAGCCAGTCAAATAGATTGATATGGCAGATACCTGATAATAGGTTCTTCCATTCATGTCGCTGGCAACAAAGTCGACCTCTTTTTCGTAGACTCAAATCCAGATTCGTGTGAAAAGTAGCTTCCTTGGTGGTGTATTATAACAAAGTCCGAAAATCACACCAAAGCGGAGTTCGCTGCCCAAAGACCACCCCGATTTGTCGAGCTTTTTTTAAACATCAGTATTTAATCAGAGCCAAATGCAAATATTAAAGGCAACAACTTATCTTACAAGGATGGTAAAAATGAGCGAAGTAAAACCTATGTTTGGAACCGAAAAACTAGCAAGATTAAAGAAAGTCTTACTTCATAGCCCGATTGAATCACTTTCTACCGTCACTCAGTCAAATTATAAGTATCACTTATTCAATAATGTTCCGAACGTTGATCAGTATTTACTGGAGCATGAACAATATGCTCAGTTGCTAGAAGCACACGACGTAGAGGTGCTTCATATCAGGAACTTTGTTCACAAAACAAAGGAATTGTTGGCTAAACTCCCGAATTTCCCTTATCTTCATGAAACGGCCGACGTCACGAGTAAAGGGGCTATTTTATCAGAAATGAGTCCTGGTACCCGGGCGGGGGAGGAACAGGTAGTTAAGGAAGTTCTTACGAATATTGGTATACCTATCTTTCATGAATTTGAAACCGACGAACAGTTTGAAGGATGCTTAATTTTGTCTCCTACTACGTTAATCATCGTCGATACTGAACGACTTAACCCTAGCACGATCGAACGTTTTTTTGCTAAAGCCTTAGAAATTTTTGAGGAAGTGATCTATGTAAAGGCACCACAGGCGCGAAGGTTCATGCATCCAGATATGATTTTTAACAGGATCAGTGAGAATTTAGCCCTCTATTTCCCACCAGCATTTCTCCGTACTTATTTAATTAACCGATATAAGCGAATCGAAATTGATTTAAAAACTTATTTAGGAACGAAAAATATGGAACTCGTCGAAATAAATGACGTAGAGCAGCAAAATTGGGGTTGTAGTTTTGTTCCATTAGAACCTAATATCCTCATTCACTACGATATAGCTCTAACCAATCAAACCAAAAAAAGGTTGAAACAACGTGGCGTACAAATCATCGAATTTCATCCTGAAGCTTTATTAGCTGGAGGCGGAAGCCTCCGCTGTCTGACCTTAAGACTCTGGCGTGCCTAATTGGCGCCACAAAAACAGCCATTAACTATAATGGGCCCCCAGAATGGGCTGAAGTCCAGACGGTACTGTACAATCTCTTGGCTCCAGCATGCAACAAAATTTCTTTGGCCTTAACCTCACCTAGCTGCATGGATAAATATATTTTGATGCGCTTCTTCTTGAATAACAGGTACTTCTACAACAACATGCCAAACAAAAGCAATGAAAAAGACTATAGCTAATACTCTGTGCCAAAACATCCAGTATGGCTTGATTTTTTTGCGTATTACATAACTGCCACATAGCAAAACGAGAAAAATGAGACAAACGATTCCCCCAGTAAAATTAAGAATTGTCAATGTCAATGAAACATAAGGAATGCCTATATATGCGCAAATACCATGAAGCAAAGATACAATAATTAGACCTACTCCTAATGGAATATGCTTTTTTCGGAGTACTCTGTTTAATCATATCCTTTGGCTAAAAAAACCATGAAGACACTCCAAGCCCAGGCAAATATGGGTTTAGCGTGTCTTCATGGTTTAAGCATTCTTAATAGTCTCATCATGATTACCAATGTTCCGGAATAAGACGCCATCTTCGATATACTCAAAGGTCGCTCGGATATCCATCGTAATCGTCATTTCATAGATTCCTTTTTCCCCCTGAACACCTTTTATTTGAAGCGAAGGATGCATTACCGGATGGCTTGTATGGAATTTTTTAAACTGGTTGCCAGCAACTATTTCTTTTAACAATATTCTGAAGCTTTATTGTATGCGGTTCATTTCCCGTTGGATATCTTCGATCTGGCCGGGGTGAACTTTATTGATAACGGCATATACTTGGCTAACCCCAATGTCTTGGGCAAGTTTAGCAACTGCATGCGCTGTCTCAAAACTCCGTTTGCCCGGTTCCACAACGACGATAAAAGCATCCACCCTCAATGTAATCTTAATGTTTTTTATATCAAGGAGATTTTATATATGTATACCATCAATGATGTAGCAAAAATATTTGATCTTCCAGTCCAAGTTAGAACCAAAATGCGTTGGCGTGAGAATTTCTATCTTCTCAACCAACGAAACATCGGCACTAGTTTCTATAGCCTAAATAATCTAAAACAAATGATCAAATACTATATTGGTGTTCCCAATGGAGCAGGTGCAAATTTTAGTTGTTGAGGCGATAATTATGCTCGAAGTTTGTTTGTTGGGCACAGGCGGTATGATGCCCCTGCCACACAGATGGCTGTCATCCCTTCTGCTCAGGTATCAGGGAAGATTGATTCTGATCGATTGTGGCGAAGGAACGCAAATCCCGTTGAAAATGACCGGCTGGGGTTTCAAAACTATCGATGCTATTCTATTTACGCATTATCACGCAGATCATGTAGGAGGACTACCCGGCCTGCTGCTGACAATCGGTAACGCTGGAAGAGAAGAACCGCTATGTTTGATGGGGCCTCCAGGTCTAAAAAAGGTGGTTGAAGGTTTGACCGTTATTTCACCTGAATTATCGTATGAATTGAGATTAGTCGAGCTATCCGATATTGAAAACACCAAAACACGCATGGGTAGTATCGAGATCAAGAGTCTACCCGTTGATCATTCTCTTCCTTGTCTATCCTATAGTATTGAACTTCAAAGGGCAGGCAAATTTGATGTTGAGCGTGCTAAGGAACTAGGCATTCCTATGAACTACTGGAATAGGCTTCAACGAGGTGTGATCATTACACTTGAAGGTAAGACAGTTAGCCCAGAAATGGTACTCGGTGAGACAAGGAAAGGGATAAAAGTAAGCTATTGCACTGATACAAGGCCAACGGAAGGTTTAGTCGAGTTTATCAAAAACTCTGATCTCTTGGTTTGTGAAGGAATGTATGGTGATGAGGGTAACCTGCAAAAAGCTGTACAGAAAAAGCATATGATATTTTCCGAAGCAGGATTACTCGCCAAACAAGGAAGGGTAAATGAACTTTGGCTCACTCACTATAGCCCGTCCCTAAGAGAACCAGATGAATATATTGAGAATGTAAGAACACTTTTCACAAATGCTAAAGTAGGAAAAGATATGCTTACAAAAACATTCAAGTTTGCAGATTGAATATCATTGAGAAACAACTGGCATAGCACAAAGCAGCTAACCCCAGTGAGATAGCTGCTTTTCTCGATGTTCACCTATTCTGTTCATTCTCTTTCTTATCCCCGCTATTGGCGTTTTGAGATTTCATTAGCATTTCGGACAATCTCTACATACTTTAATAGCTCTTCCTCAAGATATTCCCCAACTAGAGAAACCATCTCTGATGGATCTTCACCGTTTGTATGATAACTTGTGAAGCATTCATAGTATCGTTTACGATCACTAAATTTAATGTTAATGGGAGGATAACCCTCCTTCATCAACTCAAGGTTTAAAAGCAAGCGTCCTGTTCTGCCATTACCGTCAATAAATGGATGTACGGCTTCAAATTCCATATGAAATTGGGATACACGTTCAACCACATGAGGTAAGGGAATTTTCTGGTATTTTAGAATAAGTTGTTCCATTCTAGCAGGCAAAAGATATGGCTGAGGTGGTGTATGAACAGCCCCCATAATAGTTACAGGCACACGTCTGTATACTCCTCCGTCTTCACGATTATCCATCAGAACCAGACTGTGAATGTCTTTAATGATCTTTTCGGACAGCGGAACTTTTTGCTTTACCAAATTCTCAACATAGAGATAGGCTTCCTTATGGCCTACTGCCTCTAAATGGTCTTTAAGTGGCTTTTTATCAATGGTTATTCCCTCTTTGATGATTAAGGCAGTTTCCTGCAAAGTAAGGGTATTGCCCTCTATAGCATTAGAATTATATGTAAAATTAATCAAAAACTCCTCGCTTAATCTTAATAGTTCACCCACTTTAAGTGGTCTATATGAATTTAATTCGCGAAAAAGTTCTTCAATTCTATTAAAAGCAGCTATTTTGCACACC
>JARLHV010000175.1 GCA_031292055.1 Desulfosporosinus sp.
AAACTAAAAGGATTTAATGATTTTGCTATAATACTTCAGTATGTCTCGGATGAACTCGGAAAATGAGCTTTGGAAGACTTACATATTCATATGGGAGGTGTAAGTTATAATGAAAAAGGTGAGCGGAACCACCTTCCGTTGCTGCAAAGTGACTTCAATTATGTGGATTGCCTTAAGGCTTTAAAGTACTTCAATGTAAAGGGTTGTATAACATCTGAAGGTCCTCTGGTGGAAAAGGATGCACTGCTACTAAAGGAAACCTTCGAAAGGCTTTGATTCAAGTTAAAAATAACCAGGCTGTGTATCTGGCCGGCTGCTCTAATAAACGAAGGAAAAGGCGATTTTCTATAGCTGAGGGGATGAGTCGAAACGTGAGAAAAAAGGTGATTTATCTAGGCGTAATCTGCTGTTTGCTTGTCGTTAATACCACAGGATGCAGCAGAAAGGTTGAAGCTGAAGCTGTTAAAGTGCCAGTTAGTAAGGTAACAATTTCTCCTGAGAGTACAGATAAGGCACCTGAGCATTCCCAAGAGGAACTTTACCAGGATATATTCGTTACACTTCTTGCCCCCTATATCCAAACAGCGATTAATGACTACTATAAACAATATTTAACAACTTCCCCCAATTATTCACCTGATTCGATTGAAATCCTCAAGGTCGAAAGACCTATGGGATACCGTTCTTTTTTATTCACACTGAAACTTCAAGTAAAGCCATACGTCGGTCCGCATCTTGACGTTGGGGTTGATCAGCTTACAATTCATGTGGGCTCTGGTGAAGGAGAAGTCAAGGTCGAAAAATTTGAGCATGTCAAAAGTTATTATGATAGTTTGCCTCCAAATTACAAAGGTATAATTAAGAATTAACTGACCGGAAGCAGGAAGGAATATCAATGATTGAAAAAGAAACAAGAGAAAAGGTGATTCGTAATGCGTTTCAAGGCTAAGTCTGTGGTTTTCATTGGTTTCGTTTTTATTATTTTTGTTTTTTTACTGTCAGGGCTTGTCGGCTGTGGACAAACTCAGCCAAATACAGCGGTCGGCAGCCCGGACGGCAGGCGCTCAGTCCCTCTCAATGAGGAGAAGAGTTCCCTGACGTCTGTCCAAATGGTTGATACCAAGATCGGCTGGGCTTGTACCCAGGAATCTATCCTCAGAACGGTTGATGGCGGTGAAAATTGGTCGGATGTTACGCCCCAGGGTCAGGCAGGTCTGAGCGTAAGCTCCATAGTTTGCCAGGACGGACAAACTGTGGTGTTGGCTTTAGCTCCTGAATCCTCTCCCCAAATCTTTGTTTGCCGAACGACGGACGGCGGGCAGAATTGGGAGAAGAGTGAGATTACTATCGGTTCAAATAAACTTGGAAGTTCGAAACTTTCGTTCGTTGATGCCAAACATGGCTGGCTTTTAGCCGGCTATGGTGCTTCTATGGGTTCGGAGCTTGATGAACTCTTCCAAACGACTGATGGCGGTACGACCTGGAAATTGAAAGCTTCCTCGAGTCCAACTTCGAAACCTGCCACTAGCCTGCCCTTCGCAGGAATCAAAACCGGTCTCGTATTCGTCGGCAACCATAAGGGCTGGCTGACAGGTTTTTCTCATGGAGATGGGATTTGGCTGTATACGACAGCCGACGAGGGAGCGAGCTGGACACCCCAGAACTTGGCTGTGCCCTCCGGTTATCAAGCAGAAGGCGGTTCGGCGAGCAGCAATTCGCCCTGTTTTTTCCAAGCGCAAACGGGATTGTTACCGGTAGAGTTGAGAGGTCAAACCCCTCCGGCTTTAGTTTTTTATCATACGCAGGATGGCGGAGAAAGCTGGCAGGCCACAGCGCCTGTGCGGAGCAGTCAGGAACCGTTTCGGAGTTTCCATACCAGTATTGTTGATGCAGAGCATGCTTTTGTGTGTGACGGTTATAAGCTATTTTACTCAGCGGATGGGATGCACAGCTTTACGTCGGTTAAACCGGATATCGATCTTACCAAGCTCAGCCAGCTTGATTTTGTTTCCGAACAAATAGGCTGGGGAATTATTGACGGGTCTTTATGGAAAACGATCGATGGTGGGTATGTCTGGAGACAAGCGGCGAACCGATCCCGCAGTCAGACAGTTATTGAGAGTTCGCTGGATCTCAATGCGGCTGCGCTGAAGAAGAGAGGTGATCTGGCTTTCACCCAACAAGGTTTACTTTATCTACTTTGCGGTGAAACCGGTGAACTGAAACAGCTGACAAATTCCGGCAAGGCCTATTATCCGTACGGGCATATACCAGCTGGAGTGGTCCAAAGACGGAACCCGGATTATGTATGTTCAAGACAACTCGCTATGGATGATTGGCGCAGACGATGACAATCCTCGCAAAATTTTAGGACCTTTTCCGGAATGGGAAAAAGACCCGTTTGGTTTCTACGGTTATATTTGGCACGATGACTTTGCCTGGTTTCAACCGTAGAAAAGAGCTTTGCAAAGTTCTGCGTAAATTTGAATTCAAAGAGCGTATAAGCGGAAGTCATCATATATTTCACAAGGATGGGCTAGATGAAATAATCAACATTCAGCCTAATGGTGCAAAGACAAAGCCATATCAAGTAAAACAGGTAAGACAGATTATTTTAAAGTATAAACTGGGAGGTGCTCTTGATGCATAAATATGAGATTATTATTTATTGGAGTGATGAGGACGATTATATATTGGTTGAGCTATCGTAAGAAAACGATGGCTTATTTTTTTTACTATATAACGCAAACCGCATTTAAATCAGAAACATAGTTGGATTCAATACCTGAGAGTGGTTTCGGAAATTATCCATATTGTAAACCTCGCTTTAAAAAACAGTTGACAATCAAGAGAAAGACTCTATAATATTAAGTTATTATCAAAGTAAACCATTTCTGTTTCTGGACACGGCGCCGTTTTTTAATTTTTTAGTTTTTTTGCAGCGTAATCCTATTTATAGCATAAGAAATCAGGTGGAGTTTATGGAGCTTTATAGTTTGAAAATGAGAGCAAGCAATAGCAAAGATGGCATAGAAAAACATATTTCCGGTGCGGAGAAAATAGTAAGCGAAGACAACATTGGGACATATGTGGAAGCTTTATTAACCAGAGCCTTGCATCATTCTAAAGGTAAGGCGAATTTTATTAATCTTAAAATTGAAAAGGTAAACAAAGAGGATATTTTATACTTGGATTCATTGCCTGTTAGTACAGTTCAGGTAGATACTTATCAAGCAGGTCTTAAAAGGGTAGTGGCTCTTCTAGAACAAATGAACATTGCCAATGCCAAGGAAATTATTAAAAAAATCAACGCAACCTATAATACGCGCGGAGCTATATTGTTGGATGTAGACACTTTAGAACGATTAGAGCCTAACCAAGAGAGAGGAATTCGTGCAACCTATATGGATGCCGATAATTCTTCCATGTCGGAAAATATAGAAGTGAAGAATCATTATAATGAAGCAATCGTATTAGCTACGAAGGTAGCCTATGCTCCCAATATTATTGGAGAAATCTGTATTTCTGATGATCCGGATTATATAACAGGTTATGTGGCGTCTAAAGAAACAGGATATGTACGTATTACCAAACTTAAGGAAAAGGGAAGTCAGGAGGGGGGGAGGATCTTCCTTTATAGAGGGGAACTTTCCGCAGTCCCAAGCTGCCTTGATTATCTGGAAAAGCAAAAAGTT
>JARLHV010000018.1 GCA_031292055.1 Desulfosporosinus sp.
ACTAGTCAGTCTGCCAGTCTATTTTGTGTCATACTGCGTCGGCATATGCCCCTAATAGCCCCGCTATGAGGGGCACATGCCTCCTTGTCTGACGCAAACTATCCAAGGCATCATGACTTGTTATTTTCTTTCATATGCCTTAATTACTATAATAAGCGTATTATCACCAACAACACAATCGCCCCTACCGTTGCCATGATAATTTCACCGATTGTTCCATAGGCAGTGAACCCTAAAATTTTATACAGGTATCCGCCGATGAAAGACCCTATTACGCCTACAACCAAGTCGCCGATCAGGCCAAATCCTCCACCTTTAATTATAGTACCAGCTAACCATCCGGCAAAAATCCCAACTATTAAAAACCAAAGCATACTCGTTCCTCCCCTTCTTTAATGAACAGCCTAGGTGTCTGTCGTTCATTAATTAGACAAAAGCCTTAGCTTACTTAAAACGAGCTACTGCCTTTTCAATAGAATCCTTAAGCTCACTCCATGTTTTCTCAGTTCCGACTTTGACATCGTCCCAAGCATGTTCGCTGGATTCTTTGAGTTGTCCATATTTCACGACCAGATCATCTCGTTTACGTTCAAGGTTTTCAACTTGAGCAAGATACTCTGCTTTCATGTCAGCTCCGACTCCAGCAACTTTTGCTTTCATTTCTACTAATTTCGCATTATATTCCGTTAGATTTTCATGAAGCTTGTTCAGATACGCATTACGCTTTTCCATAGTTGATTCCCCCTTAATCCTGTTAGAACATTATTATTTAATGTTCTTCATTTAGTTTTCGAAAGAGTTTCAATGGAATCCAGCCCATCGTCATTTAAAAACCAGGTTGACAGTACCGACAGTCCCAAGGGAGGACACACGAGTATGCTTTGGTTTTTTCTACGGAATTTCCACTAAACGGATGGTTATACCGATCAAACCTGCTCAGTTAAAGCCTTCGCCTGCCTGTAACTAAGTTTATAACCACCACGATCACAGCAATTACAAGCAGAATATGTATTAATCCGCCCATAGTATACGAAGTGACGATACCGAGCAGCCATAAGACTACGAGAATAGCAGCAATTGACCATAACATAAGTTTTGTCCTCCTTTCTTTCTTAAATGGTTAAGATAACATCCTTAACGAGTTCCTTCTTTGGCAAAGATTCAGTAATCTTGGCAATATCCTTGGCGTCGAGACTTTCCAGATATTCGATAAATACTGATAGCCTTTCATATTCTGCAATCGAAAACAAAACTGCATCCGGTTGGTTGTTTTTCAAAACAAATATCTTCCTAAAACCTTCTGCCTTTTCTCGGCAAGCCTTATAATTCTTGATCATTTCAGAGTTTGAGACGATTGCCGCTGTTAAAATATTCATTGATATTATCCCGACCTTTACTTTAATATAGATACATCTTACCTTTATATCAACAATTTGTCAACAAATAGTTATAATATTCATATTAATAATTTTTGTAATATTTTTTTATATAATTATCATTACTATCTTTATAACTATTTTTATAGCAATAATTATAATACTTATTTACTGCTTAACAGCTCGGATTCGACTGCTGATTCAGTTGCTTATTTACCTGCACTATTCACACCGCTACCGAAGCAGTCACATCCGGAAGAAAGCAGCAAATTCTGCCCACCTCTAAACCCAAGATTGCTATAATTTAACACATTCATTACCAACAATTTACTTAACCATAACTAAACTAATAACCGCAAATGTTACAATGTGATGGAGGTAAATGCAATGAAATTACTTGGTCACAGAGGGGCAGCTGGCTCTGCTCCAGAGAATACCCTCCTCGCCTTTGCGAAAGGACTAGAGTATGGGGTCGATGGTTTTGAATTCGATGTTCAGCTCTCGCGGGACGGTGAAGTCGTTATCTGTCACGATGAGCGAGTCGATCGCACCAGTAATGGTATCGGCTGGATCAAGGATTTTACACTTCAAGAGCTGAAAAGGCTCGACTTTGGCCGTTGGTTTGCTAAACTTCCGGTCTATCAAGCAATTCCGACTTTGCGGGAAGTGCTGGAAATGTTGACGGACTTAACTATAGAACTTAACGTGGAAATCAAATCAGGACTTGTACAGTATCCTGGACTGGGGGAAAAGGTCGTCCGTCTGTTAGCTGACTATGGCCGGCTTGACAACGCCATCATCTCATCATTCGACCATCAACTTCTGCTCGATTTAAAACAGGCTTGTCCCCCAGTCATAACCGGCATCCTTTATGACTGTGCTCCCATCAAACCTTGGGCATATGCTAAGTACTTAAATGCACAATACTTGCATCCAGCTTGGGAATTCGTTACTCCTGAGTTAGTCACCGCCTCAGCGGCTTGGGGAATAGGAATAAACGCTTGGACTGTCAATAGTTCGTTTGCTGCCCAAAAAGTTAGTCTGGCCCGGGTGGCAAGGATTATAACCGATTACCCCCAGTATTTCCGGACAGGAGAGCATGGGGAAATGATTTACCAGGAATAAGTTTATGCTGAACTGCCGAACAGTTGTGTTTAAGGAGGGATTGCTGAGAAGTTATTGTTCTCATAATTAAGGTATTATGCTAAAACTCAAAGCAGACAGGGAGGAAGAAGTACATGTTTAACAGGACCAAAAAATCAATCGTAATGCTAACCATTGGAACTTTTTTAGCGAGCAGTCTTTTGGCCGGATGTGGAGCTACCGCAACACCTACTGCAGCAACTGCCGATAAAACAGCCACGACGGCGAGCAGTGATCTCACCGGACAAGCACTTAAAGACGCGGTCAAAAAAGAGGGCAAAATCGTTTCCTACGGTATGCCGGATGACTGGGCCAACCTCGGGGAAATTTGGAGTAATTTTGACAAACAGTATGGTATCACGCACTCAGATACGGATATGACCAGTGCTGAAGAAATTGCAAAGTTCGATGCAGAGAAAACCAGTGCCGTAGCCGACATTGGGGACGTGGGAATTACCTTTGGCAATGTTGCAATATCCAGAGACGTAGTTCAAGCGCACAAGGCCCCCACTTGGAACGAAGTTCCGGATTGGGCCAAAGATAAAGACGGACTCTGGACCGGAGAATACGCCGGCACCATTGCCTTTTTAGTAAACACAAAGTTGGTCAAAGACGTACCTCAAAGTTGGGCCGATTTACTTAAACCTGAGTACAAAGGCGCGGTCGTCACCGGTGATGTTTTGAAAGCTGCCCAATCCCAAGCTGCTGTTCTAGCCGCCGCTTTTGCTAATGGTGGGGATGAAACCAATCTAACCCCTGGGATTGATTACTTTAAGAAGTTGTCACAAGCTGGTAACCTCAAACCCAGTGACAATGTCTTCGCCATCTTCCAAAAGGGTGAGATTCCGGTCGGAATTCTGTGGGATTTTAACGCCCTTGGTTATCGCTCCCGCTTAGCTGATAAGGAAAATTACCAAGTTGTTATTCCTAGCGACGGTACGGTTTCCAGTGCTTATGTTTCCATCATTAATAAAACCGCGCCTCATCCCAACGCTGCTAAAGCGTTCCAAGATTACTTGTTAAGTGATGAAGGACAAATCCTCTTGGCAAAAGGTTTTGCCCGCCCCATTCGCGACAAAGTCCAAATTCCAGCCGATATTGCTAAAAACATGGTCCCAACCGCCCAATACGCTTCAGCCAAACCCATCAAAAACTTTAGCGCTTGGGAAAATGATATGAAAACCATTCCTGACTTGTGGCGAAATAATGTTGTGATTGCTCAATAATTGCTTGTTCTATTTGCTTTACTATTAAAGAGAAGCCTGACCAGATTTCGGGTCTTACCGATTCTCTCGTCAGGCTTTTATCCTAACCATGCTGATTTCTTAGTCGTCAGAGACGAGGAGGCCCACTATGCAAACCAATCTGTCCACTAATAAAGTAACCCACTGGGGAAAAGAGCTGCGGCGTGGAGGAGTTCTCTGGATTCCATTCATTCCTTTGCTGGTCTTTGCTTTGGCTTTTGAGATTTTACCGATGGGCTATATTATATACAGTAGCGTCCACACCTCCAAAGGCTTCGGTTTAGAGGCTTATGCGCAAATAATTAACAGCAAATACTACCTAATCTCTTTGCGCAATAGTTTACTTGTCTCCATAGCCGTCGGCATCATTGGTTTGCTGATTGGAACCATCGGGGCCTTAGCCTTACGTTCACTTAGTGACGCTTGGCGGGAAAAGCTGCTAACGTTAGTCAATATGACCTCCAATTTTTCCGGTGTTCCTTTAGCTTTTGCTTATATTGTGCTTTTAGGAGTTAATGGACTCGTGACGGTCCTAGCCAAAGAAAAACTTGGCCTGGATCTGTATGGTGCTGGTTTCAATCTGTTCAGTTGGACCGGCATCGTCTTAGTCTATATTTACTTTACGGTTCCCTTGGCTTTTATGCTTATGTACCCAGCGGTCTACGCTATTAAACAGGATATTATCGAAGCGGCCCAAATCATGGGAGCCAGTCGAGCTTATTTTTGGCGACGGGTGGGCTTACCAATTTTGTTACCGGCTATGTTAGGCAGCTTTACCTTACTCTTTGCCAATGCTTTAGGAGCCTACGCTACAGCTTACGCCTTAACAAGCTCAAACAATAGTTTAGTTTCTATCACCATTGCTAATCTAGTAACCGGGGATATTTTTCCCGATCCCACTTTGGCGAGCGCCTTAGCTGTGGTCATGGCCTGCTTTTTAAGTTTATCCATTGCTATTAATGCGCGCCTAAAGAAAAGCAGCGGAGGGATGGGGCTATGAAAAAAGGAATTTTAGCGAAAGTTACTTTAGCACTGATTTTTGCCTACTTGTTTTTTCCGATTGTAGCAACCATTCTTTTCTCCGTGGCCACAAGGTGGAGTACAACCATCTTACCTGAAGGCTATACTCTCTCCTATTACCAGCAGCTCTTTGCCAGTTCAGAGTTCATGCACGCCTTATTGAGAACGGTCTATGCCAGTTTTGCCACGATAATCCTGTCCATCTTGCTGATTGTGCCCTCCTTGTACTTGGCCATTGTTTATTACCCCCGTCTGGAAAAGCTCTTTGAAATTTTGTCTATTCTGCCCTTTGCCATGCCGGGAGTTATTTTGGCCATCGGCATGATTCAGATGTATTCAAGGGGGCCGCTCCGAATTGCGAATACACCGTGGATCTTAATTGGTTCTTATTTTGTGCTTATCTTACCGTTTATGTACCAAGCCATTAAAAACAGTTTTCGGACCATCAATGTCAAAACTTTGACAGAAGCAGCGCTCATGTTGGGCTGCGGAAAATTAGAAACATTTATAAAAGTTATTTTCCCGAATGTGCTGCGCGGAGTTATTTCGGCAGCCTTAATTTCGGTTTCCGTTTTGTTTGGCGAATTCGTCTTAGCCAATCTGTTAGTCGGGGATAATTATGAAACGATCCAGATTTATCTCTATAAATTACAGAAAGTTGACGGGCACTTGGCTAATGCCTTAGTGGCAGCGTATTTCCTCGTAATCTTATTTATGTCATTACTTTTGATTTGGTTGGCCTTCAGAACTCGGAAGCACAAGACAATCGTCTGAACAAGCAATACGTTAACAATACGTTGTACTTAATGAAATTTGCGTGAGACGGGGGAAAGAAACGTGAGTCATGTTCAGATACTAGATGTTGAAAAAAGTTTTCAAGGCCGTCAAGTCCTGAAAAGGATTAATTTGCAGGTCGAAAAAGGAGAATTTGTTACCCTTTTAGGTCCTAGTGGGTGCGGAAAAACGACACTTCTGAGAATTATTGCCGGTTTAGAACGCAGCGACGGCGGGAAAGTTTTCGTCGGCGGCAAAGAAATTATCGAAGGGCTAAAAAAGAAAGCCCAAAATATTGGCATGGTCTTTCAGTCTTATGCTTTGTTTCCCAACCTGACTGCTTATGAAAATATTGCTTTCGGGCTTAAAATTAATAAAATCTCCCCCCCGCAAATACGGCAACAAGTTGAGGAAATCATGGCCATTCTCAGCATCGCGGGGAAGGAAAAAAATTATCCCCACCAAATGTCGGGCGGGCAACAACAACGGGTAGCTTTGGCTCGAGCTTTAGTCACGAAACCGGACCTACTCCTTCTCGATGAGCCATTGAGTGCTGTCGATGCCAAAGTCAGGGAAAGTGCTCGAAGTCTGATCCGAGATATTCAACAGAAAATGGGGATTACGACGATTTTTGTTACCCATGACCAACTTGAGGCCTTAGTGATGTCGGATCGAATTGTGATCTTAGACTCCGGCGAAATTATGCAGCAAGGAAAACCGGAGGAAATCTACAATAAACCGGCGAACCGCTTTGTGGCCAATTTTATTGGCAGTTATAATTTTCTTCCCGGTAGCTTGCTCGGTCTGCCCAACAAAAATGTCGAAGTATGTATCCGCCCGGAACATATCAAGCTCGTTAAACTCGATTCCTTAGCTCAGGAAGAGGATGCCAGTGCGCATCAACTCCAAGGTACGCTAACCAATCTCTATATTTTAGGAAATACGATCCGGGCCGAAGTTTCGGTCCAAGGCAAGACGCTTTTAGTTGATCGTCTCAATGGTTTTCAAGCTTCAAACTTTGTTTTGCAGGAAGAAGTGCGACTCTTGCTAAAGAAAGACGCCCTTAATACCCTGGGCATAACTAGTTAGCCTGCTCATAATTCAGGAAATTATTCAACCATAAATAAGGAGCGAACCCGACAATTTGCTGAGGGTTCGCTCCTTAACGTTATTAGCCAACAAATTAGCCAAAATCTCGATTAGACGTTACTGGTCATCAAGGTGTACTATAGAGTGGTAAACAAATTTAGGGTGGTCAAACATGAGTTATATTCGCAAAGGAACTGTAGCCTTCCGTAAAACCAACGTGGCCTTATTTTTTGGTGGTTTCACCACATTTGCTATTATGTACAGTACGCAACCCTTGTTGCCAGAGTTTTCCCGAGATTTTCAGATTTCTCCCGCTGTGGCTAGTCTTTCACTTTCGGTGACAACAATTGCCTTGGCTATCAGCATGTTATTTGTCGGTTCCCTATCCGAAGTCAGAGGACGAAAACCTCTCATGGTATTTTCCCTTTCCACTTCATCGTTGCTCGCCGTTCTGACCGCTTTTGTGCCCAACTATCATTTTCTCTTGATCTTCCGCGTCCTGCAGGGGCTTGCCCTAGCCGGCTTACCCGCTGTGGCAATGGCCTACCTCTGTGAAGAGATTGAACCTGCTAGCTTGGGGATAGCGATGGGACTATACATCAGCGGGAACTCGGTCGGTGGTATGAGTGGTCGGATTATTATTGGCATGCTCACTGATTACTTCAATTGGCGAGTGGCATTGGGAAGCATCGGTATTTTAAGTATTCTAGCGAGCGTAGCCTTTTTGTTCTTGTTACCAGACTCGCAGCACTTTCAACCGCGCTCGTTTGAGATTGGGAAATTGCTCAAATCGATGGCTAACCATCTTCAAGACCCCGGCCTACTTTGCTTATATGGCATTGGCTTCTGTCTAATGGGCAGTTTTGTCACACTCTATAACTACATCGGCTATCAATTGATGGCTCCCCCTTATTCGCTCAGTCAAACCCTCGTCGGCTGGATTTTCGTGCTCTATATCGTCGGGACGTTCAGTTCAACTTGGATGGGCCGCTTAGCAGACATTCATGGTCGTCGCCAAATACTCTGGATCGCTCTGCTCATCATGGCCTCTGGCGCAGCCCTTACCTTAAGCACTCTGTTAGTGCTCAAAATCCTAGGCATCGCAATTTTCACCTTTGGTTTTTTTGGCAGTCATTCACTTGCCAGCAGTTGGGTCGGATACCAAGCGATTCATGACAAAGCTCAGGCCTCGTCTCTCTATCTTTTCTTCTATTATGTAGGTTCGAGCATCGGTGGAACAGCCGGTGGTACTTTTTGGTCAGCGTTCGGCTGGGGTGGCGTAATCAGCATGATCTTATGTTTCTTGTTACTCGCTCTTTTACTGTCCTTGCTTTTAAACTCACTAGCACCAGACCCTGACACTCCGGGCGCGCCTAAACATTAAATAATCCCTAGAAGGCCTGATCTAGGCCTCCAGGGATTATTTAAATCCTCAGATTTGGATCTAAATCGTAAGAGAGTATGACCCCTAGTACAATTTAGAGATACCTGAAGCTAGGTGTAACAGTGCGCCGAAAAAGTAGTTCAACCTCATGTACTAGAACTTGTTCACCAGATAAATGAGACCAATAAAAACGAATGCCACAGCAATCGCAATTAGAATAATGTAGTAATCCTGTCTTTTGTGACTGATTTTATGCCAAGGTAAGGACAACACCAGTAAACTCCTTTCTACTGATCAACTCCTAAATAGTATTTTAGTACATAAAGTGACAATTAACAACATCGTTTTCTTCGTATGACAGAGAATTCATCGCCGAATTAGCATACAATATCTCTCTTCAATATCTAATAGTCCCTGAAACCCCTGATATAACCAGATTCTAAGTTTTCTTTAGAATTATCAGAATTATTTCTCACCATCTTGGGGTAAGACCCCGTTGGGAAGTTCTCAACAAAGTCTAATAAGTATAAAGATTGTCATATTATATACTAATAGGACTTCTCGAAAAGTCTAGAAAATGATATATTAAGCGTGGGAATGTGCGAAAAGGAGGCTTTAGACTTTGGCTAAACACGAATTCAAGCAAGTTATACGAGGGTATGATCGAGAGGCTGTCGACCAAGCGTGGGCAGAGATTCAGCAGCAATTGTTTGAATCCAAGACTGCGAACTCTGAGCTGCGCTTACAAGTCGACACCTTACAGAACCAAAACTCAGAATCCAAGGCTACGAACACTGAACTGCACTTACAAATCGACACCTTACGGGAACAAAACTCAGAATTCAATGTTGCAAACAATGAGCTACACTCGCAAATCGACACCTTACAGGAACAAAACTCAGAATCCGATGTTGCGAACTCTGAGCTGCACTTACATATCGACACCTTACGGGAACAAAACTCAGAATCCAAGGCTGCGAACTCTGAGCTGCGCTTACAAGTCGACGCCTTACAGGAACAAAACTCAGAATCCAAGGCTGCAAACACTGAGCTACACTCGCAAATCGACACCTTACGGGAACAAAACTCAGAATCCAAGGCTGCGAACTCTGAGCTGCGCTTACAAATCGACACCTTACAGGAACAAAACTCAGAATCCAAGGCTGCAAACACTGAGCTACACTCGCAAATCGACACCTTACAGGAACAAAACTCAGTGTCCACGGCTGCGAACTCTGAACTGCGCTTACAAATCGACACCTTACAGGAACAAAACTCAG
>JARLHV010000176.1 GCA_031292055.1 Desulfosporosinus sp.
ACATGGATGCCCATGAATTTGCCTTGGTCAAGGCTTTGATGGAACAGAACGAGGGGATGCGGATCATTGCCGTTGGGGATGATGACCAGAATATTTTTAAATTCAGGGGCGCAAGTTCCAAATATATGGAGAACCTGATTACGGAACCAGATGCCGTAATGGTTGAACTGGTTGAAAACTATAGGAGCAAGCGCAATCTCGTCGATTTTACCAATCAGTTTTTAAGGCGCATTCCGAACCGCTTAAAGCACACGCCCATTATGGCTGTCCAGAGTGACAATGGCAAGCTTAAACGGGTCCGCTATCGAAGCCGTCATTTGATTACTCCGTTAGTCCAGGACATCCTCGCGGAAGGGTTTGCCGGAAGCACCTGTGTATTGACTAAGAAGAATGAGGAAGCTTTACAGATCGCAGGACTGCTCATCAAGAGCGGTAGGCAGGCCAAGCTGATCCAGTCCAATGAAGGGTTTAATCTCTATAACCTTTTGGAAATCCGGTATTTTCTGAGCCGCCTTAATTTGGCGGACGATGTCTATATCATCCATGATGAGCTTTGGGAAAATGCCAAACGGAAACTGGCAGAGCAGTTTGGCAGTAGCTTGAATTTAGAGAGTTGTCTTAATCTGATCCAAGAGTTTGAGGCGGCGAATCCGAAGTATAAGTATAAATCTGACCTGGAGATCTTTATCCGTGAATCCGTGCTGGAAGATTTCATTGGCGAAACTATGGAAACGATCTTTGTGTCAACCATTCACAAGGCTAAAGGTCGAGAGTTTGACAATGTCTTTCTGATGCTGGACCAATTCAACCCTGGAAGTCTCACTTCTGGATCGCAAGAAACTTTTAGAAAAACTTGAGTTGGCAAAATTGAATGGCTGGGAGGTTGATCCCTGGATCGAGGAATATAAGGGTAAGGTTGAGAATGCTCAAGTCTTCCGTGAGGTGTTTCAAAAGTATTGCTGGGATACTCAAGGGGTTGAAGGGATTAAAATCGCCCCCTTTCATGTCCTGGCTCACCAGGGTCGAACTTATTTTGAGCAATCTCATCTTTGGCATATGGAGCAGAACCGGGAGCTTGCTAAACTGTCTAATCTAGTTATTGAGACAGAGTACAAAGTCGTGACCAATGAGAGGTCTGAGGAAGAAGCAATTCTCTGGTGGGAGGAAATGACGGAAAACGGACATGAAGGCTTTGTTGTTAAGCCGGAAACGATGATTGCCAGGAATGAAAAAGGTCGGTTGGTGCAACCGGCAATCAAGGTTCGCGGAAGAAAGTATCTTCATATTATTTACGGAATGGATTATTTACAGCCCGAGAATCTGGTTCGCTTAAAGCAAAGAAATGTTAAACGAAAACAACGTCATGCCCTCATGGAATTTGCCTTAGGAGTGGAAGGGGTCAAACGTTTTGTAAGTCAGGAGCCGCTCGCTCGTATTCACGAATGTGTGTTAGCGACGCTGGCTTTAGAGGCTGAACCGGTTGACCCAAGGTTATAGAATTAGCAACAAGCCCCCGACAAACTAACATGTCGGGGGCTTGTTGCTAGGGGATTAAACGTAGATACTATATGCAAAATAAATATAGAATAGTTTAGCAGAGAACACCTACTTTATTACTGGAATCAATACTGTCATAAAAATATGTGTATAAAGCGTTGATTTTATGACAAGAATATCATATGCTATACGTAAGGTAAGAAGCGAAAGGAGGATTTAAATGATACTTGATATGAAAATTATTGGAGCTAATATAAAAGCATTAAGAGACAATGCTGGTTTAGGACAAAAGCATATTGCTAGTTATCTTGGCGTAGACCAAAGTCTGATTTCAAAATTTGAAGCAGGAGAACGTGCCATTAGTTCGGATATGCTGGATAAACTCGCAGCTTTATTTTGCTGCCCTGTATCAGTAATTACATTACCAGATGAGTGTAAATCATCTATAAGCTTTGCTTTTCGAACTATCGGGATTGACGGTGAAGATCTGGAAGCTTTGGCTGTAATCAATAGAATAGCATTGAATCAAATGCAGATGGATAAAATTGCTGGAGGTACAATGAATGATTGATAAGATGGCTTTAAGTAATAAGGCATCCAGTGTCAGAAAAAAATTAGGAGAAGATAATACTTCTCCTATTGATATTTTTGCCTTAATGTATACGACTGAAAATGTGACATTAGTCAAGTATCCATTGGGAGAAAAAATAAGTGGTGCATGTCTGAAAAATAATACATCTGCAGTAATAGCCGTGAATTCAAGTATGTCTATTGGTCGACAAAGGTTCTCGCTGGCTCACGAGTTATATCATCTTTATTTTGATGAAAATATGATCTCAACGATTTGTCCAAGTAAAATTGGAGGCGGCAACCAAACTGAAAAGTCTGCTGATCAGTTTGCATCTTATTTGCTAATGCCACCGGCAGCTTTGTACGAAAAAATTCAAGAAATGAAAAGTGCAGAAAATCGAAAATTAACGGTTAAAGATGTTATTAAATTAGAACAGTATTTTGGTGTTAGCAGAAAGGCGATGCTTTTTCGCTTACAGGAAGAAGGTGAACTGTCTCAGTCTGATGCAGCAGATATGCAAAAGGACGTCATCATCTCTGCTGCAAAGTTAGGATATGATACTTCTTTGTATAAACCTACTCCAGAGAATGAAAATAAGGGAACTTACGGTTATTATATAAAGCAAGCTGAAAATCTTTTGCAATCTGATATTATATCTACTGGAAAATATGAAGAGTGGCTATTAGATGCTTTTCGTGATGACATTGTGTATGGTGATGATATGGAGGGGGGCGAATTAATTGACTGATTCGCTTTTCTTCGACACTGATTGTATTTCTGCTTTTTTATGGGTTAGGAATGAGAGTCTATTGCCGCAGTTATATCCGGGGAGAATCGTAATTCCGAGGCCAGTTTATGATGAATTATCCAATCCGAGAATAGCACATTTGAAAGTACGTATTTTCTACCAGCGAAGGTAATGGAAATCCGCTCCATGGCGACAATCCAATCTCCAAAATGATTGAGGTCAAGTAAGAAAACAATAACTGGTATCCAGAAAAATGCATAAACGCCATAATTGTGTGAATGGTTTATAGTAGCGAGAAATAGGAAAACGATTATCAATGGAAAAAGTATTAGCTCATTGTGAATTGTTGCAGTTATCATGAAGGCCAGAATGCCTCCTGCCATGGTTCCTCCGATTCGTTGAAAAGCGCGTTGCCTCGAAGAATGGAAATCAGGCTTCAAAATAATCGCCACTGTCAATGGCAGCCAGTGGCCATGTGGTATTTGAAAAAAAACATCTATAAAAGTGGCGATAGATAAGGTTGCACTGAGGCGAAGTGAATGACGGAGAATTTGCGAATGCCAGGTAAAATGATCGGCGAACGCACCGCGGATGTATTGTATGGCAAACATAGGCGGTGTTTTTTTGTTCTGTTTTATATTGTGTTTAAGTTCCATGTGTGGCTATCAGAGGATGTGGTATCTCTTGGCAGGCGGTGCAGAGATAGCATTAATTAGGAGCTGAATGTTATTAAAGCCAATACATTGAATAAACGTATACGTCGGAGAGTCATCATATTCTCCTTGGTGCTGGTAAGCATCATCCTGCTTAGCGGACTGACGGCTTGCAGTAAGTCAAGCACAGGCGCAAGTGCAGCTGCAAGTAAGGTCAACGTTACTATTTTGTAACTTTTATTAATTATTTTGTAAAACACTGGCTTGGGCATCATGATATGGTATAGAGCAGGAACTGTTGAAGATTAACTAACCTGCAGCCGGAAGAAACATCAATGATTGAAAAAGAAACAAGAGTAAGGGTGACTCGTAATGCGTTTCAAGAATAAGACTGTGATTTTCATTTTGATAATTATAGTTTCTTTGCTAGCTGGACTTGTTGGCTGTGGCCAAACTCAGCAAAATATGGCAGGCAGCAGCCCGGACAGTCCTGTTCCCCTCAATAAGGAGGAGAGTTCCTTGACGTTTGTCCGAATGGTTGATGCCAAGATTGGCTGGGCTTCTACCAAGGAATCAATCCTCAGAACAGTTGATGGCGGTGAGAACTGGACGGACGTTACGCCCCAGAGGCAGTCCGGGCTGAGTGTAAGCTCACTATTTTGCAGGGACGGACAGAATGCGGTGCTTGCTCTCACCCAGGAATCTTCCCCTCAAATCATTGTTTGTTGGACGACAGATAGCGGGCGGAATTGGGGGAAGAGTGAAATCAATACCAGTTCCAATATACCTGCCGGTGAGAAGCCTGTTAAGCTTTCATTTAGCGATGCCGAACACGGCTGGCTTTTAGCCGGCTATGGCGTCGCCATGGGTTCGGAGTTTGATGAGCTCTTCCAAACGACTGACGGAGGTACGACCTGGAAGTCGATCGCTTCCTCAAGTCCGGACCCGCAATCGGCCAATGGTTTGCCCTTCGCAGGAATCAAAACCGGTTTTGTGTTTTCTGACCGCCAAAATGGCTGGCTGACAGGTTATTCTCATGGCGACGGTATTTGGTTGTATACGACAGCCGACGGGGGAGTGAGCTGGACACCTCAGAATTTGGCTGTACCTTTCGGCTATCATGCGGAGGGCGGTTCGGCGAACAGCAATCAGCCCTGGTTTTTTCAAGCCCAAACGGGATTATTGCCGGTTGAATTGAGAGGCCAAACACCTCCTGCTCTGGTTTTTTATCTTACTCAGAACGACGGCAAAAGCTGGCAGGCCACAACACCAGTTCGGAGTAGTCAGGAACCGTTCCGGGGATTTCAAACCAATATTGTTGATGCTAGGCATGCTTTTGTCAGTGACGGTTACGAACTGTTTTACTCAGCCGACGGCATGCGCTCTTTTACGTCGGTTAAACCAAATATTGATTTCACCAATCTGAGCCAGCTCGATTTTATTTCCGAACAAATAGGTTGGGGAATTATTGACGGCCGTTTATGGAAAACGACCGATGGCGGATATGTCTGGACGCAAATGGTGAACCAATCCCTCAACCTCAACCAAACCGCTATTGAGAATTCGTTGAATCTCAAGGCGACAGTCTTGAAGAAGAGGGGTGATCTGACTTTCACTTGGCAAGGTTTACTCTACCTACTTTACGGTGACACCGGTGAACTGAAACAGCTTACAAACTCCGACCAGGCCTATTATCCGGCCTGGTCGTTCGATGGCGAATGGATATCTTTTTTGCTTTCCGACGGGCAGGACGAGAATAATGGCCGACTTTGGCTTGTTCGCCGGGATGGACAGCAAGCCCACCCAGTCCAAGGCCTTCCGGAGTTGCCCAATGTACCCAATACTTCTTGGTCACCCACCGCGAATGTTCTGATAACGCAAGGGCAGGACGGGCTTTGGCTGGTTCCGGTGGAAGGCAACCCGTATCGAATTCAAGGTACCGGGAAATATACCAGCTACGCCTGCTGGTCGCCCGATGGTAAATTTCTGGCTTACAATAGCAGCCCGGTTCTCTCTCAGGATTCGAAACTTTCTCAGGAACGTCAAGACACCCTTAATACTTTCAATCTTGAGACCGGCCAAACGGTCCGACAGCTGATATCTCCTGCAGAAACAGGGATTATTGTGGCAGCCTGGTGGCCCGACTGCAAGGGATTGCTGTACTGGCTGGATCCTGCCTTTTCGGCTTCTTTTGCCGCTGACGGCTTAGAATTACAAAGTCTTAAGCTGGGCGACTCTCAACCGAAAGCGCTAACTTACGGACTGGTGTACCGGGATTGGCTTTCTTTTTTGCCTAATGGGCAGTTGCTGATGGTTGCAGGTGGAAATCGTACTGTTTGGTCGGAGAAAAGTCTGGCAATTTGCGATCCTGGAACAGGAAGCACCAGGAAGCTTGCCAATCCAAAGGGAGCGGTGGCTATTGATCCGGCACCATCTCCGGATGGCAGTAAAATTGCTTTTATCATTGCCCAAAATCTGGACAATGCTACCGGGGGACTCAGTGATCCTGGCAATCTCTCGAACTGGGCAGCTACGCGGATATTGTGGATAGAGAACGCTGACGGCTCCGGTGCCCATCCTTTAAAAGCTGCCGGTACGGGCATATACCAGCCGGAATGGTCCAAAGACGGAACCCGGATTATGTATGTTCAAGACAATTCGTTATGGATGATTGGCGCTGATGGTAACAATCCTCAAAAAATTATAGGATCTTTTCCGGATTGGGAAAAAGACCCGTTTGGTTATTACGGTTATATTTATCACAATGACGTTGCCTGGTTTCAACCGTAAAAGAGATAGCTAAAACCTTGGTATGAGAGTTTGATAGAGTGATTGTTTTTCTGGAGGGGTAACTCACTTCTTTAAGCGTAGGCAAACGAGGTAGTAGGCTGAAAGCCGAAAGGTTGAAGTATGAGGCAATAGAAGCTAATCATAAAGTTTCAATAATATATAATGAATAATTACAGCCAAACGAGCGGAAGTGGAAGGAACTAAGAAGCTTATGTTAGTAAACGTTTTATTTAAATAAAAACGATTTATTTTGTTGGAGCGTGCATTTAATCACGGTGAAGCGCAGAAAGACACTTGTCGCAGTCAACGACAGCAATCGATATGGATTTGTTCTGCATGGTTTGAAAGCAAACGATTTTAAACACATAAATGAGTTACTTATCCAAGGAATTAGAAATTGCTTGAGAGACGAGCAAATAAAGAGCGAAATCATCGAAAGGTATTTGAAAGTAGCTGGAGAGTTAGTTTTCTCTAAGACCAGAGGTGCTAAATATGTTGCTCGCCTCA
>JARLHV010000177.1 GCA_031292055.1 Desulfosporosinus sp.
ACCGCATTGAGGACATTTTTGGCTTGTATACTTTGGGTCAATAGCAATTGTTAGAGATCGGTTTAGTATGGCTTTATACTCGATCATTTGACGTAATTGATAAAACCCCCAAGATACAAAAACGTAACGATTCTTGAGTTGAACTTTTTCTGTGGCGTTCCTAATTCCTGTTAAGTCCTCCAGCACCAGTAGGGAGTTTTGACCAGTCGAATTAACGAGTGCCTTCGATACTTGATGATTTACATCAGTCATCCAACGGTTTTCTCGCCAAACGCATTATGAAATCAGCATCATTTGAGAACGAAATGAGGGAATAGGCATGGCAAAAAGAAAATGGTCAATAGAAGAAATTGAAGAGTATCGAAAAACGCACAATAAATATTTATACTACAACGGAGATGATGCCAATATTGTTGTTCCAAAAGCAAATCAAATATTGGTAATGGGAAAAAAGGAAATGACAGTGAATTGGTCACATCCAATGTCAAAGATTTTTGCTCTTGTACTGTTGGTAGTTTTTATGGTCACTGTATTTTTAGATATCAAATATGGTATAAAATAAATTGTTCGTATCATTCGTATCATTCGTATTAAGCGTAGGATACTTTGCATAAACCGCTAGGTTCCTGTTTGTTATCCATATACCCGTTAGGCTAAAAATGCTAACTTATACTCTAGTAGCAGTTTGAGGGGGAGGGAGCATCTTAAGACAGTCTAAGAGATCGTTTTCGAATCAGCTTATATAATGTAATGATAAGGAAGAGGATTATGGTTTATTTGAATGTTTTCACATTTCCAAATGAGGATATGGAATTTAACTTTTTCATGAAGATAAAAAGAACGTGCTATGATGTGTTTTATCCATTTATGATCTTATCAAGAATTGGTTTTGGGAGAATTGATTTTGAGCCGGTTACGATTTTATATGGAGGAAACGGTTCAGGAAAATCAACGGCCTTAAATGTGATGGCAGAAAAAATAGGAATCAATCGTGATTCTATCTATAATAAATCTAATTTCTATCCTGACTATATCCATATGTGTGAGATGCAACTTAAGACCAACATCCCTGAAAATAGCAGAATTATTACTAGTGATGATGTATTTGACTATATGTTAAATATTCGCAACCTCAACCAGGGAATTGACCAAAAAAGGGAAAAACTTTTTGATGAATATCTGGATGCCAAATATTCTCCTTTTCAGATGAAGTCTCTCGCAGATTACGAGCAACTTAAAAAAGCAAATATGGCTAAAAGTAAAACACAGTCCCGTTTTGTGAGACATGAATTGATGGCTAATGTGCGGGGATATTCCAATGGAGAAAGTGCCTTCCTGTATTTTACCGAAAAAATCGGTGAAGCCGGACTTTATATATTAGATGAGCCTGAAAACAGTCTTTCTCCAAAACGTCAGATGGAATTAATGAAATTTATTGAGGACGCTGCACGGTTTGGAGGCTGTCAGTTTATTATATCAACCCATTCGCCGTTTCTGCTTGCCCTGCGTGGAGCGAAAATCTATGATCTTGACGAGAAACCAGTGGATGTGAAGCGGTGGACAAAGCTGGAAAACGTGCGAACCTATTATGAATTTTTCAAACGATATGAAAATGAGTTCTAAGCCAAAGCACTGTGCTTGAGCAGCAACATGGGAGAGGACATTTTTGGTAGCAACCCGATGCCGCAAACCCTCAGAACGTTCGATGACATACACCGTGAATGCTATTTTCAAGGGTCAAGATTTTGTTAGGGAGGAGTATATGAGGATTGAAAAATTTCCATTTATTATCATTTTTGGCATATTGATCGTTGGTTTTGTGTATTATCAATCGATATATATCTCATTGGGGGGATTCTCTATTACGAAAAATAATATTAAAAACGTAATTGTTAGTACCCAAGATAAAACGTATATGGTGACAAACCAACAAGTAGTATTTGACTTGGCAGAAAGAGTATCAAAAATGCAACGTTCGCAGAAGATTGATTTTATGCGATTTCCACCTGGTTCAACATCAGAACCATACAGAAAGTTACTTATCCAAACTAAAGATCATGTCACGTACGGGGGATCCATTTGGAATTTGAGTGCCGGAAATGCCCTTGATAGTGCCGGATATTATTGGATCGTTCAAGATGACCTTGTTACAGCTTTAGATAAAGCAATAAATGATTCTCAAACAACACAATTATCATAAAATAGCGGGGATATAGTCGGTTAGAGGAGTATTAGAGTTCTTGGCAGAACCTGATAACTCAGATTGAAAGAACTTGTACTACTTCTGTGAATTCTAAAGAAGCCCTGCTCGAGTATAACCCTCTAGTCCCTGAGCATGGTTTGCCTCAGGAAGCTGAAGACTTCAGGATTCCAATGGCAAGCATTTTATGAAAAGACAAAAGTTCAGCTTGGCAACTATGGAGAGCTCAGACGATTAGAAGAGGCCGTATCCCACAAACTTTCTAGTCTGCTAACTCTTCAGACTAAGCGATTAGCTTTAATCCAGTTAGAGACTCAGATCGATCAGTTAAAAAGCATGCTTGAAAGATCCAAGGGTTCTTCAGCTCACGTTGCTCATGAACTTTTAACAGCAATCCAAACTCTGCAAGCACCTCTCTATCGCGAAGCTTATCAACGTCTCGTCGATTTAAAAGACCGTGCCCTCGATCTTGAGCTGAGAAAGGAATTATTAGCACGGTTGGAAAAGGCTGTTCCTATTTGGGCTACAGGGTGCTTTTTGATACAACTCTAACTCTATTATTCAAAATCATTTTGATTTATATTTCAATTAAAGGAGATATAGATAGGGATTGCAAATTAATTGAAAAAGACTGGACCACTATTCAGCAACTTGAATCTTATTTGAAAGCGAAAATTATCGGAAAGAAAATGGTAACGATGAGCGCCCAAAGTGAATAAATCGGTAAATATCGCGTAATGGCAGCCTCGATCATCTCCACGTTAACTTTACCTAATAGGAACCGGAAATAATTAACCGTAATCCTTACTAAGTGGACAAACACAATAAGATTCATACCCAAAACGGCTAAGCGGTTTGGAGTTATGCCATAAGAGGTCAATCTGAACAAAATAGCCGATAATGCCACGCAGTCAATCACTATAGCAACGGTTAACAAGGCGAAGAGTATTCGATCATTGAACGCTATTTTCGAGCCGGCTTCTCTTCCTGCGACGGAAAAAATCGTGATGGCTAGGACCAGGATCAGCATTAAGTTGAAAATTAATAAGAACTCTCTATCGGTATAAGGATTCTTCTGCGTGACGATGATTGTAGCCAAATAGACACCTAAGGTTATCAAAACTAACGGACTAAAAACCTTTGCTAAATAAGGCGCAATATTTTTGGCGATGCCCCTGGTTTTCGCTAAATAAGTGCCGACAAAGGGCGAAGCAGCAACTCCATATATCGCAATGTTGTGGATATAGAAATCTGCTATATTGACTTGAATTACCCTAAATAAACCAATGGTCAAAACGGTTAAAAAGACACCACAAATGTGTAACAGACCAACGCTAATTAAAAGCTCACCGTTGTACTTCAGATATTCCAAGACTTTTTCCGGCTGCAGGCGATAGTCTCCCATAAAAGATATTCCCACTAAGGACCATAAGAAAAAGGGCAAATGCAGATTAGCCAAAAGGATACTGTCTGAGTTTTTTAAAGGTAGAAAGTTTAGGTAAATCAAGGCCGCCAGGTAGGATAGGCTAAGTGCGAGGATAAGCTTTTTTGAAGGGCGATTCTTTAAAAAAAAATAGAAGGAAAGCAAAGGAAAACCAGAAAAAACAATATTTGCCGGATTAATTAATTCTTTTTCAATGGATGGAAACAAAAACCTGGCAATCGTTCCGGCCAGCAATGAAATGACAATGACTATCATAAGGTCTTTCCACCTAGTATCGGCTTCCATCGTTTCATTCTTTGACAGATCAAAATCCAGCCTTTCATGCCATACTTTCAGGATGGTTAGATTTTGATTTTCCTTAAATACCTCGGAAAAAGCTTTGCTAAATTTCTCAGGCTCCTGCCGATAAAGTCTTTCCAACTCGGCTGGCTGTTCAAAGTTTTCAGAAATGAGATTTTTCATAATTCCCTCCCATGATTTAATGGTCCTTGCTGTATTCGAGAATATCACCTGGTTGACATTCTAAAGCTTTACAGATAGCCTCTAAAGTCGATAATCTAACCGCCTTGGCCTTGCCGGTTTTCAAGATAGAAAGATTAGCCATCGTAATCCCAACCCTCTCGGAAAGTTCTGTGAGGCTCATTTTCCTTTTGGCCAACATAACATCAAGATTGATAATAATCGCCATATTACTCCCCTCAAATCGTCAGATCATTTTCGGATTTTATATCAATAGCATCTTTTAAAAGTTTTTCAAGCACAGCAGCAAAGACGGCAATCACAGTTGGAGCAAACGTAAGGACCAATCCGAGTAATATGAGACCCGGGGCATCGTCTTTCTCTCCTACGAGATAAAAGAACGGCATGTCTATCGCATACAATAGACTGATTGAGACTGCACAGTATTTTATAATCTTTATTGTCTTTACCGATAATTCTGAGAAAGCTATGTTCTTGTCAATATAGCTTAAAAGTTTATAAGCCTGATACAGAGCGCCGTAAAAGGGGATCGCCGTCACATACATATCGATTATAACGGGATACACCCAATACATCGGATAATGTTTGGCTGCTTCACGCGCAATCGAAGGCAACCCCAATAGACACAACGCCAGAACCGGAATTCCCAGTAGAAGAACAACGACCTTTAAAAATAGTGTTTCTCGTTTCAAACTAAGCACCTCACTTATTATTAGTTAAGCAAATTGTAATACACATTTTATCGATAATCAATAAAAAATTATTGATTTTTGTTATGTTATTATTGCAAAACAATAATTTTATTGAGTGTGGAAGAAAGGATAATAAAATATTCTTAAGCTGGCATAGGGACACTGAAGCAACTATAATTTAAGCGAAATGATGGAGGCGATTACTTTCTTGCGCAGAGATTTTCTGGTTCTTAAAAATTTCTTGGGTAAAAAGGATTAACAGGGGGTGAGGAACAATGACTGATAATTTTACAGATATCGAAGAAGCATTAGAAAGATTATGTGTTCCTGACGATATTATGGAGTTTGCTCAAACCAACTCTTCTGAACCTACTGAAGAGTCAATTGAGAGAATTAGACATCGTACTTTGCAGCTGGCTCAAACCGGGTTAAAGAAGCCAAAACAGAGTCGCATTAAATTATGGCAGGCCATTACAGTTTCCGTAGCGGCAATCTTATTACTGGTTTTGGGCAGCGGTCCTAACAATATTGCCGAGGCACTGAATCGATTACTTTTTTACATTCCTGGTTTTGGTATTCATTCAACGGAAAATGTCAGCCTTGTTGTTCCGAACCCCGTTCGAGTTGAAAAAGATGGGGTGAAAATTGATATTAATGGGGTATTGGCAGATGACAAAGGAACATCAGTAATGGCCTATGTGGAAAGTGCAATCCCAGATATGAATACTTCCTATTTGGAAGATATGACAGGAAAAAGGTATTCTTATCAGAGCGGAAACATGTGTACGGCGGGTAACTTCGGAAACTATTGGGCATGGTATAAGCCTTTGCCATCTAATGTTAATCAAGTGACTCTAGTGATTCCCAGCTTATCAAACTGGGCAATAAACATTCCGCTTAGTAATACTGCAAATCTTAATCCTGTCGAGAAATTTGGTCCCTCTGTGACTGTCAACAATGTAACAGTAGCTGGTCAAGCTACAAAGTTCTCGGATGAGACTAAGGTTACCTTTTTGGTACAAAGTTTGCGGGGCGGCATACTTCAAATGATCGAAAACCCGGTACTCACTGGTTCCGACGGTAAGCCTTATCAGTTAAATTGTCAACCGTCGGGGTTCATGGGAAGTGGCTTATCCTATTTCTCAACCAGTCTTAATGTTGGAGACAAATTAACTGTTAATATGCCATCTCTTATACTTCAGCAGGATGTTCACGGGAGTATTGTAATACCGACACCGGAAAATAATTCGGCTCTCACTCTGAATCAATCGCTAAACCTTGGTTCATGGACCTTGAAATTGACGAAATCCGAAATTATATCTGATAATAACGGCATATCATTACGGATTTATGTTGAACCAGATATTCATAATGGAGCAACAATAAACACATTGGACCAATTAACAATCGACGGAAGGATGGTGTCTTGGTCAAGTAAGTTTAACCAAAACACCGGAGGTATGGAATGGCTTCAAGTACCTTATCCAACTGGGGGCAAAGATATGAAAATAACGGTAGAAAAAATAAATATACTCGTAAATGGTCCTTGGAAAATAGAGATACCTGTTATACCAGGATTTTAGCTAACTGATACATTGTTGACCAGAGGAACGAACCCGAGCATTCACAGGACACAATGCACAACGAGGTCATGCGCTCAATACGCTTACTCAGAAAGATAAAGCCCCAGAGTCAAAATTACCAGGCCCCATAGTCAAGGGGCCCAAGACGCTGACCTCTCAAGGCGGAAACACAGGTTTTCAGATGAGGGATTTGTCCGAAAAAGTCCTTGAAAAAGATACGGTACTAAGAAGGGTAAGTATCAATCCAGATGTTATTAAGCAATTGAAATCAGCCAAGCGGGGATATTTTTTTCATAGTGGGTGATGCGGTGTGTTCAAGAACCAAGAGTTGTGTTTCACTATGAGTTCGAATTTATACATCCGTTTGCTGACGGAAATGGATGTATGGGCGTATGGGGCAGACGCTTTTATTAAGTCGCTGGCAACCACTCTTTGACTGGTTGCCTGTGGAGACTTTAATCCGCGAATGTCATCAGGAGTATTACATCCTATTGGCTGTTGCCGACAAAGCGGCGGATTCTACAGCTTTTGTTGAATTTATGCTCCGCGTGATCAGAGATGCTTTCAATGATCTTATGCAAACCGAACAAGTTCGCGGGCAAGTTACCGATCAAGTCGCGCACCGGATGTCCGCCTTAGGCAGCGAAACGCTGTCCGCAAAAGAGCTTTTGGAGCGGCTTGGACTTAAGCACCGTCCAACGTTCAGCAACAATTATTTGCGCCCCGCGTTGGAACTTGGCTCGATTGAGATGACTGTTCCTGACAAGCCAAACAGCAGCAAGCAGCAGTATCGGGCTGTAAAGACCAATGAATTCAGAGAAGAAATGAGGAATTCATTGCGCAGTTCAATTTGGAAGTTCCTCGATGGAAGGTGGCAAATTGTCTTTCATCAAGGAACCAAAACAACTGGGCAACCTGTGACTAGCACGAAAAACAATTAAAAGGATGAAGAGTGAAGATGAATAAGAGTGTCTATGGAGATATTTCATTTAAACTGAATTGGCAAGGTGAAATTGTAGCTATTCAACCAAGAACCAGAGTCTGGAGATATCTTATGGATAATCGAACCCACTATCACCTTGGGTATAATCTCTTTATTGTAGGTGATAGCAGTGAGGGTAAAAAAGATTTTTCGGTTGCAATTTCTGAAAAACAGCAAGTTAAGGGTTTATTTCGAATAGGTGATGTACTTGAAGGTACAGCCTGGACAAAACAATATGAAGAAAGAGAATTTGCAGATTATTATCGAGCTGGCTCTTTAAAACGATTGAGTAGAGGATCCACGAATCTTGAAAGCTTATCACCGCTATGGGTGATGCTGCCTCCATCAATGCAGACTTATGAAGAAAGAGGTGCCAGGCTATTAAGTAAACGTTTGTGGGAAACAAAATGTTATCAATGTATCTGGGCCAATATGGCTAATGTAGAAATCCAATGGGATTTTGAGAAGAACATAAAAAAATATCGATTTGAAACCTTTTGTTATGGACCTAAGTCTTGTAAATTTCACAAAATGGGTAGGCCACGGTCAGTTCCCTATAAAAATAGAGGGTCAGCTATTGATGACGGGTGTCTGGATGAGCTTTTTACCGAAGGTAGAGATGAAGACGAATAAGGGCCCTTCGTGATTAAGGTTGAAGTGGAGAAAATAAGCTCGGCTAAGCCATTACCTCTCACACCTAAGATTGCCTCCGACAGCAACTCAGATTACGCACCAGTGCGGAACCTGACATACACTCAGGCAGTGATCTTCTTAGGAGTACCGGAAGAAGGTCGAGAACAATTCATTTCTATTATCAGCCTTATCTGCTGGGGGAGTGAGCACAATAAAAGAGCTCGCGGCTCTTGTGAGAATGAGGCTTGGTAAATTGTACACAGGTGGATATAACCCGTGCAGCATAGCGAAGCGAACATGTAAAAAGGCTTAGAATCTCGCTTACTAGATATATGATTAAGTTCTTAGACTTAGGAGGGGAAAAATGCAAATATGCTGTACAAAAAAATTAAATGACGAGATGGGGATAGTGTCTGGGAAAGGAACTGAAGAAAACGATTTATTTTGTTGGAGCGTGCATTTAATCACGGTGAAGCGCAGAAAGACACTTGTCGCAGTCAACGACAGCAATCGATATGGATTTGTTCTGCATGGTTTGAAAGCAAACGATTTCAAACACCTAAATGAGTTACTTATCCAAGGAATTAGAAATTGCTTGAGAGACGAGCAAATAAAGAGCGAAATCATCGAAAGGTATTTGAAAGTAGCTGGAGAGTTAGTTTTCTCTAAGACCAGAGGTGCTAAATATGTTGCTCGCCTCA